>NZ_JBVJMK010000003.1:83917-348382 GCF_055584245.1 Luteibacter sp. NPDC104163
GGTTGCCCCCCCTCAGCCCCGAATCGGGGTTCCTTGAAAACCAACCCCCCCCCACCCCCGCTCCCACGACGTCAATTCGACGAACTCAGGAAACAACGGGCGTGGAGCGCACCAGGTACTGCACGCTGAAGCGCCGGTCTTCGTCCATCCACACCTTCTCGACCGACAGGCCGGCCTTGTTGGCCATCTGGGCAAAATCATCCAGCGAGTACTTGCAGCTGTATTCCACCTGCATCGCCTCGTCCTCGCGGAACGCGAAGACCTCCTGGCCCACGTGCACGTCCTGGCGCTTCGTGCTCACCAGCGTGGTCTCGATGCGACCGGCAAGCGCGTTGTAACGCGCGCGATGGCGGAACGCATCCACCTCGAAATCCGTACCGATTTCGCGGTTGAGTCGCACGAGCATGTTAAGGGTGAAATCGCGGGTGACCCCCGCGGCGTCGTTGTACGCGGCCTCGATCTGCGCCGGATCCTTCTTCAGATCCACGCCGACGATGATGCCGCCGCCATCGCTCATCTCCGTGCGCATCTGGCGCAGGATCTTGATCGCATCCTTCGTTTCGAAGTTGCCGATGGTCGAGCCGGGGAAGTAAATGACCGTGCGCCGCGGCGAGCGCGCCGCCACCGGCAAACGCAGCGGCTGGGTGAAGTCCGCGCAGACCGGCTGCATCGGCACGCCGGGGAAGCGCGTCGCCAGTTCCGCCACGCTTTCCATCAGGGCCGTGCGCGAGATCTCCACCGGCACGTACGCCACCGGCGTTTCCAGGTGTTCGAGCAGCATCCGCGTCTTGATGCCGCTGCCACTGCCATATTCCACCAGGCGCACGTCGGGGCCCAGGGTCTCGGCGATATCGCCCGCATGGTCGCGCATGATCGCGATCTCGGTGCGGGTCAGGTAGTACTCGGGCTGTTCGCAGATCGCTTCAAAAAGCGCGGAACCGCGTTCGTCGTAGAACAGCCGCGAAGGAAGCTTCTTTGGTTTCGCGGCCAGGCCGCGACGAACGGTGTGGAGGGTATCCTCGATATCCGGGTGGCGGTCGTCCAGGCGGATGTCTTTCGGTTGAGCGCTCATCGATCGTTTCCAAGTCGTAGCCCCGAAAACTGCCAACGGGCGTGGGGCGGAAAAAAGTTGCGATAGGTCGCACGCACATGGTCAGCGGGTGTAGCGCATGAACCTCCGCGGAGGATCCACTGCCCATTCATAAACTTTCCGTTGTACTCACCCAGCGCGCCATCCAGCGGACGGAACCCGGGATAACTGACATAAGGGCTCATCGTCCATTCCCAACAGTCGCCGTACATTTGCCCCAGCTCCGCCTCGAACGAGCTGGCACGGGGTTGGAACACCCCGCTTTCCTGAAGGTTCCCGCGCACCGGGAGATCGGCGGCCATCGTCTCCCACTCCATTTCCGTCGGCAGGCGCGCGCCAGCCCATCGCGCAAAGGCGTCGGCTTCGAAGTAACTGATGTGGCATACGGGGGCATGCGGGTCGATGGCATGCCGGCCCTGCAGCGTGAATTCGGTTTCGCAGGCGTCGTCCCAATACAACGGACGCTGCCATTGTTCGGTTTGTACCGTGGCCCAGCCATCGGAAAGCCATAACGTCGGGGTGCGATATCCACCGTCTTCGATGAACGCACGGTACTCCGCGTTCGTGACAGGACGATTAGCGATCGAACCCGCCTGCCGGTACGTGCGGTGTCGCGGCTGTTCGTTATCGAAATGGAAGCCGCCGCCGTCGTACCCGATCTCGACGACGCGTTCGTCGAATGGAACGTATCGCAATGCCGGCGCCGCCACCGAGAGCGTGCGCGGTGCATCGGGCGCGTAAGCAGGCTCGAGCGGATTCTGCGCAAACGCATGCTTGATGTCGGTCAGCAACAATTCCTGGTGCTGCTGCTCGTGCTGCACGCCAAGTTCGACCAGCGTTACCAGTGCCGCGTCGGCGCGCTGCGCGATGAGCTCCGCAATCGCATCATCGATGCGTGCGCGGTACGCATACACATCCGCCAGCGACGGCCGTGTGAGCATGCCGCGGCGAGGCCGCGCGTGCATCGGCCCTACCGACTGGTAGTAGCTGTTGAAGAGGAAGAACCAGTCCGGATTGGGCGAGCGATATGACGCATCGCGGCCGAGGATGAACTGCTCGAAGAACCAGGTCGTATGCGCCAGGTGCCACTTGGTCGGGCTGGCATCCGGCATCGACTGGATCACGGTGTCTTCCGGCTGCAGCCGCGACGCCAGCTCAAGCGTGCGGCGGCGGATGCGGAGGAAGCGTTCGGCGAGGTCCGCGCCCAGGGGCGTGGAGGGGGCGATGCCGAGCGGGCGTGCGGTCATGCGCTGGGTTCCATGCTCGGCCGACGTTCCGTCAGCCGTGACGCATGACCATGCCCTAGGAAACGTTCAACGGGTGTGAGTGGTTGTGTCGCCGGCCTTAACGGAAGGTGGACCAACCCCCTGCCCCCTCTCGTTTTTCCCTGCGATACGGCTTAACGTGGTATTACCAACCACCGAGGGTCTCGCCATGCATGCCCGCTACCTGACCGCTGCCTGCTTGCTCATTGTCTCAGTGGCGGCCCAAGCCGCCGGCGCCGCCCCGCAGGAGCGCCACGAGCTCCCTGTAAACGATTGCATGCGAACCGACCGGATCTCGAACTACACCGTCGTCGACGCCCGCACCGTGACGGTCGCCAACGGCCCCAACTTCTTCAAGATCACCACCGACGTCGATTGCCCGCGCATGGATCTGGGTGGCGGCGTGCGTTTCCGGGCCGCCGACAACATCCAGGCAGTACAGCCGTTCGCCATCTGCGGCAGCATCACGGAAAAGATCGTCCGCCGCGATGATCCGCCGTGCCAGATTCAGTCGGTCGAGAAGATCGACAAGGCGACCTACCAGCAGCTCAACAAGAGCCACAAGACGTCCGGCCCAGGTACCAGCGGCGGCGTGCGCTAGCCCTGGCGCACATGGATCGCGCTTGCCCCGCCGACGGGGCAAGCGCGCCGACATCAGGTCGGCTTGACGAAGTCTATGACGATATCGCTCCGGCTCTCGGAGCCATCTGTGTGCCTGGTCGATTTATCAGTGTGGATCGCATAACTCCTGCCGGCGGGAATATCGGCGTTGTCCGAGTTGAACACCAGCGATCGTGCGCCGGTCGTCAGTGCAACACCCGGTATCGAGATACCCCCGGTACTGTCGTCCGACGCATGGGCGCTCCCCATCCACGCAACCCACTTGCCGCTGTGTTCCGCCTGGTGCCTGTTAATCTCCAACTGCGCCAGGTGATTGAATGAGGCGATCCGGGATTGGCGCGACTGGATGTCCGGGCTGATCGCCCGGGCGGCGACTGAATCGAGCGGCTTTATCTCGAAGCCGTGCTCCAGCGCGTTCCTGAAGAAATCGTTCTGGCCGTGCCGCCCGCGCAAACCTCCAATCATCTCCATCAGCGCATGATCGTGGGCCGTATCGCCATTCAACTTCAGCGGTCCTTCCCAACCCGCCAGATTCTCCCTGGGATACTCGATGAACAGTGTATCGACGCCTTGCTCCCTGAGATAACCGAAACTCCGGTTCAGGAATGCCGTGGCGTCCGGCTCGTCATGTGACTCACCTACAACAAGACCCTGCGATCCCCGGTAAGCGGCATCGATCAGTTGCCGGTCGGTGGGATCGGCCGGCAGCGTGACGGCGGGTAGTTTTGGACGAATTGCCCTGGGCAAATCGTGGTACGCCGCATCGCGAAGCTCGGTGCCTTTCTCGATGGCCCGCGCCTGCGCTGCCGCCAGAGCACCCGGCTCGACCGGCACGCGCTTCGGTGGCGTGCTGAGTATCGCCTGATCCTCTTTCGAAAGATCGAAGTGAGATGGGGAATCGGCGACTGCGCGTGATTCACGGCCTGGACCGACGGTCATGTCCGAATCGTAAAGCAGCGTACCCGCCTTACGGGTGACGGCGGGGCCCGTCGCCTCCCCTGTTCCGTCCATGACGACACGGCGAATGCCATCGCTGCCCTGCGCCACCTCGATACCTGTGATGTCACCCATATCGACATATTGCCGCCCTCGCCGATGGTATATGCCGTTCGCGTCTGGCGATCCCAGCTGGTAGAGCGGCACGCGGGAGAAATCCGACAACGAGGGAAATACGCCGCTGGTGAACCAGTCCACGGCGCTGGGTCCCTGCGGCGCGTCTGATGCAGGCACGCGCCTGAACGTGGTCTCCGGCGTTAGTGCGCCGACGGGCGCGAGGGTGTCACCGTTGGCGGCTAGCAGGCGTCCGCCGGCATCGTAGCGCACGCGCTCGGGCGTCCCCTGCCCGTCGATCCGTACGTAGTGCTCGCCACCTCGCGTCGTGATGCCATTGACACTGCGCGGTGGCGGCCAGATATCACCAAGGTCGTCGAACGAATCGAATTGCGGTGGGCGGGCGGCGTTGGTTGCCGTATGCCCCGTCGGCCTGGCGCCTGCGCCTCCCGCCTGTCGGGTATCAGTCCATCCCCGCTGCGTTACTTCCACTGCGGACGGACCGTTCGTCGGTGCCGGCGCTGGGGTGACGGCCGATGCGGTTGCAGCCGAAGCGCTGCCAGCGTATTGAGGCGACGGCGGGGCGGAAGGGTACGTAATCGTCGTCATGGCGTATCTCGTGGGCGATACCGCACCTTAGGCGTCGCGACGGAAGATCGGGTGGTAAATGCTTGCGGGTGCCTCTTCGCTGCAACAAATACCGCCTGCCTGAGGCTCGTGGCGCCTACCTTTCGTCGCCAGATCCGCACGACGTGAGGCACACCATGGACGCGATAACCGGCGGCACTCGCCGTGATACTCCAGCCGCCAGTGATACCGAGGCCGCACAGCCGTATGCGGTGGGAGAAGACCCGCGCGCACGCGCGCCAAAAGGCGATGCGCAACAGACCCGCGTCAAGGCTGACCGGGAGCGATCGCCTGATCGACGTGTCTCCGGGCGGGACGGCCGCGCCGGGGCCAACAATCTGATCATCCGAACCCCAACGACGCCGAACGCGCCGGCCGCTGCACCCGTTCCGGCTTCGCCACCGGCACCGGCACCGGCACCGGCACAAGCGTCCGAGCCTGCTCTACCGGCTTCGTCGAAGCCGACATCCCCCGGTGAAAGCATCCAGGCCCTGGCAGATCGGTTGACTGCGGAGCTTCCGACGGTTCGCGGCGTCGCCGAAACGACGCTAAAGCAGATCTTCAAGGAAAAGTTCAACGTCGCCATCGAGCCAAAGAATGTCCGCATCCTTTCCTTTAATTATCGAAAGGGCGAATCGGAAACGTCGCGTGGCGCGATTTACGCACGCATGCCTCTGATCGACGCCGCGATCGCCAACGTGCAGGCGTTCCCCAGGCAGGGTGGTGTCGCCGTACCGTGGCGAGAGCGAGCGCCGCGTATCGAATTGCGGAAATCGGTCGTGCTGACGCCGGTGGAAGCTCAGTTCCCGAAGGTCGATGACCGGGGCGAGTCCAAGGTGGTCGCCAACGATTACACCGGCATCTACGAGACGCGTGACGAACCCGTACCTGGACAGATACTGGAGCCACGCACGCAGCTGCCCGCTTCCCCTAAGGCTTTTTCGGACGCTATCTGGAAGGCGGACCTGTCGTCCGCCTATCAAGCGAGCGTGAACGCCTTCTGGGACAAAAATCGCGACGCGTACGCGACGATCGCGAAGGCGAACTTCCTCAAGGCAGCTGATCGACAGCTTGCCGATGGGACGCTCCCCCGCCAGGCGCATGACCTGGCATGGCGCATGGCACACGGCGGACCTCGCAAGGCATCGTCTGCGTTAACACCTGGCGATTTGAAGCGTCCACCGACCCCTGATCCCGCGATCGAGATGGGCCTGGTGAATATCGCCGGCCACGGTTCAACGGACCTCATTTACGGCACGAAGAAGAAGAGTGGCCTGACCGTCTTGTATGTACCCGGAAGCCCTTCGCCTTTCCACACGTTCAAGGATACGGCCAGCATGAAGCGCTGGCTTGCGGACGAGATGGCGTCCCCTCTGAAGAGGGAGAACCTCGGCAGACATTTCGCGACCAGGGACCGATGGGACAGGGTCCTTGGCGTAGGCGTCGATGCCGCGCTACGCGACGTCCCCGAAGGAAAGGGCGGATCTCCAGACGAGGTCATCACCGGTACGCCCTTACCCGATCCATTCCGCGTGGCGACCGAGCGTGTCGAGCAGCGAGCGAAGGATGACGGGAAAGCGCTGATCTCGACCCAGCGTGACTATTACAAGGCAAAGCTCCGTATCGCGGTTGAGGCGGGCAAGGCGCTGGGGACAGCGACTTCGTTCATAAGCCCATACGCTGGCGCCGCGATCGGCGGCCTTGCCGGACTGGGCGAGGTGTCGCTTGGCGCCGACGACCACATCCACGGAAAGCAAGGTCAAGCCGGCGTGGTAAGCGGCCTCCAGACCTTGATCACATCCGCGGCCTCCGTTTCCAGGGCCGACCCCCGCGGACCGGCAGCGGTCTCCAGGGATGACGCCCCTCCTGCGCCTTCAAGCACCGCCGAGCTGACCAGCACGCCCTACATACCCGGGAAAGAAGGCACGAGTCATCGCCGCTCACAGCTACCGACCGAAGTGGTCAACACGTTAAAAGCCATGGATGACACGCGGCACTTCGTAGGCATCATGAACGCCAGGACGCGAGTGATATACATCTTCCCATCAGCGCTGAAAGGTAACCCTGGCTCCGGATCCGAGATCCGGGCCCCCTTGCCCGGCGGCTTCTCCTACCAGCCGGGGCCAGGTGTCGAGAGGACGCAGCATCCATCAGGGGACCTGATTGCGGTCCAGCGAAAGAACTTCGGGTTGGCCGGGCACGCAGCACTGGTCGACCTGGTGAACGGTGAATCTGCCGACTTCGTTGGTTTTTCGGGGATCAAGGAGCCGGGCGACACCGTCAGGCTCGATTGGTCATCCCCTACGCTTAACCCGCGTTACGCGAACGCGCGAACCGGGAGTTCGCAACCGGGGGCAGATGTCCTGGGTGAAAAGCTACGGCAAGCCGTGGTCGTGCGTTTTGAGCGAGCGGGATTCAGGGTCGCCCCCTGAAAGACAGGCACAAAAAAGCCCGGCCTTGGCCGGGCTTTCCTTTTAACCATCCGTGTAACGATCAATAGCCGTCGTCGCGCACGTAGCGGGTCGAGTAGCCATCGTCATACGTGGTCGTGGTGGTGGTGACGCGGCGGGTGACCACCGGGCCATCATCGTAGACCACCGTGCGCGGCTGGCTGTAGTACACCGGGCGATCAACAACGACCGTGCGCGGCTGCGTGGCGTTGTAAACCAGGGCGCCTACCGTACCGGCAACAATGGCGCCGGCGATCCAGCGGCCGCTGTGGTCGTAGTAGCCACCTCGGTGGTAACCGCCGTAGTAGCCACCGTGGTAGTAGCCACCGCCGTGGTACCCGTAACCGCCATGGCCCCAACCGCGCGCAAACGTGGTCGGTGCGAACGCCATAAGGCCCACGGCAGCAAGGGCGATGGCGGACTTAACAAACTTGGCTTTCATGACAGTTACCTCCTCAGGTGAGCGCAGATTCGCGCTCGGCCACTGAATCCGAACTGAAGTTTTCTGCACCTGCCGTTCACGTTTTCCACGGATTCACGAACGGCTTGCGGAGCAGCCAGCAACCATGGATATCGTGGCGGCGGGCGAAGTCGAACGGGATGCTCGGTGCGCTCCAGTCTTCAATGGAAAGGTGGGGTTCGAGGGCCGCCTTATCAAGCTGGAAACGGCGGAAATTGTTCGAGAAAACAATGACCCCTTCCGGCAACAGACGCTCCGCGCAAAGCAGCAGCAGCTTCACGTGGTCGCGCTGGACATCGAAGTCGTCCGCCTTCTTCGAGTTGGAGAAGGTCGGCGGGTCGACGTAGATCAGGCCGTACTGCATCGTGCGGCTCTCTAGGAACTTCACGGCATCTTCCCGCACCAGGCGGTGCCGGTTGCCGGTGAAGTCGTTCAGGGCCAGGTTTTTCGAAGCCCAGTCGAGGTAGGTACCCGACAGATCCACGGTAGTGGTGTCGCGCGCGCCGCCCGCTGCGGCATAGACGCTGGCCGTGCCGGTGTAGGCGAACAGGTTGAGGAAATGCTTGCCGGCGGCAAGTTCCCGGATCTTCGCGCGCACCAGCCGGTGGTCGAGGAACAGCCCGGTATCGAGGTAGTCGGTCGGGTTGATCAGGAACTTCAGCCCGCCCTCGTGCACCTCGATGAACTGGCCCTGCTGGTCGAACTGGCCGTACTTCGAGCCACCCTTGCCGCGCTCGCGGGTCTTCACCGCTATGTGGTCGCGATCAATCCCAAGCACCTCGGCGGCGACACGTACGACCTCGCGCAGGCGGGTGCGTGCGACGTCCACCGGGATGTCCTGCGGCGCCTTGTATTCCTGGATGTGCAGCCAGTCCTCGTAGACGTCGATCGCGGCGGCGTATTCCGGCAGGTCCTGGTCGTAGGCGCGCCAGCAGGTGATGCCCTCGCGGGCCAACCGCTTGCGCAGGTGGCGGACGTTCTTCTCAAGCCGGTTCTTCAACATCTGCGCGCCGTCGGACAACGGCTTCAGCTCGCGCGGCGGCGCATCGCCGGCAGCGCGCAGGCTGAACGTGAGGAGCGGCGTTTCCAGCGCGCCGTTGTAGAGCGCGTAGCGCTTGTCGGGGGACAGGCGCAGGGCGCGGCCCAGCTCCTCGTCGCCCGCGAGGACGGCCGCGCGCCAGCCCGGGAACCGATCCTTCAGGGCCTGGCCCAGCTGGCGGTACAGGTGCGGCAGCTCGGCGCGATCACCCAGGCGCTCGCCGTACGGCGGGTTGGTGATGACGAGGCCCAGCGGCGTTTCCGGCGGCGGCTCGACATGCACCGCATCGCGGCGATCGAGGTGGATGAAGCCCGCCACGCCTGCGGTCTGCGCGTTGCGCTTGGCGGTCTGGACCATGTGGGCATCGGTATCGCTACCGAAGAACACTGGGCGCAGGTTGCGCATGCCCTCGTCGGTGGTGGCCTTCGCCTCTTCCCACAACTGCTTCCACAGCGCGTAGTCGTGCTTGAGCCAGCCGAGGAAGCCGAAGTAGCCACGGCGCAGGCCGGGCGCCGCACCGGCCGCCATCAGCGCGCCTTCGATCAACAGGGTGCCCGAGCCGCACATCGGATCGACCAGCGCGCCGCCCTCGGCGTACAGGCGCGGCCACTGGGCGCGCACGAGCATGGCGGCGGCCAGGTTTTCCTTCAGCGGGGCTTCGCCCTGTCGCTCGCGCCAGCCGCGGCGGTGCAGCGGCGAGCCGGAAAGGTCGATCGAGAGCGTGGCGCGATCGCGGCGGACACGGACGTTCACCTGGACATCCGGCTCGTCCGTTTCGACGTCGGGGCGAGCGCCGCTGGCCGTGCGGAACTGGTCGACGATGCCGTCCTTGGTCTTCAGCGCGATGAACTGGCTGTGGGTGAGCTTGCTCAGGGCGGTGTTGGCGTCCACGGCGAGCGTGCCGTGCGGTGCCAGGTGCTCCGCCCAGTTGATCGACTGCACGCCCTGGTAGAGATCTTCGGGCGTGGCCGCATCGAATTCCGCCAGCGGCAGGAGCACGCGGCTGGCCATGCGCGACCACAGGCAGGCGCGATAAGCCGTTTCCAGCGTGCCGGTGAACGAGACGCCCGCAAGCGCCTCCTTCACGTCCCCGGCGCCGATGGCGACCAGTTCGTCTTTCAGGAGGTACTCGAGGCCCTTCGGGCAAGTGGCGAAAAAGTTCATGCCAGGCTGTCCAGGAAGCGGCGGAATTCGGCGTCGATATCGCCAAGGGTGGCGGAAAGGCGGTGGTCGTCCTGCACCAGCAACAGCGGGGCGCCCTGACCGCGAGCGAAGGCAATGGCGCCTTCGACGGGGCAGACATCATCCGCATAGCCGTGGACCAGGAACGTCGGCACATCCGGCTTCGCGGTGAAGGCGCGCGGGTAGCCGGGGATTTCGGCCGGCAGAGCCAGCAGGAACAGGCCGGCCACGGGTGCATCGAGCGAGGCCAGCCCAGACACGAAGGCGCCCATGCTGGAGCCGACCAGGACCGGAGGCACCGGCGAGGCGGCGATGGCCCCGGCCAGGCGCGACAGGCGCGGGTCGATCGAGCCGGCGTGGCCCTTCAGGTCGTCCTCCCGGTAATCCGGGCGGTGGGTGGTCCAGCCAAGGGCTTCGGCGGTGGCCGCCAGGGCGCTGACCTTGGTGGCATCGGGGCCGGAATCGGACCCGTGGGAAAGAATGATGTGGCCGCGCATGGCGGTCTCCGTACGCGGATCGACTGGCTATGTTATCAAAGCGGCATGATCGACATCCTGCGCGCCCCCCTGCCCTATGAATCCCGGCTCCCTGAACGAGCGGGCGACACCATCGACCTCGTGGTCATCCATTGCACCGAACTGCCCGACCTGGCGATGGCCCGCGAATATGGCGAGCGCGTCCTGTACGAGGATCGCGGCACGGGGGCGTCCGGCCACTACTACATCGACCGGGATGGTTCGATCCTCTGCTACGTGGATCCGTCGCGGGTGGCCAACCACACGCGCGGCTACAACCCGCGCTCCATCGGCATCGAGCTGGTGAACCTGGGCCGCTACCCGGACTGGTTCCACACGGCGAAGCAGGAAATGACCGAGCCCTACCCGCCCGCGCAGGTCGCCGCATTGCGCTCCCTGCTCGACCACCTGGTGGACCGCTTCCCGTCGCTGCGCCATATCGCCGGCCACGAAGACCTCGACACGGCCATGGTCCCGTCCAGCGATGACCCCGAGAACGAAGTACCGCGCAAGCGCGATCCGGGCCCGCAGTTCCCCTGGGCGCGCGCGTACGACGATGGCCGGCTCGGCCGGATCAAGGCCTGATTCCCTATAATCGGCGGCTACCGCGCACTGTTCCCAAAGGGATACCCATGCAGGACAACCACGTCGGCGAGCTCGTCGAACTGCTCGAACTCGAACGCCTCGAAGACAACCTGTTCCGCGGCCAGAGCCGCGACATCGGCACGCGCTTCGTCTTCGGCGGCCAGGTGCTGGGCCAGGCGCTCTCCGCCGCCCAGCGCACGGTGCCGTCGGACCGCGTCGCGCATTCCCTGCACGCGTACTTCCTCCGCGCCGGCGATATCGACGCACCGATCGTCTACAGCGTCGAACGCACGCGCGATGGCGGCTCGTTCTCCGCGCGCCGCGTGGTCGCGATCCAGCACGGCCAGCCCATCCTCAATGGATCCATCTCGTTCCAGGTGCCCGAGGGTGGCTACGAACACCAGATGTCGATGCCCGAGGTGCCGGCACCGGAAGACGTCGAGCCGATGCCGGCTATGTCGGCCGAACAGCTCGCCCGCCTGCCGGAGAAGACCCAGCGCTGGCTCGGCAAGGATGGCCCGTTCGAGTTCCGCCATGTCTGGCCCCGCGATGAACTGCTCCCGGCCAAGCGCCCGCCTTACCAGCACATCTGGTTCCGCCTGACGGCACCGATCGCCGATACGCTTTCGCTGCACCAGGCACTGCTTGCCTATGCCTCGGATTTCCACCTGATCGGCACGGCAACGCTGCCGCACGGCATCTCCTACCTCACCCGCAACATGCAGATGGCGAGCCTGGACCACGCCCTGTGGTTCCATCGCGACTTCCGCATCGACGACTGGCTGCTTTACTCGTTCGATAGCCCCACGTCGCAGGGTGGCCGTGGCCTGGCCCGCGGCATGATCTACACGCGCGACGGCAAGCTCATCGGCAGCACCGCCCAGGAAGGCCTGATCCGCGTGCGTCCCGACTGACACGCCATGCAGATCGAGCTGCGGCACCTGCGATATTTCATTGCCGTAGCCGATGAGCTGCATTTCAGCCGCGCCGCCGAGCGGCTGGGAATTTCCCAGCCGCCTTTGAGCCAGCAGATTCGCGACCTCGAGGCACAACTTGGCGTGCGCCTGCTGCGCCGGACGAACCGCCGCGTCGAGCTGACGGATGCGGGGCGTGTATACCTCGTAGCGGCGCGCGACATCATTGCGCGGGTGGATGAAGCAGGGGACATGGCGCGCCGTGCGGAGCGTGGCGAGATCGGCGAGCTGCACGTAGGGTTTACCCAGAGCACGCCGCTGATCGAACGGTTTCCCCGTGCGGTGCGCGCGTTCCGCGATGCCTACCCTGCCGTGCGGTTGGTGCTGAAAGAACACAACACGCTGCAACAGATCGAGCGCTTGCTCGAGGGCACGCAGCAGGTCGGCCTGATACGCGGAACCGACCTTCCACCACCGCTCGTGGCACGCAAGCTCGTCGACGACCCGTTGGTCGCCGTTTTACGCGCCGACCATCCACTGGCGAAAGGCCGCCGCCCGCGCGTGCGCGTCGAACAGCTCGCCGATGAACCGTTTGTCGTCTTCGGTCGCAATGCTGGCACGGGTGTAGCGGCGCAGGTCCAGCTGATGTGCCGCAATGCAGGCTTCGCGCCACGTGTCGCGCAGGAAGCGGGCGAGTCGGCGACGATGGTCGGTCTCGTCGCCGCCGGCCTCGGCGTCGCCGTACTCCCCGAATCGATGCGCCTGCTGCACGTCGAAGGCGTGGCATACGTACCCATCGATTCTCCCGACGCCGCGAGCGCCTTGCACCTCGTGCACCGCCGCTCCGATACATCGCCGCTGGTAAAGGCGTTCATGCAGCTGATGCTCGTAGCGTAGACACAAGACTCCACACCGTCGCGCCCAGCCTCAACAGTCGCCAACAAAAACGCTGCGTACATAGCCATGTCGATCTAAGCGTGCGTCTGCAAGGATGACTGACGCGCACGCCTGCGCCTACACGCACAGTCGGCATTCCCCGACATCTAGACCGCGAGAAGAACACTAATGTGGTGATGCCCTGCTGGTCGGCTGCAAGGACGTCCAGCATCTAAGGGCACCGATGATCTGAACCGAAGCATCGCTCACTATGGAGAAATTGCATGGCAAGGCCGCCAGTAAAAGGTACCGGACCGGATCGCACGAGGGAGCCGCCGGTTAGCCTACCCCCCGTCACCGTGACTCATGAGCGCCCTCGTGATCCCGCACCACGCCCTTCACCTGCGCCAGCCCGTCCAGGGCCGCTGCCTGGCACTGGTCGCACTCCGGACTCGCAAAGCACGCCATACATGCGAGGTGCCTACAAATACACAACACCAGGCGGACACAGATATAGCTTGCAGATGCGCCCGAAGGCCTCACAAACGAGCGTCATTGACCAGATTGTGGACTATGGATTCTCGCTCAGCGCACCTGAAGAGACCATCGCCATCGCAGCTACGACCGCATTTCAAGAGAGCACTTTCGGAGACCACAGCACCACATCGCAATCCAGCGCCCTAGGCGTCTTTCAGTTCACCGCTCCAACGTGGTCGGATCGCTATTCGCATCTCAATAGAGAGAGCACGGCCGACCAGGTAGTCGCTATGTACGAACAAATCAGTTACTTCCGTGGCCGATACAGCCAACACCTTGCTGAAGGGAAGATCGCTGGAAGCATGACTTTCCCTGAATATGCCTATGCGAATCATAAGCAAGGTCCGTACAGCCCGACGACCATTGCAACAGACCCAAAAACACAGGAAGCGCTTGGCCTGTTTCGGGACAAATGGTTGATTCTTTCCCTGCACATCGAATAGAGCGCATATGAAGCTGGCCATCCCCCTCGCCGCCTTTGTGCTGGCGACAATACTTTCCTTCGCAGGCTATGCTTGCCCGGTCGAGCAAGCTCGATACCGTTACACGTCGTCCGATGGACCCGTGTCGGCAAGATTTGTTTTGGGCACTGCCGGTGAGGGGGATGGCTTCGGGCCAATGTACCTGCATATCGACTTTGCCAAGGTTGGGCCGAAGCCAAGTGAGCATAGGAACGGACATATAAAGGTTAAGTACCGCCTTTCCCGAGATATCGGCCCACATATTGATTTGATCTTGCAGGACGGGCCGGATAACCATCCGCCTCCCAGGGAGGGAAGGTATCCAAATGATGTGACGCTGGAGCAAGTCAGTGAACTTTATGCCGTGAGCCGAACTCATCAATTAATAGACGTCGTACCGAGAAGGAAAGAAGAAGCCCCCGCCTTTCTGTTTCTTCCGAGTTTGAGCAGCGCACTTCGATTTGTTGACGGCGTATCTATATACGCCGGCATGTTCGAGATGGTTTCGTGCAAGAAATGAGCTGCGCACGTACAGTTACTTTATTCGCGGCCTGGCTGTCGTCAGCCAGCATGGCGCACGCATGCTCGATTGAAAGTGCACACTACCGCTATACGGTGCCAGGTGTGAACGCAACAGCCGATTTTACCTTGGTTGTCGGCGACGCACTGGGACCTTTCAAGCGCACGCGCGCTGCGCTGCATCTACGCATACCTTCATCCGCCAAGGGGAAGGAAATGTCCACAGATGATTGGTTCCTGTTCGACCAAGGTTCGAGCTTGCGAATTTATCTCATGGAAAGCACGGACAGAAACAAGCCATCATGGTCGCTTTGGGAACAGCCACACGCGACCGGGCCTCTTTCCACGCTGCGTAACTATTTTGCATGGGATAGTGACCACGTGATGATTGAAGACCTACCTTTACCTAAGCATAAGGCGCCGAATCATATTTTTCTTCCCGAACTTCCCGGCTTACTGCCAGCGCTCACGGGCTCGACATTCGCGCCGGGCATGTTCGAACTGGATCATTGCGACCCCTAGCTCATTGTCGGGAACACACGACCTCCAAGTCTGCAGTCAGGCCCTTCGGGGCGGCAATTGCGGCAGGCAAGACGATGCTGACGAGTCCTCTTGCCTAGCCAAAGCCCTGGGTGCGAACCCGGGGCTTCGTTATATCTGGAGAGGCGACTTCGCTCATGCCGTGAGCGGCTTCAGGCGACGAAGCTTGAGGGAAATCACCAGGCCAACGGCGACGAGCACGGCTACGTAAAGCGCCACACCCAGCCACCCCGCATGCACCCATGCCACGCCACCGAGCGAGCCGGCGATGCTGGATCCCATGTAGTACGAGAACAGATACATCGACGAGGCGTGCGCCTTGGCGTGCTTCGCGCGCATGCCGACCCAACCGCTGGCGATCGAGTGGCCACCGAAGAAGCCGAACGTGATGAGTGCGATGCCGGTGACGATGGCCCAGAGCGAATTGCTTGATGTGAGCGCCACGCCGGCAAGCATCATGACCAGCGTGGTCCACATCACCCTGCCTCGCCCCAGCCTGCTAGCGAGCGAACCCATCCACGCCGATGCGCCCACGCCGATCAGGTACACCATGAAGATGGCGCCGACGTGCGATTGCGATAGCGAGAACGGCGGAGCGAGCAGCCTGTACGACACGTAGTTGTAGATGGTGACGAACGCGCCCATGAGCAGGAAGCCTTCGGCGAAAAGCCATGGCAGGCCCTTGTCCTTCAACAGTTCGGCGAAGGTCGAAAGCAACGCGCGCGGATGAGCGCGGCGCTTCTCGAAATGCAGTGACGCAGGCAGGCCCTTGGCGACGAGGAAAGCGGCAATGAGGCCGAGCACGCCGATAACGCCCACGGCCACGCGCCAGGACGCATGGTCTGCCGTGAACCCCGAGATCAACCGCCCGCTCATACCGCCGATTGCATTACCGCCGATGTACAGGCCCATCGCGAAGCCCAGCGACTCACCGTGTACTTCCTCGCTCAGGTAGGTCATCGCAACGGCAGGCAAGCCAGCCAGCGTCACGCCCAGCAATGCACGCGCTGCCAGCAACAAGGCCCAGCTCGGCGACACCGCCGTGAGCAGCACGAGGAGCGAGGACGACAGCAGCGAGGCCAGCATGATCGGCTTACGGCCAAAGGCGTCGGAAATGGCGCCGGCGAACAGCATGCCTACCGCCATCACCGCGGTCGTCAGCGACAGCGACAGCGAGCTGATCGCCGCATCCACGCCGAACTCGCGCGAGAACGCCGGCATCAGCGGTTGCACGCAGTAGAGCAAGCCGAAGGTCGCGAAACCCGACGAGAAGAGCGCGAGATTGGTACGCCGGAATGCAGGCGTGCCATGGCGGCTGCGCCGATCGACAACCGCCGGCGCGGCGGGGGACGAGCCGTCCACGGGGACCTCCAGGGAATGAGCCAGGTACATAGGCTAGACCCTGAATTGAGTCGAATCGATACCGCGAAAGCTCCGGTTCCATATGCACGACGGATCAATCGAGGCCCGCGTTGTGTGTGGGAGCGCGCTTACGCGCGATGTCGGGCACCGCAAGCCCCATCGCGCGCAAGCGCGCTCCCACAACCACACCGAGAGGCTTTTCAGCGTGCGGCGGTACCGGCTGGCAGGCCATCCCACTGCACCGCCTGCGCCAGTTCCTCGTCGGTCAGCGCGAGGTCGCCGGCACCGGCGGCGGCGTGTACGGCGACGATGTGGCCATCGTGCCGGGAGAGTTCGCGATTGCCTGCATCCGTGATGGCTTTCGCCCGCCCATCGTCGGCTGACAACAGTACGAGCAAGGTCTTGCTTCCGGCGGCGAACTTCACGCCGCTGGTGGCGCCGGATTTCGCCAGTTCGGCCGATGAGAGCGGCACGACCTTCACCTTCCCCGCCCAGCGTGGCGGCGCGATAAAGGTGTACCCCGCGGCCTCGTCGCGCCACTGGAAGCGTTTCATCGGCTCGGCGGCGGGGGCCTTCTGCCCATGCGTTCCGGGTGGCGGCTCGGCATGGCTGGCCAGCGGAAGCGCGAGCAGGAGAAGGACGGCGGCGGTTTTCATGGTGGTGGCTCCGTTGAACGCCGCCAGCGTACGCGGGTGCCCTGTGGGCATGGCGTCAAGCGCCACGGTCACCCGGATCCTCAACGTGCCCCTCCCGCCCGCTCACCCAGGCGAACAGGACGATACCCACGACGATGGCCACGGCGCCCAGGCCAGAGACGGCACCCGGCAGCGCTTCATGCAGGAAGCTCACGCCGATCGCCGTGGCGAAGAGCAACTCGGCCGCCTGCATGGCCTCCACGGCGGCCAGTGCCGTCGGCTGGCGGCCAACCAGTTCGGTCGCGTGGAAGAACAACACGGTGGCGATGACACCCGAAGACAGTGCAACACCCCCGGCGAGAAGCGCTTCATGCGGCGTGGGCGGTCCGATCGTCGCCCACGTAGCCGTCGCGAACACCAGCCAGAGCGGCCAGCTCGCCAGGGTCATGCCGAACACACGCTGCACCGGCCCCAGCCGGGTGCCGGTGCGTTCCAGGTGGAGAAGGATCTTCCGGTTGCCCAGTGGGTAGGCGAACGCCGCGAGGACGACGGCACCGACCGCGAGCCACGCCGACAGATCCAGTGACCCATGGGCATTACCGAACTGGAGGAGCATGACGCCAGCTACGATCAGCGCACCGATCGCCAGGGCGCCGCGGTGCCAGCGGGCGCGCTCATCGCGATAGATAAACGGCGCCATCAACGGCCCGGCCAGCACGGTCATCTGGAAGCTGCCGGCGATCAGCCACGAGGGGCCACTGGAGGCCGCCCACGTCAGCGGCACGCCGAACAGCACGAAGCCGACGGAACTCCAGCCGAGCCAGGCCCGCGGGTGTGAGCGCAATTCGGAAGGAAGCCTGCCCAGCCCACCCTGGAACGGGAGCACGATAGCCAGCAGCGGCAGCGTGAACAGGTAGCGAAGGATCACCGCCCACTGCCAATGGCCACCACTGCTGACGACGGCACGGTTGAGCACATAGGTGAACGTGAAGAACAGCGCCGACAGCAGCGCGATCGCCACGGCGTTCAGGGCGGTGGAAAGCATGGGGAGCCTTGCGGGGGTGGAACGAACCGCGACTATGCCAGCCGGCGCACGCCTTCGTCAGCCGCTTCGTTGAGCTCGTTGAGCTCCAGGAACAGCTCCTGCAGGTCACCACCGATGGAGCGGCCATCGACCACCAGCCCCACCGAACCCTTCACGCCCGCCACCGGGCAGCAGCCATCCGCGATGCCAAGCAGGTTGGCGGTGGTTTCGACCATGACCTGGCAGACGATGTCCATGAGGGTCGCCTTGCCGTTCTCGTCGAGTGCCTGGAACAGCGAAAGCGCCCGGACCCAGTGCGGGTCGACGGCCTGGTCGGGCGACATCCTGAACAGGTCCGCGTAGACCGCGAGGTTGTCGCGAACCACGGCATCCTGCAGGGCCTGAACGAAACGTTCGGCGTTCATGGGGGTGTTACCGGTGAATGGGGGATGTGCCTTAGATGGTGGCTGGTGGCGCGGAGTCAATCTCCCCTGGGGCGTCGTTCAGGATGGCGCCACGGAGAGCATCGCGCGCAAGCGCGCTCCCACAGTCCGGTGGAAGCAGGCGGCGCGGTAGTAGCGGACTCAGTGGTTTTCGCGATTCATGCGGCGGGGGCGGCGGTGCGCCGGCACGTAGCCTGGCCAGATGGCGTCGTAGAAATAGCGTTCCTGGGCGCTGGGCGGCTCGTACGGCTTGCTGGCCGCCGGTATCCGCTTTCGCAATGAGGACTCATTGTGCTCGGCCCAGCGCATGATCATCCGCTGCATCAGCGAGACGCCCCGCAGCGTCATCCCCTGCCCCGCCCTGGGCCCATAACGCCAGCGAACGACCCAGCGATCGCCCTGCGGGCTGACACGCGCGAACGCCCGCGTGGTCCCTTCCAGGATCGCGTATTGCCTTTCCCCCATTTGCACCCAGTGGACCATCGCCATGGGGGTGACGGTACGCAGGCGCAGTCTCAGATATGTGGACAGTCTGCGCCGGGTTTCTTAAGTGCGTGGCCCAAGCAACTGATTACGTTGTGGGAGCGCGCTTGCGCGCGATTTGGGTTGTCGCGAGCACCCATCGCGTGCAAGCACGCTCCCACAACGGCGCGTTCCTACATGGGTTCGAGGTGGGTGATGAGCAGGCGGACGCTTTCGCGGCCTTGCCAGTCGTTGACCGTCAGTTCGTAGGCCGCGCGAAAGCGATGCGGTGGTGGGGTGCCGTCGTAGCAGCTGAACATCACTGCATCCAGCGGTGCGCCGCCCTGTTCGTGGCGGAGCTGGAAGCGGAGGTGCTTCGTGCCCATGGGCTTCCATGAGGCGCATTCGAATACGTTCTCGAACAGCGGCGCGGGGAACGCCTGGCCCCAGGGGCCGGCGAAGCGCAGCTGTTTCGCGAGGTCGAGGGTGTGGTCGCGGTAGTCGAGTTCACCATCGGTATGCACGATGGCCTGAAGGCGTTCGTCGTCGAGGTGCGCACGCGCGGTCGCGTCGAAGATCGCGGCGAAACGGGCGAACTCCGCGGCCTGCATGCTGAGGCCGGCCGCCATGGCGTGGCCGCCGAAACGCAGGATCAGGCCCGGGTGCTTTGCGTCGATCTCGGCGAGCGCATCGCGGATGTGGAAGCCTGGGATCGAACGCGCGGAGCCACGTAGCTCGTCGGTGTCGTCACCCGCCGGCGCGAATGCCATCACCGGGCGGTGCAGCTTTTCCTTCAGCCTGGAAGCGACAAGGCCGACGATGCCCGCGTGCCAGCCGGGGTCGAACAACGCCACGCCCACGGCATCGACGTGCGCGGTGCGGGACACCATGGATTCGGCTTCCTCGACCATGCCCGCCTGCATCTCGCGGCGTTCCTGGTTGATGGCGCTGAGCTGTTCGGCATAGCGACGGGCGATGCCGGTGTCATCGGTGAGCAGGCAGGCGACGCCGAGCGACATGTCTTCGAGACGCCCAGCCGCATTGAGGCGCGGACCGATGGCGAAGGCCAGGTCGGTGGCGGTCACGGTGGAGACCGAGCGATTGGACGCTTCGATCAAGGCGGTGATGCCCGCGCATGCCTTGCCGGCGCGCATGCGCTTCAGGCCAGCTTCGACGAATACACGATTGTTGAAGTCGAGCGGCACGAGGTCGGCGACCGTTCCCAGCGCAACGAGATCAAGCAGCGTACCAAGGTCGGGTTCGGCACCTTCAGCGAAACGCCCGGCCTCGCGCATCGCCGCGCGTACGGCGAGCAGCAGGTAGAACATGACGCCGACGCCGGCGAGCGCCTTGCTCGGGAACGCGTCGCCATCGAGGTTCGGGTTCACCATCGCATCGGCGGCGGGCAACGTATCGCCCGGGAGGTGATGGTCGGTGATGAGCACGCGGATGCCGCGCGCATGCGCAGCGGCCACGCCCGCCACGCTGGCGACGCCATTGTCGACGGTGACGATCAAGTCAGGCGCAGGCTCCAGCGAAGCGACGAGCGCTTCGCTCAGGCCGTAACCGTGGACGAAGCGATTGGGGACCACGTGGGACACGTGCTTCGCGCCGAGCAGGCGCATGCCGCGCTCGGCGACGGCGGCGCCAGTCGCGCCATCGCAATCGTAGTCACCCGCGATGACGATGCGCTGGTTGTTATCGATCGCTTCGATCAGCAAGGCCACGGCGCGATCCATGCCGCCCAGCAACGTGGGCGAATGCATGCGCGCGAGGCGGTGTTCTGCACCATCCGGCGTACAGACGCCGCGTGCGGCGTAGATGCGCTGGATCACGGGATGGATGTGCGCGGGCCAGCCGCTGGGGGCGCTCTCGGCGGTGCGCTGGCGCCAGGTCTTCACGGCGTCGCCTTGCGCCAGAAGCGCAGGCGGTGGGGCTTGTGCAGGACCGTGCGGCGGCCGTCGGCAAACGACAGGCGCAGTTCGCCGCCGTTGGTGAGGCGGCTCTCGAGGTACGGCCACCAGGTGCGGTCGAATTCCGACGGTTGTACATCCTGCAGGTCCAGGAGTTCGGCGTGGCCTGCCCCGCCTGCGGCGGGGATCGCGCGCGAGCGCGCTCCCACAAGGGTGTCGCGGGGCAGGACTTCTACGCCGGCTTTGTGGCCTAGCGCCCAGACCAGGAGGTCGTCGCTATAGATGCGGGACTGGCCGCATTCGACCCATGCCGGAAGCGTGCCGGCGCCCCACAGCCAGACGCTGTTGATGGGTGGCAACCCATCCATCTGACGTGCGCGGTTGGCCGGATGGTTGTGCAGCACCACCTGTGCTTCGTTGAGCAGCGCGCGCCAGCGGCGACCGTCTTCGCCCTTGGGGAGCTGTTCGAACAGGTCGGCACCCAGCGCCTCTTCGGGCTCGGGAAACGCCGGCACCTGGACGTAGTTCGGCACCTTGAGCTGCCAGTGCTGGGGATCGCCCACCATCAGCGCCATGCCCTCTTCCGCGAACGTATCCTGTAACGCAGCGACCATGCTGGATGCGTCGGCGCTGCTCACGGCGAGGTTGCCGCAGCCGAGCAGGCGCGCGCCACTGAGTTCGGGCTGCACCCAGGCCGGGTCCGCACAGACCCACAGCGCGTCTCCCGCGTCACCGGCCACGCTCTGCCGGATCAGCGCCGCGACAGGGAGCGGGCCATCGGGCCAGCGAAAGCATTCCGACAAGGCATGCATGTAGCCGGGCGTCGCCGCCGGTAACGACGTGCCACGCACCAGCCACTGGTTGAACGCCGCCACGAAGCTGAGCTTGTCGCGGCCGGGCAGCAGCACATTCAACACGTGCGCCATCATCAGTCCTCGATTTTTTCGAGCAGTTCCATCCATTCGAACTCGAGCGATTCCTTCTCGCCGCGCAGTTCGGCCTGGCGCTGGCCAAGCCGCGCGAGCTCGGCGGTCGGGCCGCCGTACACGGCCGGATCGGCGAGCTTGGTTTCGATGCCGGTGAGCTCCTTGTCCATGGCCTCGACGAGCGATTCGATCTTTTTCACCCGGGCGCGCATCGGCTTTTCCTTCTCGCGCTCCTCGGCGGTGAGCTTGCGCTTCTCCTTCGCCTTTTCCTTCACCGGCGCATCCGCCGGGGCGGACGCCACCGCGGCGGTCTTGCGCGTGGTCGCGCGCGTGCGCAGCCACTTCGCGTAATCGTCGAGGTCGCCGTCGAACGGACCCACCTCGCCATCGGCGACGCGCCAGAACTCGTCGCAGACCATGCCGAGCAGGTGGCGGTCATGCGAGACGAGGACGAGCGCGCCATCGAAATCGGACAACGCGTCGGCCAGCGCCTCGCGCATATCGAGGTCGAGATGGTTGGTCGGTTCGTCGAGCAGGAGCAGGTTCGGCTTGTCCCACGCGATCAGTGCCAGTGCGAGACGCGCGCGCTCACCACCGGAGAACTCATCGACGTGTTCGAACACGCGGTCGGCCGGGAAATTCCAGGTGCCGAGGTAATCGCGCAGCACCTGCTGGCCGGCATTGGGCGCCTTGTCCTGCAGGTGATCGAACGCGCTCCAGCCATCGTGCAGGCTCTCCACGGTGTGCTGGGCGAAGTAACCGATCTTCAGGTCCTTGTGGAACGGACGCTCGCCGGCCATCGGCTCGAGTTCGCCGACGAGGGACTTCACCATGGTGGACTTACCCGCGCCGTTCGGGCCGAGCAGGCCGATGCGGTCACCCGCCTCCAGGCCGAAGGCGATGTCTTTCAGCACCACGCGGTCGCCGTAGCCTGCATCCACATGGTCGAGGCGCAGCATCGAGGTCGGCAGGCGCTCCGGCTTGGGGAAGCTGAAGCTGAAGGGGCGCTCGGCGCGCACCGCTTCCGTGCCGCTCATCTTTTCCAGGCGCTTCATGCGCGACTGGGCCTGCTTCGCCTTGCTGGCCTTCGCCTTGAAGCGGTCGATGAACGACTGCAGGTGGGCGCGCTCGGCCTGCTCGCGCACGTGCGCGATCTGCTGCTGGCGCAGGTGCTCGGCGCGCTGGCGTTCGAACTGCGAGTAGTTGCCGGTGTAGAGCTTCGCGGTCCCGTCGTGCAGGTGCAGGGTGTGCGTGGTCACCGCATCGAGGAACTCGCGGTCATGCGAGATGATCAGCAGCGTGCCCTGGTAGCGGCGCAGCCACTCTTCCAGCCACAGCACCGCATCGAGGTCGAGATGGTTGGTCGGCTCATCGAGCAGGAGCAGGTCGGAGGGCGCCATGAGCGCGCGGGCCAGGTTGAGGCGCACGCGCCAGCCGCCCGAGAACGAGGCCACGGCCTGCTCATGGGTTTCCGGGCTGAAGCCCAGGCCGTGCAACAGGCGCCCGGCACGGGCGCGGCCGTCGTAGCCGTTGACCTCCTCGATGCGCAGGTGGGCCATGGCCACCGCCTCGAGATCGCCCGCATCGTAGGCGTCCTGCTCGGCCTTCAGGGCCGCGGCCACCTCGACGTCGCCACCCAGCACGTAGTCGATCGCGGCATCGGGCAGGGCCGGGGTTTCCTGGGCCACCGAGGCCATGCGCACCTTCGGCGGCATGTCGAGGTCGCCCTTCTCCGGCTCCAGTTCGCCCTTCAGCGCAGCGAACAGGGTGGATTTGCCGCAGCCGTTGCGGCCGATGACGGCCAGGCTCCACCCGGTCTGGATGGTGAGGTCCATCTTGTCGAGCAGGGTACGGGTGCCCCGGCGCAGGGCGAGGTTACGAAACGAGATCATGGCGGGCCGAAGGAGGCGAAAGGCGACTGCGCATGATAGCTGCCCTGCCCGCTGGCGTCGCCCGAATGCGACTTGGGGCACAGCCGTGAAGATGGCCACGCGCCGCCCATGGCGCGATTTCGGGCGATCTGTTAAAACGCTGTCCTGCGCCGCATGGGGAGCGCGACGGAGCCATCATGAACACCATCAAGCCTGTTTTCACCGCGATCGCCCTGGCCCTCGTGGCCGTTGCCGCGGCTCCGACCGCCCGTGCCGGCGATACCCTCCTGATGCAGCGCGTGCAGCAGGAGAAGGGCATGAACCTGCCGAGCAAGGGCATGAGCATGGCCGAAGTGGAGCGCCGTTTCGGTGCGCCGACCTCGAAGCTCGATGCCCGCGGTGGCGGCAGCCACAAGCAGCCGGTCATCAACCGCTGGATGTATCCGGGCTATATCGTCTATTTCGAGAAGAGCCACGTGATCCACACGGTTCTCAATACGCCGGCGGGCAACAACACCAACCCGCAGAACCCGAAATAACCCGGTCGGGCAACGGTCATCGGGAAGCCTTACAATAGCGGGCTTCCCTTTCCCGACCCCGCCCGCCATGACGAACCCCGCTTCTTACCGCCTGCCCGCCGAATGGGAGCCGCAGGCCGGCGTACTCATCGCCTGGCCGCATGCCGGTACTGACTGGGCCGATCGCCTCGAAGGCGTCGAGACCACCTATATCGCCCTGGCCGCCGCGGTTACGCGCTTCGAGCCGCTGCATATCATCGTGGCCGATGCCGGGCTGCGCGAACGCGCGCGGCTGGCGATCGAGGAAGCCGGCGCCGACATGTCGCGCGTGCACTTCATCGAGCTGCCCTACGACGACACCTGGCTGCGCGATTCCGGCCCGATCACGCTGACCGGCCCCAACGGCGTGCTGCTCAACGACTACCGCTTCACCGGCTGGGGCGGCAAGTTCGGCGCCGAGCAGGATGACGCGATCATCGCCGGGCTGCTCCAGCGCGGCGTGCTCAGCGGCCTGCCGCACAAGCGCATCGACTGGGCACTGGAAGGCGGCGGCATCGAGAGCGACGGCAAGGGCACGATCCTGACCACCTGGAAGTGCCTGGTGCAGCGCCACCCGGATCTCTCCCGCGAATCCATGACCGACACGTTGGCCACCACCCTGCACGCCGACCGCGTGCTGTGGCTGGAGCATGGCTATCTTGAAGGCGACGACACCGACGCCCATATCGATACGCTCGCGCGCTTCAGCCCGGATGGCGGCATCGTCTTCCAGGCCTGCGACGACGCCAGCGATCCGCACTTCGAGGAACTGGGCCAGATGGCCACCGAACTCGCCGAGCTGCGTTCGCCGGAAGGTAAGCCCTATGTGCTGCACCCCCTGCCCTGGGCCCAGCCGATCATCGACGAAGGCCGCCGCCTGGCTGCGTCCTACGCGAACTACCTGATCGTGAATGGCGCAGTGCTGGTGCCGGCCTATGGCGACCGCGTCGACGCGGAAGCGGCCCGGATCATCGGGCTGGCCCACCCGGGCCGCGAAGTGGTGCAGGTGCCGTGCCGCCCACTCATCTGGCAGAACGGCAGCCTGCACTGCATCACCATGCAGTTGCCCGCCGATATCGCCAAGTAAGTTATTCCGAGGACAGACAACCATGACCCGCAAGACCCTCAAGGTCGCCCTCCTCCAGGAAACCGACCGCGGCAGCCGCGATGCCAACCTTGATGCGATCGAGGCTGGCGTGCGCGAGGCTGCGAAAGCCGGCGTCGAGCTCGTGCTGCTGCAGGAGCTGCATAACGGCCCGTACTTCTGCCAGCACGAGAGCGTGGCGGAATTCGATCGCGCCGAGAC
Organism: Luteibacter sp. NPDC104163; assembly: GCF_055584245.1. Lineage (NCBI taxonomy): Bacteria > Pseudomonadati > Pseudomonadota > Gammaproteobacteria > Lysobacterales > Rhodanobacteraceae > Luteibacter > Luteibacter sp. NPDC104163. Next base: position 109,148 of record NZ_JBVJMK010000003.1, read on the forward strand.
GATCCCCGGCCCGGGCACCGACCGCATCGGCAAGCTCGCCGAGGAGCTGAAGCTCGTGGTCGTCGCTTCCATCTTCGAGAAGCGCGCCACCGGCCTGTACCACAACACCGCCGTGGTCTTCGACCGCTCGGCCGTCATCGCGGGCAAGTACCGCAAGATGCACATCCCGGACGATCCGGCGTTCTACGAGAAGTTCTACTTCACCCCCGGGGACCTGGGCTTCGACCCGATCCAGACCTCGGTCGGCAAGCTCGGCGTGCTCGTGTGCTGGGACCAGTGGTACCCGGAAGCCGCGCGCCTGATGGCGCTGGCCGGCGCCGATATCCTGTTCTATCCGACCGCGATCGGCTGGGATCCGAACGACGACGATGCCGAGAAGGCGCGCCAGCGCGAGGCATGGATCACCGTGCAGCGCGGCCACGCCGTGGCCAATGGCCTGCCCCTGCTCTCGTGCAACCGCACGGGTTACGAGGCGGATCCGTCGGGCGTCGGCAGCGGCATCCAGTTCTGGGGCTCCAGCTTCGTCGCGGGTCCGCAGGGCGAGTTCCTCGCCCAGGCCGGCACGGACGGGCGTGAGCTGCTCATCGTCGATATCGACATGGAGCGCAGCGAGCACGTCCGCCGCATCTGGCCGTTCCTGCGCGATCGCCGCATCGATGCGTACGGCGACCTCACCAAGCGTTACCGCGATTAACCCCAAAGGACCACCGACGCGCATGCAGCCCGCCGAGCACGACGCCCCCCTCCCCGCGGCCCTGGAAGGCCAGCCCATCGAGCGCATGCGGCGCGACGGGGTCGACTACGTCATCCTCGGCACGGCGCATGTTTCGCGCGCCAGTGTCGATGCGGTCAACGCGTTGCTCGAGACCGAGCACTTCGACGCCGTGGCGGTGGAGCTCTGCGAAAGCCGTGCGCACGGTATCCGCGACCCGGAAGCCTTCAAGCAGATGGACCTGTTCCAGGTCATCCGCCAGGGCAAGGCCGGCATGGTCGCGGCCAGCCTGGTGCTTGGCTCGTTCCAGAAGCGCCTGGCGGCGCAGTACGGCATCGAGCCGGGCGCGGAAATGAAGGCGGCGATGGATGGCGCGGATGCGCGCGGCATCCCCGTGTGGCTGGTCGACCGCGAGGTCGGTACCACGCTCAAGCGTGCGTGGCGTAGCGTCGGTTTCTTCCAGCGCTTCGGCCTGCTGGCCGGCATGCTTGGCAGCGTGTTCGAGCGCGAGGATATCGCCGAGGCGGATATCGAGAAGCTCAAGCAATCCGACCTGCTCGAGAGCGCGTTCAGCGATTTCGCGAAGGATTCGGCGCCGCTCTACCGCGCGCTGATCGCCGAGCGCGATGAGTTCATGGCCGCGAAGCTGCGCGAGAACGGCGACCGGATGGACGAAGCCGCGCCGAGCCGCAAGGTGCTGGTCGTGATCGGCGCGGGCCACCTCAAGGGCATGAGCCACGAGCTGGGCCACCAGCACGGCGTGCCGTCGGCACTCGCCGACGAGCTGGCCGTGACGCCGCCGCCGGCGAAGTGGCCGAAGTACCTTGCCGTGGGCATCGTGCTGGCGATCTTCGCCGTCATTGGCTACGCGTTCTATCGCAACCCGAGCCTGGGCAAGGAGGCGCTGCTCAACTGGGTGCTGCTCACGGGTGGCCTCTCGGCACTGGGCGCACTGATCGCCGGCGGGCATCCGCTGAGCATCATCGCCGCGTTCGTCGCAGGCCCGGTCAAGCCGTTCCGCCCGGGCATTCCCTCCGGCGCCGTCAGCGCCATGGTCGAGGCGTGGATCCGCAAGCCCCGCGTGGTCGACTTCGAGCAGCTGCGCGATGACATCACGCACTGGACGGGCTGGTGGAAGAACCGCGTGGCCCGGACCCTGCTGAATTTCTTCCTGGTCTGCATCGGGACGATCGCCGGCGAGTACATCGCGGGCATCCATATCATCCGGTCGTTGCTGTAACCCTGATCGCGCGCAAGCGCGCTCCCACAACGAGCTCACCCCCGTGCTGCCGCTCCCGTGGGAGCGCGCTTGCGCGCGATGCCTTGCTGCACCGCCGGTTGTCGGCCGCCGGAAGGCGCCTCTATACTCCAATGGCTACTTTCCACCCCCGGCCCCGCCCGGTACCCAGGGAACCATTGATGAAGCGTCTGTATCTGTACGGTCTGATCGCTGTAGCCATGTGCGCCACCGCCGCGCACGCAGAAGGGGATAAAACGAGGGGACGCCAGCTCGTGTACACCTGCCAGGGTTGTCACGGCGTACCCGGTTACTCCAACGTCTACCCCTCGTACCACGTGCCGCACATCGCCGGCCAGAACGAGCAGTACATCGTCAACGCGCTGAAGGACTACCAGAAGGGCTTCAAGGCGCCTGGCACGGGCCGCACGCATCCCTCCATGGGTGCCCAGGCCGCTAGCCTGTCGGACAAGGATATCGCCGACATCGCCGCCTACCTTTCCAGTCTCGCCCAGTAAGCCGCCGAGGACGCATGATGATCCGTGGGTTCACCCTGACACTCATCGGCGCCGCGCTGGCGCTGACCGCTACCGCCACGCTTGCCTCTGGCGACCCCGCTGTGGGCGGCAAGAAGATCGCCACCTGCGTGGCCTGCCACGGCAAGGATGGCAACTCGGTCGACCCGCAGTACCCGCGGCTTGCCGGCCAGTACGCCGACTACCTCGCCCAGGCGCTGCACGAGTACAAGAACGGCAAGCGCGACAACCTGGTCATGAAGGGCTTCGCGGCCACGCTGTCCGACCAGGACATCGAGGATATCTCCGCGTATTTCCATACGATGCCGACCAAGCTGAGCGGGCTCGAGCACCACGTGCAGGGCGACTAAGCCGCCCTGTCGCTACGCTCACGCGCAAAAAAGCCCGCTCACGCGGGCTTTTTTGTGGCGCACCTTTCCGCACTGCATGTGGGAGCGCGCTTGCGCGCGATGAGGCTTGCGGAATCCTCCATCGCGCGCAAGCGCGCTCCCACAGTAGGTGAAGATACGGCCGGCTAGCCGGCCTTGCGTTCGAAGTAAGGCTTCTCGCCGGTGGCGTGGTCGGTGACGTCGCGTACCTCGGTCACCTCGGGTACGCGCTCGCGCAGGGTCTTCTCGACGCCGTTCTTCAGGGTCACGTCGACCATGCCGCAGCCGTGGCAGCCGCCGCCGAAGCGCAGCACGACGACGCCCTCGGCAGTGACCTCGACCAGCGAAATGCGGCCGCCATGCGAGGCGATGCCGGGGGCGATTTCGGTCTCGAGCACGTACTTCACCCGCTCGACCACGCCGGCGCCCTCACCCGGGGCCTCGCCCTTGATCCGCGGGGCGCGGATGTTGAGCTGGCTACCCGTGGGGGTCATCTCGTAGTCGATGTTCGCCGGATCGAGCCAGGGCATGCTCTCGCCGTCGACATACAGGTTGAAGCCCTGGCATTCGATGGTCCATTCATCGCCGGTGAGTTCGCCCGGGGCGCAGAACTCCAGTTCGCACTGGGCCGACGGGGTGCCGGCCGCGACGACGCGCAGGCGTACGCCAAGCCCATCTTCGCCCTGCTGGGCGATCAGCCGCTGGAAATGCGCCTGGGCGCGTTCCGTGATATCGATCATGGTGACTCCGGAATACCTGCCCGGCGCGGGGATCGCCGGGAAACAAGACCATTTTAGTACGGTTTCGATCTGGGCGCGCCCTTTTGACAATTCAACCGCGACCATCGACGCTTCGCACCTTTCCCCGGATGGACACCCCGCCATGTCGCTTTCACCGCTCGCCACCCAGCACTGCCAGCCGCGCAAGGGCGCCGAACATGCACTGGACCGCGTCGCCATCGACGGTTACCTGAAGGACCTGCCGGGCTGGAAAGTGAGCGAGGACGGCAAGGCGATCGTGAAGGACTTCCCGTTCAAGGACTTCCACCACACCCTGGGGTTCATCAATGCGGTGGGCTTCATGGCCAACCAGGAAGACCACCACCCTGACCTGGAAGCGGGTTACGGCCATTGCCACATCCTCTGGTCCACCCACGATGTGGGCGGCCTGTCGCTGAACGATTTCATCTGCGCCGCACGCGTCGAGGCCCTGCTCGATCGCTGACGTGCCACCGCGCCACTATCGCGTGCTTGGGCTGGCCATGGCCGCCCTGGCCGTGGGCGCGTTTTTCCTGTTGCCGTTGCTGGCCGCCTCCGTGGTGCGCGGGGCGATGGAGGCGGATGGCGCGGCAGACCGCGCCGCCTACGCCAGCGGGGCATCACCCTGGTCGTGGCGTTTCCGCGGTCCGGACGACATCGTCGCCGGGAAGGTCTTCGGTGATGCGAAGGCGGCGGCGGATGCAAGCGGCCTGATGGTCTCGCCCTACCGAACGGGTCGCGGCGAGATCGGGTTTCCGCTGAGCCGCCAGGCCGACCTCCGGCGGCTCAACGTCCTTCGCCTGGACGCGATCGCCCACGACGGCGACTTCAGTGTCGTGGTGCGCCCGACCCTCGCTGCGCCGCTCGTCCGCGCCAGCATCCCGGGCCTGGCGAACCCCATCAGCCTGGATCAGCTCGCCTGGCATGACTCCGCGGGGAGGCCGGCCCCTCCCCCTGAACGGGCTGCGATGCTCCGGCTGGCCTTTACGCTCCCGCCCGGGGCGACCCTGATCCTGCGTGACGCGAGCCTTGCCCAGGCCGATGGCCGAATGCCCGAAGCCGGGATCGCTCTTCCCCACGGCATGACCGCCGAAGGTCTTTTGCGCTGGCGCGACCGCCAGCGTGCGGGCAACCCTCTTGTCACCTTTGGCGACGCCGTGGCCGAAACGCCCTGGCCGGCGCCAGCCGGCTGGATCATCCCGTGTCTGTATGGGCTGCTGTTGGGCGCGGGCGCCCTTGTCACCCGACGCCGGGCGGCAACCACGCGGGCGGGCGATCTGGCGAACGCGGCCCTTGTCCTGGCCGGACCCGTCTGGTTCATCGCCGGCCTGGGCCTGACCATCCATGCCCCGGCGGCGCAGGCCGTATCAATGTTCGCGGGCGGTGTGGCTTACGCCGTCTTCCTTACCTGGATTCGAGCCGTGCCCCGCTGGCACTGGACACGAGGATGGCACATGGCCGGCTGGCCCTTGCTGGCGATCCCCGTGGCCATCGGCATCGCCGCGGTGGCCGGCCACCCACCGGTGTGGCCGCCGACCGGCCGAATCCTGCTCTACGTGGGCTGGGCGTTCTTCCAGCAGTGGCTGATGCTGGCCGTGGTGGCCGCCCTGCTGGCCCGGGCGTTGCCGCGTCCGGTCGCCGTCCTGCTGGCGGCGCTGGCCTTCGCCCTGCTCCACACGCCCAACGGCCTGCTGATGCAGCTGTGCTTCGTCGCCGAACTGGGCTGGGCCTGGTGGTACCTGCATCACCGGTCATTGCTGCCGGTGGCCGTCGCCCACGCGGCCGCGGCGGTGATCATGCAGGCCTGCATGGCCGGCGGGGTGCTGCGCTCACTGGAAGTCAGCGCGCGGTTCCTTTCCTGACCCTGCCGTCCATGCGGTTGTGGGACGGATCGCGTCAGCTGCGCAGATTGTCCAGGAACGTCTTCAGATCGTCGGGCAACGGCGCTGAAAAGTCGTAGTTCTTGCCGTCGAGGTCGAAGCTCATCCGGGCCGCGTGGAGGAACATCCGCTTCAGGCCCTTGGCGCGCATGCGCTTGTTGGCCTCGGGGTCGCCGTACTTGGGGTCGCCGGCGAGCGGGTGGCCGATGTACTGGGCGTGGACGCGGATCTGGTGGGTACGGCCGGTACCGAGGGTCGCCCGCATCAGGCGGCTGCCCGGGTACTGCTCCACTTCTTGGAAGAAGGTGAGCGAAGGCTTGCCCGCGTCATCGACCCGGACCATCCGTTCCCCGCCGTGCATGACCGACTTCAGCAGCGGCGCGTTCACGTCGAACTTCGCCTTGCGGGGGGTGCCGGTCATCAGGCAGAGGTACTGCTTCACCACCTGGTTGTCGCGGATTAGCGCCTGGAGCCCGGTAAGGCCGGCCCGGCTCTTCGAAAACACCAGGACGCCACTGGTATCCCGGTCGAGGCGATGGACCAGCTCGAGGTGCTCATTGGGGCGGGCGGCGCGGAGCAGCTCGATCGCGCCATGGCTCACCCCGCTGCCACCGTGGGCGGCAATGCCGACCGGCTTATCAATAACCAGGAAGTGCTTGTCTTCAAAGATGATCGAGTCCGTGACGGCCTTGACCATGCCGCTCGGCGCGACACCCTCCTCCCTTTCGGCAACCCGGATGGGCGGTATCCGCAGCATGTCGCCGGCGGCCAGCCGGGTATCCGGTTTGGCCCGTTTGCCGTTAATGCGAACCTGGCCCGTTCTCAGGATGCGGTAGACCAGGCTCTTCGGCACGCCCTTGCACAGGGTCATGAGCGCGTTATCCACGCGCTGCCCGTCCCTCTCGGGGCCGATTTCGACCAGCCGTACACCTTGGCCGCCGTCGAGGGAAGTTGCCGTCTGCATTGATAAAACTCGAAATTGATAGGATACTCGGCGAGCGTCAGGCTCCGCTGAAGACTTATCTCTCGCGGGGTGCCGGTTCCGTCGCGTAAGGCGAGTGTCACGCTATCCCGTCCGAGGGGTCGGGAGGTGGAAGACACCCCATATCGTAATGGTTCGGGTTGCAGTTGTCCGGTTATCTGTAAGAAACGGGATGGCTGCAAGGCGCTTATTCACGAATCACGCCGAGGCCAGGTATCGGCCCCGGAAACCATGCCGCTTAAAGCCTTACCGCTGCGGCGCGATCCCCGGCAGGCCGCCACATGGGCGCCACCGCGGCGCGCGGCCGCGCGGCAAGGCCGAGGAATCTACAATGAAGCGTATGTTGATCAACGCGACTCAGCGCGAAGAGTTGCGCGTGGCCATCGTCGACGGCCAGAACCTTTACGATCTCGACATCGAAATCCCGTCCCGGGAACAGAAAAAGGCCAATATCTACAAAGGCCGCATCACCCGCGTCGAACCCTCCCTCGAAGCCTGCTTCGTCGATTACGGCGCCGAACGCCACGGCTTCCTGCCGCTGAAGGAAATCTCCCGCGATTACTTCAACCCGAACGCGGAAGGTAAATCGAATATCCGCGAGCTCCTGAAGGAAGGCCAGGAGATCATCGTCCAGGTCGAGAAGGAAGAACGCGGTAACAAGGGCGCGGCCCTCACCACGTTCATCAGCCTTGCCGGCCGTTACATGGTGCTGATGCCGAACAACCCGCGTGCGGGTGGTGTGTCGCGTCGCATCGAGGGCGAAGACCGCCAGGCCCTCAAGGAAGCCATGGAGCACCTCTCGGTGCCCGATGAGATGGGCCTGATCGTGCGTACCGCCGGCATGGGCCGCGACGCCGAGGAACTCCAGTGGGACCTGGATTACCTGCTCCAGCTGTGGAAGTCGATCTCAGCCGCCGCGACGTCGCAGAAGGCGCCGTTCCTGATCTACCAGGAATCGAAGCTGTTCATCCGCGCCCTGCGCGACTACCTGCGTAACGACATCGGCGAGATCCTGGTCGACGAGGAATCGTTGTTCAAGGACGCGCGCGATTTCGTCCAGCAGGTCATGCCGAACAACCTGCGCAAGCTCAAGCTGTACCAGGACCCGACCCCGCTGTTCTCGCGCTACCAGATCGAGACCCAGATCGAGTCCATCTTCGAACGCAATGTCCGCCTCCCCTCGGGCGGCTCCATCGTCATCGACCAGACCGAAGCCCTGACCGCCATCGACATCAACTCGTCGAAGGCCACCAAGGGCAGCGATATCGAAGAGACGGCGTTCAATACCAACCTTGAAGCCGCCACCGAGATCGCCCGCCAGCTGCGCATCCGCGACGCCGGCGGCCTCATCGTCATCGACTTCATCGACATGGACAGCCCGCGCCACCAGCGCGAGGTGGAAGAGCGCCTGAAGGACGCCCTCAAGGCCGACCGCGCCCGCGTCCAGATCGGCCGCATCAGCCGCTTCGGCCTGCTCGAGATGTCGCGCCAGCGCCTGCGCCCGAGCCTGGGCGAAGCCACCCAGAACGTCTGCCCGCGTTGCGAAGGCCACGGCCACATCCGCAGCGTCGAGTCGCTGGGCCTGTCGACCCTGCGGCTTATCGAAGAGCACGCGATGAAGGAAAACACCGGGCAGGTCCTGGTGCAGGCGCCGCCGTCGGTCGCCAACTTCATGCTCAACGAGAAGCGCGCCAGCATCGTCGAGATCGAGCTGCGCCATAACGTCCACGTCGTGGTCGTCGCGGACGACAAGCTGGAAACCCCGCACCTCGAGATCACCCGTATCCGCGAGGCGGACATGGGCGAGCACAGCAAGCCGAGCTACGAGCGCACCACCCCGGTGGTCGCGACGGCGCTGCCGAAGATGGGCCAGATGCTGGGCAGCGGCGAGCAGCCGCTGGTGACCGGCGTGGTCCCCGCCTCGCCCGCACCCATCCGTGACGACGAGCTGGAAACGGCCGCCGCGCCGGTCCAGGCGACCCGCCCGGCCGCTCCTGCCGCACCCACCGGCGGCTTCTTCTCGCGCCTGTTCAGCGGCCTGTTCGGTGGCGGCGCCAAGCCGGAGCCGGCAGCACCTGCGCCCGCCCCCACCTCGCGCCGCGAGGAGTCGCGCTCGGGCGGCCGTAACGATCGCAACGACCGCAACCGCCGTGACGATCGCCGCGGCGAAGGCCGTGGCGAGGGTCGTGGCAAGGGCGAGCAGCGCCAGGGCCAGAACCGCAAGGACAAGGCCGAAGGCCAGGCCCGCCAGGGCCAGCAGCCAAAGCAGAAGCAGGAAAAGAGCCAGCAGCGCCAGGGCGAAGAGAAGAACCGGCAGAAGGACGGCCAGCAGGAGAAGGGTGGCCGCCAGGGTCGCCAGGACCAGCCGGAGAAGGCCCAGGCCAACGAGAATCGCCGCCAGCAGCAGCCGCGCGGTGAGCGCCAGCCGCAGGGTGAGAAGGTCGAGAAGGTCGAAAAGGCCGCCGCACAGGCACAGCCGCAGCGCGCGCAGGCAGAAAAGCCGGCGGCACCGGCCGTCGCCCCTGTCGCCGACGAAACGCTGCTGACCGCGCCGGTCGCCGAGCTGCCGGTCGCGACGGATGAGTCCGTCCAGGCCGAGGGCGCCGATGGTGCCCAGGGTGAAGCCAACCGCGAGGCCGGTGAAGGCGGCCAGCGCCGTCGCCGCGGCCGACGTGGCGGCCGTCGCCGCCGTCGCCAGGAAGATGGCGCCCAGGCAGGCGCACTCGAGGGCGGCGCCGATGCCGACATGGACGATGACGAGGGTGATGACGAGGCCGGTACCGGTCGCGACAGCGCCAGCGTGCCGCCGGTGCTCGACACGCCGGAAGCCGCCGAGAACGCCATCAAGCTCGAGGCGCCGCGTACGGAGGCCACCCGGCCGTCCGAGCCGGGCGACGACGAGCACGTGCCGTCGGCACTTACCCTGCCCTCGCTGCCGAAGCTGCCGCCCATCCCGGGCACGGCTGCACCGGCCACCCAGGCACAGCCGTCGCATGAACCCGTCAGCCCGGCCGACTCGGTCGAGGTCCGCACCAGCGAGCGCCGCCAGACGGAATCGGATGCACCGCTGAAGACGGCTCCGGCCGCCCCGTCGCATACGCCGGTCCCGGCCGCTGCCGCGGGTGAATCGGTGCTCGACGCGCCGGCGCGTGGCCTGCCCATCGACGACGTGCCCGCCACGCCTGCGGTCGAGGCCGTGAAGGCCGAAGCCGCTCCCGTGGTCGAGGCCGCTGCTCCGGTGGCTGAGCCGATTAAGCCGGTCGAAGCACCGAAGGACGACGGCATCGCCCCGGAAGACGCAGCGGCTGCGCCGGTGGTGGACGCTGAGGAAGCTGCAAAAGCAGCCGAAGCCGTGAAGCCCGTCGCCGCTCCGGCCCCCGTTGCGGAGGCGCCGAAGCCGGCTCCGGTTCCCGTGCCGACGCCCGCTCCGACGCCGGTTGCGGCCCCGACCCCGGCACCCGCCGCGGTAGCGGCCCCGGCTGAACCGGTCACGCCGAAGTCACCGGAGGCGTCCAACGTCTCGCACGTGTCCCACGCCCCGGTTGCCCCGACGGAACAGCCGGGCTGGACTCCGCCGACCCAGGGCGACCTGCTGACGCGGCCACGCCACGAGCCACACGACGGCCAGCACTAAGCACGATGAAGCGACGGGGAGGCCAGGTGCCTCCCCGTTGCGTTCATGGCATCGAAATCCCCGGAGCGGACTGGCGGCCTAGCTGCCGACCTGGTGGTTGTGCGTATCGAGCAGGCCGTGGACGGTCATCAGGTGGGCAAGGCCTACCACGTGGTCCACGTGCAGCTTCTCCATCAGGCGCTGCTTGTAGGTGGAGACGGTCTTCGGGCTGAGGTTCAGCCGCTCGCCGATGGAGGTGAGCGGCATGCCGCGCACCAGCATCATCGATACCTCCATCTCACGGGTGGACAGCGAATCGAATGGCGAATCGGAGCCATCAAGCGTCGCCAGCGCCAGCTGCTGGGCCACCGTCGGGGCAAGGTAACGCCGGCCGCCGGCGACCGAACGCACGGCCGTCAGCAGTTCGTCCGCGGAACAACCCTTCGTGAGATATCCCAGCGCGCCAGCGTCCAGCAGCCGCTTGGGGAACCGCGCGTCATCCACCACGGTGAGGATGACGATATTGGTACGTAACTTGGCACGGATAACGCGCTCGGTGAGCTCCACGCCACTCATGCCTGGCATGTGCACATCGACGAGGGCGATATCCGGTGACTGCGCACGGATGAGGCGCAGTCCCTCCTCCGCGGTCCCGGCCTCACCCCTGATCCGGAGGTCAGCCTGCTGCTGCAGGATCATCCGGAAGCCGGTCCTGACCAGTTCATGGTCGTCGACCAAAACAACACTAATCATTCATTGCCCTCCCTGGGCCGACTTTACTTCTTTGCGCGCCCACTGCGCGCGGCCTGCGAACGCATACAATGCCAGATGTGCAGGCGTGACAACCAGCGCAGCCATATCATCAGGCACGGACAAACGGCGCTGTAGCGGCTTTCGCCGTCCCATGTGAGGTGACAGTGCCCGGTCTTCGTGTCATCGTCCGACGCGAAAGTGTGTAGGCCAAGGAAGCATCATGGATGATCGTACCTATCTGCTCGGCAAGCTCGCCGCGCTGGAGATCGCATTGGAAGCCGCCATCTCGGCCCATCCCGAGCCCCGGGTGTTGACGCTCGCGCTATGCCAGGCCATGGCACGCCCCGCGCCAAGCCATCTCGCCGCGGATCTGCGTGCCTTTACGGAAGGATGGCTGGCGATCGTGACGCCTTTATTGATCACGCACACGAAACCCGTGCGCAGCTCGCCACGACGCCGCACGAATTCGCTTCTTCACTAAGCGCCCCTGAGACGCTTCTCAGTCCGGTGCATCGAGCAACGCTTTCGCGTGCGCCTTCTTCGAGGCCTGGGCATCGATATAGCGACGCACCAGCACGATGCCAGCCAGGATCAGCAGGGTCGGCCACAAGCGCCCGCCCGTGGCCTTCGCCAGCAGCTTACCGGCGGCCATGGCGCCGATCGTGCTCGCGTGGTTGCTCGTTTGCGCCGTGGCCATGAGCGATCTCCCCAGCATCGGTGGACACCAGCCTCGCCAAGCGCACATTCGTGCGATGTGAAGCTGGCGGCGAGACCGCCTTCGCGTGCCTCACCAGATGCGTACGCGCTGCCCTGGCGGCAGGTATAAACGCATGCCAGGGCTGACCCGCCAGGCCGTGTTCCAGCTGTCCAGATTGCGCATGGTCCACACGCGTTGCGTCCCGGGAGCGTGGCCGTTGGTCAGCAGCCGGCGGCGCAGGTCCGCGTCACGGTAACGGTACCGCCACAACTGCGCCCAGCCGAGGAAGAAGCGCTGGTCCCCGCTGAATCCGTCGATGACGACCGCGCGCTGCCCTTCCGGTGAAGCCTTGTAAGCGTCGTAGGCGACCGTGAGGCCGGCGAGGTCCGCGATATTCTCGCCGAGCGTCAGGCCTCCATTCACGTGCGTGCCGGGCAACGGCTCGTACTGGTCGAACTGCCGCACCAGCGCCCCCGTCCGCTCCTTGAACGCCGCCACGTCGGCGGGCGTCCACCAGGTGACCAACCGCCCGTGTTCGTCGTACTTCGCGCCCTGGTCGTCGAACTGATGGCTGAGCTCGTGCCCGATCACCGCACCGATACCACCATAGTTCACGGCTGCATCGGCATGGGGATCAAAGAACGGCGGTTGCAGGATGGCCGCCGGGAACGTGATGGCCACGGTCGGATAGTTGGCGAACGCATCGACCGTCATGGGCGTCGTCGTCCACTCCCAACGATCGACGGGCTTGCCGATGCGGCCGAGATCCCACGCATGCTTCCATTCGCGGGCCCGCATGGCGTTACCGAGCAGGTCATCCGCGCGCATGGCCAGCGTGCCGTAGTCGTGCCAGCGATCGGGGTAGCCGATGCGCGGGCTGAAGTTGCGCAGCTTGGCGTGCGCGCGCTGCTTCGTCGCCGGCGCCATCCAGTCCAGCTTATCGAGACGGCGATCCATGGCCGCGATGATGTTGCGCACCATCGCGAGCGCCGCCGCCTTCGTTTCAGGCGTGAACCAGCGCGCAACATAGGCCTTGCTCACATCGTCGGGCACCGCATCCACGGCGAACTGCGCAGCCCGTTGCTCGCGCGGCTCACGCTGTTCGCTGCCCTCGAGCACCTTGCCATGGAAAGCGAAGTCCGCGTCGGCCACGGTGTCGGGCAACAGGTCGGCGTATGCATGGAGCGATGCCACGAGCAGCGCGTCGCGAAGCACGGGAACGGGCGTGGTCGCCACGAGCCGGTCGATGGCGGCGACGGCGTCCGGCTGCATCACGACGATGCGCGTGGAGGCATCCGCCGGTGCGCCAAGCAGCCGGTCGAAGCCGAGATTCGGCGACGCCGCCTGCAGTGCGCCGAGGTTCACCGGGTTATACGTACGCGTCGCATCGCGGTTCTGCAGCGGCGTCCAGCTGGCCTTCGCGATGGCCATTTCGAATGCCATGACAGCGTCGGCACGCTTCTCCGTGCCGCTCGTTCCATCGGCCAGGGCGAGCATGCGTGACAGCCATGCGAGGTACTTCGTGCGCGTTTCGCGCATGGGCGCGGCATCGTCGAGGTAATACGAGCGATCCGGCATGCCCAGGCCCGCCTGCGAAACGATCGACGTATAGACCTCGGGGTTGCCATCGTCGGGCTGTACATCGACGGCTATGGGCAGGCTGATGCCCAGCCGCAATGCCTGCGGCAGCAGCGCGCGGTAGCTGGCGAGGTCGTGGATGGCGTGCACGCGATCGAGCCAGGGCTTGATGGGCGTCATGCCGCGTTGCTCGACCCGCTCGTGATCGAGATAGCTTGCGTACGCAGAGCCCATCCGGCTCGATGGGTCGCGTCTCGCCGCTTCCAGGATCTCGCGCACCCGCGCCGTGTTTTCGTCGGCCATGCGGGTGAACAGCGAGACCGTCGACCGATCCGGCGCGATGGGCGTCTTTTTCGCCCAGGTACCGTTCGCGTAGGCGTAGAAATCATCGCCGGGCCTGACCGTGCGATCCATGCCGGCCTCATCGAAGCCGAACCGGCCCGTGGCGGCCTGCTGTGCCGAGGTGGGCCCGGCCACGCAAAGAAGCGCGGCCGCAAAGGCCAGGCTGCGCGCCAGGCCGTGCCTGGTCATGTCGCTCACGCTCATCGATGCTCCCATCCTGAATGCCTCGCGTATCAGCATAGCCCGGCATGCCCAGGGGCCGGGAATCGCGTTCCATCCCGGTCATTCCCGCATTCATCGGAAATCGCGCCACTTCGCGGGGCGCGGGACGGACACTCCGCCCACTCAATGACGATGGTCTGCGGAGGTAAGCATGGAACGGACCCGCTACGCTCGCCTGGGCTGCCTGGGCGCCTGCCTGGGCGCCGCGCTATTCACATCGGCCGTGGCCGCGGAGGGCCGGGCGCGGGGCGATATCGCGCTTTACGTGCGCCAATGCGCAGCCGCCCTCGCCTGCAACGGCTCCTATCTGGTGTCGCGTTCGGGAGATGTCGTCTACGAGGGGGCGGTCGGCAAGGCATCCGTGGATCGAAGGTCGCGCCTGACACCGGCATCGGCTTTCGACATCGGCGCGATCGGCGAGCAGTTCACGGTTGCGGCGGTGTTGCGGCTTGCCGAGCGGCATCAGCTCGCCCTCGATGACGCGGTCAGCAAATACCCGCCAGGTTTTCCCGACCCGACCGTGACTATCCGCCAGTTGCTGACGCGCACCTCGGGGATTCCGGATGGTGCGAGCGAGAGGCAACTGCGCGGCCTTATCGCAAGCATCGCGGGACAGAGCTATGCCGATTTCGTGCGCGAGCAGTTCTTTGAGCCATTGAACATGCGGCACAGCTGGGTTCGCACCGCGACGAGTGGCAAGGATGATGACGCCCAACGCGCGCATGGGATGCGCATGACACGGAATGGCTCGCTGAAGCCGATGGACGACACGACAGGATGCGACAGCAAAGGCCTCCATGGGACCTATTCGACGACCGGCGACCTGCTGCTATGGGCTCGTGCCCTGCAGGCGGGCAAGGTGGTCTCGAAGGAAGCATGGCGTGACGTGATGGGTGACGCACGCGTCTCGCAGGTTGGGCGATGGGAGGGCTTCGCAAGCAACCTCACCGTCCTTCCGGATAAGGACACCGTCATCGTCATCCTGACGAACAACGACCGGCCTGAAGAAGTGCGCGATGCGCGTAACGCGTTCGTTGGCATCCTGCGCAAGGAGGCCAACCTGATGGTCGCGAGCGAGTAGCAACCCTCAAAAGGGCAACTGGGAGGATCATTCACCCGCCCGGGCAAGGAATATTAAGCTATATTGGACACATAGCCACATAATGTCCATAATAGCGAACATGCCAAGAAAGCCGCCAGTCGTTTTTCCGCAAGAACAGCGCCTTCTCTCCGCGCTGGGAGAGCGGCTGCGCCTCGCCAGACTCCGGCGGAAGCTAAGCAACGCCGTCGTAGCGCAACGCGCCGGTATCTCGCGAACGACGCTATACAAGGTGGAAAGCGGCGATCCCGGGGCCACGCTGGGTTCCTATGTCCGGGTACTCGCCGTGCTCGGGCTCGAGAACGACCTCGAGACGCTTGCTGCCGATGACAAGGTGGGACGCAAGCTGCAGGATCTGGCTATGACGCCAACGCGTGCCAGTCGTGCGGGCAAGCACATCGCGAGGCCGACGCGCATGCCTTCCGATACGGAAGGCAAGTCATGAGTCCCCCGGATAAAGCGCTGGAAGTCTGGCTCGACGGTGATCTCGGCCCCGCCTGTCGCGTTGGCACGCTGGCCCATGATCGCGGCCAGATCCGCTTTCACTACGACCGCGAGTGGCTCGGCGACCCACGCGCGTTCGCACTCGACCCCGATCTGTCGCTCGACGAGCACCCCTTCTTTCCGAAACCGGAGCTTGGAAATTTCGGGATCTTCCTGGACTCCTCGCCCGATCGATGGGGCCAAACGCTTATGAAACGCCGCGAGGCCCTACAAGCCAAGGACGAACAGCGGGTGCCGCGCACACTCTACGCATGGGACTTCCTGATCGGCGTGCAGGACTTCACTCGCCAGGGTGCACTGCGATTTCGCCTTGCGGGAACGGAAGTCTTCCTCGGTAGCGACAAGATGGCAGCACCGCCCGTCACTACGTTGCGCGAGCTTGAAGCCGTGGCGTACCAGCTCAGCAGCCGCCGGATCGATGATCTGGACGCGTTGCGGAAATGGCTCGTGGTCCTCGTAGCCCCCGGCGCCTCCCTCGGCGGCGCTCGTCCAAAAGCCAACTTCACGGAAACCGACGGCTCACTCTGGATCGGCAAGTTTCCCGCACGGGACGACGACCGGGACATCGGGGCTTGGGAATATGTGGTGCACACGCTGGCCCGAAAAGCTGGCGTCGATGTTCCTCCCGCCAGGCTGATCCGACTGAACAACGACTTTCATACCTTCTGCGTACAACGCTTCGATCGCATCGAAGGCAAACGGCGATTCTATGCATCCGCCATGACGCTGCTGCGCAGGGACCAGAGCGAAGGCACGAGCTATCTTGAACTTGCTCAGTTCCTTCGTGCCCAGGGCGATGCCGCCCACGCGGATGCAGATCTTGCCCAGTTGTTCCGCCGCGTAGCCTTCAACGTGGCGGTCGGCAATCGGGACGATCATCTGCGCAACCACGGTTTCGTACTGGGAGAAACCGGTTGGCGACTGGCACCCGCCTTCGACGTCAATCCAAACATCGACAAGGCAGAACACGTCTTGAATCTGGACGACGCTGACAACCGCCCGAGCCTCGAGACAGTGCTGAACACTGCAGTGTTCTATGGCCTTTCCGAAGCGGAAGCCCGGCAGATCCTGGACGAGGTCGTGAACGCGGTCGACGACTGGCGGGAGGTCGCGCGACGAATGCGCATCAGCAACGCCGATATCGAACTGACTGCGGGAGCCTTCTCGGCCCATTCGGAATTTCGGGCATCGTGAAAAAACAAAACCCCGGCGCAAGGCCGGGGTTTTGCAGAAAACTGGAGCGGGAAACGAGACTCGAACTCGCGACCCCGACCTTGGCAAGGTCGTGCTCTACCAACTGAGCTATTCCCGCGTCGTGAGCCGGCCATTATAGGGATCGGGAGGAGATTCGCAAGCCCCCTCTCCCATCCCGCTTCAGCCCATGCCGCGGGCGAGCTTCATGGCGAGGACCAGGGCGCCCACGCCCACACCGACGGAGGCCGCCACGTAGGCCACGGCCAGGCCGAGCTGGCCGCGCTCATAGAGCAGGACCGTTTCCAGCGAGAAGGTCGAGAAGGTGGTGAAGCCGCCGAGGATGCCCGTGGCGACGAACAGGCGCAGCGACTGGGGCGACGTGCCCTGGGCCGCGAGCCAGCCGGTAAGCAGCCCCATCAGCGCCGAGCCGACGATGTTGATGAGCAGCGTAGGCCACGGGAAGCCCTGCCCGAGCAGGCGCATGCCGAACACGCTGATGCCATAACGGGCCATGGAGCCCAGGCCGCCACCGATGAATACCAGGAGATAACCCACGAAAACCTCGCGTCATTGAGAAAGGGCGACGCGCGTGGGACAGGCAAACGCCTGCCGTGGCACCGCGTCGCGGCCACTACGGCAGGAGCTATCAGCCAGACGGCGGTTATCGGGAAGCCCCATTCCCATCACGCACGAGCCTAAAGGCCGGTGCGCGCGCGTGCAAGCATCAGCTCGCGAACACGCGGGCGATCGCGTCGACCGGTTTGCGCAGCAGGGTCTCGTTGAATGCGAGGTGCAGGCGGCCGTCATCCGGCTTCCCGACGAGGATATCCGCGTGGCGCGCGCGCTCGCGCAGCCCCTCGGCAATCTTCGGCTCGAGCACCGCGATAGCGATGTTGCTCGCGCGCTCCACGCGCTCGATGCGGATGCCCGGCATGCCGGCCAGCTTCGTCAACAACGCGTCACCAGCGGTGCGCACGCGGGCAAACCGCTCACTAAATCCCTCGAGACGCTGCAGCGCGAGCACGGCCGCCGGGAAGCCGCGGAACAACGTGCCGCCGAAGATATGGCGCACGTGCCGCGCGCGATCGATACGGGCCTTATCGCCCGCGAGGATCGCACCGAACGGTGCGCCGAGGTACTTGTATAGCGAGACGTAGACGGTATCGAACGGCGCCGCGTAACGCTTCGGATCGAACCCTTCCATGCCTGACATCAAGAGCAGCCGCGCGCCATCCAGATGCATGCCGGTGCCGTTCTTCTTCGCGATATCCGCGATACGCAGGATCGTATCGAGCGCGACGGTCGAACCATCCAACCGACGCACAGGGCTCTCCAGCGAAATGGCACCGATCTCAAGGGGGTAAGGGTCTTCCGAGCGCTGCTGATATGCCGCTTCGACCGACGCGACGAGCGCCTCCCCGGTACCGCCTTCGATCGGCACCGGGTTGATCCCGCTCAGCACTGGCGTCGCGTCTTCCTCATCGCGGTAGACGTGGCTCTCCTTCTGCAGCAGCAGGTGGCGGCGATCGCCACACAGGATGCGCACGGCGATCTGGTTGGCCATGGTGCCCGTCGGCATGAACGCCGCATCTTCCTTGCCTAGCAGTTCGGCGAAGCGCTTCTCCAGCTTTTCCACCGCCCCTTCGCTCAGGTAGATATCGCCGACCTGGGTATCGCCCGCGATCGCCTCCTCTAGCCGGTGCGGGAGATAGATGGAGCGCGTCGGGATGTCATCGCCGACGAGGGCGACGACCTTTTCGACAGGAATCGGCTTCTCGGCGGCCGGGGCCGGCGCCGCGGCAAGGGCCAGTGGCGCGGCCCCCGCGGCCAGCGAAAGGGCGCCTAGCGGCACCGCCTGGAGGAACTCACGACGACTGACCATGGACGCCTTTCCCTTCGCTGTGGTGCGCGGAGCGTCACACGGAACCCACTACTCCGGCAACGCCCCACGCAGCGCTTCGGCATCGCGGCGCGGCGGCGCGCCGAACATGCGCGCGTATTCGCGACTGAACTGCGACGCGCTCTCGTAGCCCACGCGAAACGCGGCGGTCTCCGCATTGGCCGTGCCGGAGACGAGCAGGTGTCGCGCCTCGAGCAGGCGCAGCTGCTTCTGGAACTGTACCGGCGTCATCGAGGTGAGCGCCTTGAACTGGCGGTGGAACGCCGACGGACTCAGCTGCGCGATCGCCGCGAGTTCGTCGATGCGCATGGCTTCAGCAAAGTTCGCGCGCAGCGCATGCACCGCGCTGAGGACGCGATGGGTGCGGCCATCGGCCAGCGCCACCTTCGCCACATCCGCCGCGTGTGGCCCGCTCAACAGCCAGTAGGCGATCTCGCGCATCGCCAGTGGGGCAACGTGCGGAATGGCCTCCGGCGTCTCGAGCAGGCGCATCAGGCGGATCACGCAGTCGGCCAGCGGGCCATCGTAATCGGTGACGAACACGCCACGCGGCACCTGCGCCGATACCTTCACCGGCGTGGCCAGGCTATCCAGCACTTCGCTCATCAGCTTGCGATCGAGGCCGATGACGACCCCAAGGAACGGCTCGTCCGGGCTGGCCGCCACAACGCGGCTGAAGGCGGGCATCTCCACGCTCACCACGAGCGCCTGGCCCGGGCCGTACTCATACCGGCGGTGGCCGAACACGCTCTGCTTGCTGCCCTGCGCCACCACGCACAGCGAGGGCTGGAACAACAGCGCACCGGGCCGCTTCGGGAGGTCCGAGCGGAGGATGCCGACGTTGTCGATGGCGGTCATCCACGGGTTGTCGCCGGGATGCGACTCGGTATAGCGCCGGACGAGGTCGATGAGGGACGGGTGCATGGGCGGCCTCCACGAAGAACGGCTGGCATCGTACCCAGCCTACGCTGCCTTGATGGGGGTGCAGGCAGGATCAGGCAAGAAGCGGCTGCCTTCCGGCATTCGGCCCAGCCGCGGCAGCCCCTACCTTTTCCGTCACCCCCTTCCCCACCGGAGTTACCTCGCATGACCGCTTCCCAGGACACCACCCGCCGGATCGCCATCGTGACCGGCGGCAGCCGCGGCCTCGGCCGCAACACCATCGTCAATCTCGCCCGGCGTGGCGTGGACAGCATCTTCACGTACCACTCGAACGAGGCAGAGGCGCGCGCCGCCGTCGACGCGGTCGCGGCCGAGGGCGCGAAGGCCGTGGCCATCCAGCTCGATACCGGTGACGCCGCCGGGTTCGACGGATTCGTCGGCCAGGTGCGCCAGGCCCTCGCCAGCCTCGGCGCCGAGCGCTTCGACTACCTCGTGAACAACGCGGGCACCTCGCACCACACGCCCATCGCCGAGACGACGGAAGCGCAGGTGGATGCGCTGTACAACGTGCATTTCAAGGGCGTGTTCTTCCTCACCCAGAAGCTGCTGCCGTTGATGAACGACGGTGGCCGGATCATCAACCTGTCCAGCGGCCTCACCCGCTTCGCCATGCCCGGTAGCGCGCCGTACGCGGCGATGAAGGGCGCGATCGAGGTGCTGACACGCTACTTCGCCAAGGAGTTCGCCGCGCGTGGCATCACCGCGAACACGGTGGCCCCGGGCGCCATCGCCACCGATTTCAGCGGCGGCATGGTGCGCGACAACCCCGAGGTGAACAAGCGCGTGGCGGAGTTCACGGCCCTGGGCCGCGTCGGCGTACCCGACGATATCGGCCCGATGATCGCCAGCCTCCTCGCCGAGGAAAACCGCTGGGTGAACGGCCAGCGCATCGAGGTTTCCGGCGGCATGATGCTCTAGTCACGAGCCGACGATGGCCCGAGCGGCGATAATCGGCCCATGAAACCATCCAGGCCGAACCGCCGGGCCATCCCGGACCACCACGTCAAGGTCCGCGGGGCGCGCGAACACAACCTCAAGAACGTCGACGTCGACCTCCCGCGCGATGCGCTCGTCGTCTTTTCCGGGATCTCCGGATCCGGCAAGTCGTCGCTGGCTTTCGGCACGCTCTACGCGGAAGCACAGCGCCGTTACCTGGAATCGGTGGCGCCGTATGCACGCCGGCTGATCGACCAGGTCGGCGTGCCCGACGTCGATGACATCGAGGGCCTGCCACCGGCGGTCGCGCTGCAGCAGCAGCGTGGGACGCCAGGCGCACGGTCATCGGTCGGCAGCGTCACCACGCTTTCCAGCATGGTTCGCATGCTTTACTCGCGCGCCGGCAACTACCCGGCCAACCAGCCCATGCTGTTCGCCGAGGATTTCTCGCCCAACACGCCGCAGGGTGCCTGCCCGCATTGCCACGGACTCGGCCACGTCTATGAAGTGACCGAAGCCTCCATGGTGCCCGACCCGTCACTGACGATCCGCGAGCGCGCCATCGCGTCGTGGCCGCCGGCCTGGCACGGGCAGAACCTCCGCGACATCCTGGTCACGCTGGGCTACGACGTGGACATCCCATGGCGTGACCTGCCGAAGAAGCAGCGCGAGTGGATCCTGTTCACCGAGGAACAGCCGGTCGCACCGGTCTATGCAGGCTTCTCGCCGGCGGAAACGCGCGCCGCGCTGAAGCGCAAGACCGAGCCGAGCTACATGGGCACCTACATGGGTGCCCGGCGCTACGTGCTGCACACGTTCGCGACGACGCAAAGCGCGCTGATGAAGAAGCGCGTGTCGCGTTACATGATCGGCAGCGTGTGCCCCGTATGCGATGGAAAGCGGCTGAAGAAGGCCGCCCTGTCGGTCACGTTTGCCGGCCTCGATATTGGCGCGCTTTCGGCGTTGTCGTTCGACCAGATGGCCGAGGTGCTGCAGCCCGTGGCGGAAGGCCGCTTCGACGCCACACCGGCCACGCGCACGCGCAGCCGTGCCGAGGGCAAGAAGGACCTTGAGCGCCGGGTGGCCGAAGGCGGCTTGTCGCACGAAGGTTCATCGGATGTACGGCGCACGCCCAACCTCTCCGAGGAGAAGCGGATCGCGGCCCAGCGCATCGCACAGGACCTCCTTGCGCGCTTGGGCACACTGCGAGACCTGGGCCTCGGCTACGTCTCGATGGATCGCGCCAGCCCTACGCTTTCGCCCGGCGAGCTGCAACGGCTGCGCCTGGCCACGCAGATTCGTTCGAACCTGTTTGGCGTGGTGTACGTACTGGACGAGCCTTCCGCCGGCCTGCACCCTGCCGATGGCGAAGCGTTGATGTCGGCGTTGCTGCAACTCAAGCAGGCAGGTAATTCGATCTTCGTGGTCGAGCACGATCTCGACATGATGCGGCGCGCCGACTGGCTGGTCGATGTCGGGCCCGATGCGGGTGAACGCGGTGGTGAAGTGCTCTATAGCGGACCGCCCGCAGGCCTGAAGGGCGTCGCGGCATCGCACACGGCGCGGTATCTGTTCGGCAAGGATCGCGTACCCGCGCGCCAGCCGCGCACGCCGGTCGGCTGGCTGCAACTTCGCGGCATCACGCGCAACAACCTGCACCGCCTCGACGTGGATTTCCCGCTGGGCGTGTTCACCGCCATCACCGGCGTGTCGGGCTCCGGCAAGTCCAGCCTGGTGAGCCAGGCGCTGGTCGAACTGCTCGGCGAGCACCTGGGCCAGGATGTCGCGGCCGCACCGGAGGAGACCGACGAGCCGGGCCCCAGTGTCATCGTCCGTACGGGCGGGCGCCTCCACGCCGGTGCGGAAGGCATCAAGCGTCTCGTGCAGGTCGACCAGAAGCCGATCGGCCGGACGCCGCGCTCGAATCTCGCCACGTATACCGGGCTCTTCGATCACGTAAGGAAACTCTTCGCCGCGACGAAGATGGCGCGATCGAAGCGGTTTGACGCGGGGCGTTTTTCGTTCAACCTACCGAAGGGCCGCTGCGATACCTGCGAGGGCGAAGGCTTCGTCAGCGTCGAACTGCTCTTCATGCCGAGCGTGTATGCGCCCTGCCCGACCTGCCATGGTGCGCGGTACAACGAACAGACGTTAAAGGTGCAGTGGAACGGGAAGAACATCGCCGAGGTGCTGCGCCTCACGGTCGACGATGCCTGCGCGTTCTTCGCCACCGAGGCGGCGATCCTGAAGCCGCTGCAGCTCCTGCGTGATATCGGCCTGGGTTATCTCCGGCTCGGGCAACCCGCTACCGAGCTGTCGGGTGGCGAGGCCCAGCGGATCAAGCTAGCTACGGAACTGCAGCGTCCGCAGCGCGGCGCCACGCTCTACGTGCTCGACGAGCCGACCACGGGGCTGCATCCCTCCGACGTCGACAAGCTGGTCGCACAGCTGCAGGGGCTGGTCGAGGCGGGAAACAGCGTCATCGTCATCGAACACGAAATGCGTGTCGTCGCGGGAAGCGACTGGGTGATCGATGTCGGCCCCGGCGCAGGTACCCAGGGCGGCCAGATCGTTGCGAGCGGGCCGCCCCGGGATGTCGCCAAGGCGGTGGGCAGCGTGACCGCACCGTACCTGGCGCGGGTACTCGGCCTGTAACGGCCAGGGTACCCGCGCACCTTGCCTGTGGGAGCGCGCTTGCGCGCGATAGGTCTTGCGGCAAGACCCATCGCGCGCAAGCGCGCTCCCACAAGATGCTTCTACACGCCAGCGTCACGCATGATGTCGCCGCGGCCTCAGGGGCAACCCGGCGCGGGTGCACCGACGCGCGGGCTGACCACGATGCGGTCGAGGTCGGGTGCGAACCCAGACGGGTTGCCCAGCTGGAGCGTGTTGCTGCCCTTCAGCAGCGACACTTCCATGACGCGGGCCACCGGGTCGTCGAAGCTGCTCCCATCGAGGTCGAGCTGCTGCGGGTTGCGTCCATTCACCGTCAGGAACAACGAGCGCGGTCCCTTGGTCGCGTAGTCGATCTCGAGCTGGTAAACGCCGGCACGCGGCACGTCGACATGCGTGAACGTGACCGCGTTCGCCGCCCCGCCACCGATGTTGCCCGCCTTCGCGAGGCCCGAGAAATAGTTGCTGAAGCCCGCGGTGGCCGTGCCGCCCAGCGTCGCCGATTCCGCCTCGTAGATGCTGGCCACCGGCGCCGGCACGCCCATGCCGTCACGGATGACGATGCGATCGAGGTCCGGCGGGTAGCTCACCGCATTGCCGAAGCGGATGCGGTTCACGCCCTTGCGCAGGCAGACCGGCAGCGTGCTCGACGAAGGCAACTGGAAACTGCCGCCGCCCGAATTGAACGTGTGGTACGCGCCGTCGTTCACCTGGTAGAGGTATGAACGCAGGCCCTGGGTCAGCGAATCGACCTGCATGAGGTACACGCCATCGCGCGGCACGCTGATGTTATTGAACGTCACCGTGTTGTTCGCGCCGAGGCCGAGGCCACCGACCTTGTTGCCGGCGGAGCAACCCTGGCACGCGAAGACCTGCGCATTGCCATCGAGTGCCGCGGCTTCCGCCTCATACGCGGCGGAAGGGCCGGCGGGTACCTGCCCCGGCAATCGGTCCACGAGGAGCAGCTGCGTGCCGTGGGCAGGCAGGACGACCTCGTGCTGGAGCACCGAAGGGCCGAGCTCCCTGTGCGACCACAGGTCGCGCACACGCAGCGCACCGACGGCACCGAGCACGCGCCACGGCAGGACCACCCGGGCCGGCGCGGCGTTCATGTTGAACAGCGCCACGTAGGAGCGGCCATGGCCCAGATCACTCACCCACACTGGGTGATCGCCACCGAGCACCTGGCGCGCCGGGTGCCCGGACTGGTCGACGGCCAGCACCTCATCGTTCGTCGCGATGCGCACGCCTTCCGGATCGAGCTGGGTCAGGTCGCCGCCGAGATACAGCGGTGCATTGGCCATCGACCAGATCGTCATGGCCGAACGTTTCTCGTCATCGGTGAGGCCATCGCGCGCGCCGTCGGCGATATCGAGCGAGTCCAGGTCGTTCCAGCCCTTCGTGGGGCCTGCCGCATCCTGCCAGCCCGGCAGGTCGCGGAAGCGCTTTTCGATGCGTGGCCAGTTGGTGAGCGTGGCGCAGCGGCCTTCGCATTCCACGTCGTCATCGATGCGCCGCGCGTTCGACCACGCAGACCAGATGTTGTTGTAGTCCTTGCCGACCTGCCACGACACGGTGAACCACGTCGGCCGGCCACTCTTCGCGATCGCCTTCGACCATGCCACTACGTCATCGCGATTGTCGATGCTCAGGTCGTCGCTGTACGAGCCAGGCGTAACGCCATCGAGCTTGATGAAATCCACGCCCCAGGACGCGAACAGCGCGACCACGGAGTCCATGTACTCCTTCGCGCCGGGCTTCGAAAAATCGATCTTGTAGTGGTACGGCGACTCACCGGGACCACCAAACGCATTACCGGCGCGGTGTGGCAGCGCAAGAATGTCCTGGACATGCCGGTCCGTACCGACGATTGGAAAGTTGGCCTGCACGGCCGGTTCTTCCACGCCGGGGATCCAGTAGATGCCGGCCTTCTGTCCATTCGCATGGATGTGGGCGATCAACGCCTTGATGTCGGGGAACGTCGCAGGATCCGGCGTCGGCCGGCCATTCGCGTCGAACCCGCCCATCCAGCCGGAGTCGAGGTTGATGTAGGTGTAGCCATGGGCCTGCAGACCCGACGCGGCGAGCGCGTCGGATTGCTTCACCATGTTGGCCTGCGTCAGGAACGCAGGATCCATGGTCTGCTGACTGAAACTGCTCCAGCCGAGGTACGGGCGTTGCGCCACGCCATTGACCTGGGCGGCGGCGGAACTGGCCAGGGCGAACAAGCCACAGGCCAGGGCGAGGCGGCGGAGCGACGGAACATGACGTACAGGCACGGCGCGACTCCTTGCGGGGGGAAACTAGCGCTGTTCGAACACGACTCCTGCGGCGTCGAAATCGCCCTTGATCTGCAGGTCCAGGCCGTGTTCCATCCAGTACGCGCCGCTCGCGGCGTCGGGCGTGCCCGGTGCGCCGGCGCCATGGATGTAGCGGATGCGGTAACGCGCGTTCGCGTCGAGGCCCTGCGGACGCAGCGTCGGGAACGCCCTGCCCTCCTCGCCATCACGCTGGAACGCGAACAGCACGGCCTGCTTGCGATCGGCCGACACGGAATTCGTCGCGGACCATGGCGCGCGCTGTTGCGGCGAGAGCAGGCGATAAAGGTCACCGCGCTGCACCGTGGCGCGAATGGACTTGTACTCGGCGATGTAATGCCGCGCGGTGGCGTTGTCGGCGTCGGTCCATTCGAGCAGGTTGGCGCCGATTCCAAGGCCGCCCTGCATCGCGGACAGGAAGCGGAAATCCAGTGACAGGGCACGCTTGTTCGCCCAGCTCGGCGATGCCGTGACCCAGGCCATCATCGCGGCGGGCGTATAGGCCTGGCTGAAACCATCCTGGATGGCGAGACGGTCCGAGGCATCGGTGTTGTCCGAAGGCCACACTTCGTCGGTGAGCGCCATGATGCCGAGGTCAACGCGCGCGCCACCGCCGGAGCACGATTCGATCTCCACGCCCGGGTGCTTCGCGCGCAGGCGGCGGAGGATGTCGTACAGGTTCCGCGTGTAAGCGACATACACCTTCTGCTGCTCATCCGGGGCCATCTGCGGCCAGCCCGGCTCGGACCAGTTGCGGTTGTAGTCCCACTTGAGGAACTGGATGTCGTTCTCCGCGAGCAGCTTGTCGAGCACCTCGAACACGTGCGCCTTCACGTCCTCACGCGCGAGGTTCAGCACCAGCTGGTTACGGCCCTCGCTACGCTGGCGATCCGGGAAGTTGAGTACCCAGTCGGGATGCGCGCGATAGAGGTCGCTATCGGGATTCACCATCTCGGGTTCCACCCACAGGCCGAAGCTCATGCCCAGGCCATGCACCTTGTCGATGAGCGGCTTCAGGCCGTTGGGGAACTTGGTGCGGTTGACGGTCCAGTCGCCGAGCCCGGCGTGGTCGTTGTTGCGCGCACCGAACCAGCCATCGTCGACGACGAAACGTTCCACGCCGAGCTTCGCGGCGCGCTCGGCCAGCTTGATCTGGCCGGCTTCATCCACCTTGAACTCGGTGGCTTCCCACGAGTTGTAGAGCACGGGGCGCAGCTTCGCGTTATCCCCACCCGGCAGGATGCGGCTGCGTTCGAAGCGGTGGAGGAGCCGCGACGCCTCACCCATGCCGTCGCCCGTGTAGCCGCCGTAGAACACCGGCGTATCGAGAGACTCGCCGGGCTTGACGCGATAGCCAAAATCGAACGGGTTGTAGCCGCCGGTCACACGGACCTGGCCCAGGATGTCTTCATCGACGCGGATGCTCCACGAGCCGCTCCACGCCAGCGCGCCGAACCATACATCGCCGTGCGCCTCGTTCCAGGCCCCACCGCGATTGATCGCGAACCACGGGTTGTTTTCATCACCCGTGGAGCCGCGCCGGCTTTCCAGCACGGTCGCGCCCGGCGTGATCGCCCGGGTCTGCAGGTGCCATTCGCCCGCCCAGGTGCCGGTGAGGTAACGAAGTGAATAATCGCTTCCGGAAGGCAGGCTCCAGGTCGCCGCGGCGGCGCTGTCGATCGTCAGCGGCTGCTTGCCCTTGTTCTCGATATGCGCGGAGCGGCCGATGACACCCGTGGCATCGTCGGCGGTGTAGTGAAGCGTGACATCCACGCCGGCTTGCTTGTCGCTGAGCACGATGTCGAGTGCACCGTGGTCGATGCGGTAGCTGTCGTAGCGCAGGATCAGGTCGCGGTTGCCATCGTCGAGCTTTACCTTGAGTGCCGGCATCGCCGTGATGTTGCCGCCCCACCCCGCGTATTCCTGCCGTGACAACGCGCCCTTCGGATCGAACGAGGAACGTTCCGGCGCCGGCATCGCCGGCCCCAGCGGATCATCCTTGGCGAGCCTCGCGCCCCAGTACAGCGTCTGCAGCTTGCCGTCCGGATCCACGCCCATGGCGTAAGTGACCTTGCCTGCATCGAGACGGAAGACGTGCGCGGCCGTGTCGTAGCGGACGGCCGCATCGCGCGGCGCAGGAGCGGCGGCCAGCGGGGTGGCGAAGATGGCAGCGATAGCCAGGGCAAGCCGGGTGGCATGGGCGTGGTGCTTCAACGTGGTTACCCCTTCTCGGAAACGCGGAACGCAAAGGATCGTGCAAGAGATTCGCCGGGCGCGAGCACGGACATGCCGTGCGCCGCGGCGCCGCCGGGCTGGTTCACCGCATTGACGGGGTGATCCACGGGCTCGAAACAGAAGAACGATTCATCGGTAGGGACGTACAGGACGTATGTGTCCACATCGCCGGTGACATCCAGGCAAAGGCGTTGCTGCGGCCAGGTGATGCGGCCCGCGCCGGTCCAGCCCTGGAACGCGTTGTTGAGGCCGCCTGCAGGTAGCGGCCGATCGGAAGAAAAATCCCACGCCGGCGGCACCGCGTCGCGCGCGACCGGAATGAGGTTCCGTTCGTCATTGCGCCACACGGAGCACGCCGGGGCGTGCAGCTGCACGCTACCGTGGCGGGGAAAGAAAGGGTGCAGGCCCAGGCCGAACGGCAGCGCGGACGGGCCGTGATTCGTGACGGACAGCTCGACGCGGAGCGTGTCGTGCTCCAGGTGATAGGCCATGCGCGCACCGTAGGCGTAGCCGCCTTCGACGGTGTCGTGCAGGGAGAGTACGGCGGCATCGGGCTCGTGCGAATCCACCTGCCATGCGCGCTGCCAGCCCGTGCCGTGGATCGGGTAGTCGTCGTCGGCGCGATTGCGCGCCAGGTCGATGCGGATGCCGTCGTGGGTGTAGCCACCGCCTGTTATGCGGTTGCTCCAGGGGATGAGGGGGTAGCAGGCCAGGGTGTTGGGGTCGGTTGGCGCGTCTGCGGCGTCGATGGAGCTATCGCGCGCAAGCGCGCTCCCACCAAAAGCCGGACGCATCAGGGGGATGGGGGCGTCGTGGCCCAGCCAGTCGAAGCGCGCTATGCCGCCGCCCACGGCTGGCAGCAGACCCACGCGTAGCCGGTCGGTGGTCAGTTCCAGGACGTCGGAACAGTCCCGATTCTTCCCCTGCATCCCCACACCCTTCCCAAGATGGATAGCGGCGAACCTGAGGGGTAATTGTAGTATTTTATGACTATCAACGATCAAGCTGCGCCGCAGCATGCCTGCTGTCGTGGGAGCGCGCTTGCGCGCGATGGCTCTTGCCTCAAGCCCCATCGCGCGCAAGCGCGCTCCCACAACAACAATAGCTTACCTACGGCGACGGATGTTCCGGCGGGATGCGTCGACCATCTCCCGCATCGCCTCGCGCGCGGCGTCCGGCTGCTTGCGGCGGATCGCGTCGAGGACCAGCGCGTGCTGCGGAAGCGCGGCCTTGAAATCGACCGCCTTGCTCGCCGAGAGAAGGAAATACTGCGCCAGCGCCGTCTCGATCACCGTGAACAACGACACCATCAGCTCGTTGTTGGTGGCCTGGAGCATGGTCTCGTGGAACGTGAGGTCCGCCTCCGCCCAGGCGTCGAGGTCTTCCGCTGCCGCCATCGCCTCGTAGGCCTCCTTCAACGCGGCCAGCTGAGCCGTGGTCCGCCGTTTCGCCGCCGCCGCGGCCGCGCCGGGTTCGATCAGCTCGCGCATTTCCACGAGCTTGTCGACGAAGTCGGCGGTGGGCATGGACGCGCAACGCCAGGCGAGGACGTCCTGGTCGAGCTGCCGCCAGTGGACGGCTTCGCGCACGCGCGCCCCGGTGCGCTGGCGGGATTCGATCAGGCCCTTCGCCACCAGCACCTTCATGGCTTCGCGCAGTGCGGTACGGCTGACATTGAGCTTTTCCGCAAGGATATCCTCGCGCGGAAGACCCTCGCCCGGTGCCAGTTTGCCGCTGACAATGAGCTGGCCTAACTGGTTAACTACCTGGCTATGCAGGTTGCGTGCTGCCACGGGCTTCAAAGGGGGCGCTCCTTGTCTGGACGCCCACACGGTATTCGCCAGCCAGCGGCGTGGCAAGGTGGTTGCAAACGCAACGTCCGGAACCCGTGCCCGCACGGGTTCCGGTTACGTCGGTTAAAACTCGGTCCAGATGGCTTCTTCCGCAACCGGCGCACGGGCAGGCGCGCGAACGGCGGCCGGCAGCGCGCGATCGTTTGAACGCGATGCCATCGGCGCCTGCTGCTCAGGCGCCGCAGCCTCCTCGCCACCGATGCTGAAGAACGCCACCTGGCGCATCAGCTCCTCGGCAAGGTCAAGCATCTGCTTGCTCGCGGCGCTGGCCTCCTCGACGAGGGCGGCGTTCTGCTGGGTCACTTCGTCCAGCGCGGTCACGGCACCGTTGACCTGCTCGATGCCGGCCGATTGCTGGAGGGAGGCCGCAGCGATGTTACCGACCAGGCCCGACACCTTCGTCGCGCCCGTGCCGATCAATGCCAGGGCCTCGCCCGTGCGGCCAACCAGCACGGCGCCCGCGTCCACGCGTGCGGAAGCGTCGGCGATCAGCTTCTTGATGTCGCGGGCGGCAGCGGCGCTGCGCTGCGCGAGGGAACGCACTTCGCTCGCGACCACCGCGAATCCACGCCCCTGCTCACCCGCACGGGCCGCCTCGACCGCGGCGTTGAGCGCGAGAAGGTTGGTCTGGAACGCGATCTCGTCGATCAGCACGGCGATCTCGCCCACGCTGCGGCTGCTGCGGGTGATTTCACCCATGGCGACCACGGCTTCATCCGCCACCGACTGCCCGGACACTGCGTCGCCATGCAGCGACGTGGTGAGTTCCCGCGCCAGTTCGGCGCCTTCCGAGTTCTCACGCACGGTGGCCGTCATTTCTTCCATGGACGCGGCCGTTTCCTCGAGCGAGGAGGCCTGCTCCTGGGTGCGGCTCGAAAGATCGTCGGTTCCCGCGGAGATGTCGCGGGCCGCGTAGGTCACCTGCTGCGCATTGCTGCGCACCTGCCCGACGATGCGGGTGAGCTGCTCGTCCATCGTGGCCAGCGCGCGTAGCGTGTCGCTCAGTTCATCCCTGCCCTGCACGTCGAGCTGGTGGTTGAGTTCGCCACGGCTGATCCGCGCAGCCACGTCGCGCGCGCGCAGCAGCGGCCGCACCACGGCGCGGGCAAGCAGGACGCCTAGTACCGCCACGAGCAAGGCGGCCGCGACCAGCACACTCACGGTCACGATGACGGTGTGGCGCTCGCGTGTCGCTGCGGCGCGGTAGTCTTCGTCGGCCTGCTGCTCGTTCACGGTGATGATCTGGGAGATTTGCGCGGTCGCCTGGTCCATGGCCGGGCCGACTTCCTTGATCAGGAACGCGACAGCGTCCTTATCGCCGTGCGCGAGTTTGTCCAGGAGATTTCCGAGCCGGGTATCGGAGGTGTCGCGCGCCGCGATGAAGGCCTTGGCGGCTGCGCGCTCGTCATCGCTGGTCACCAGGGCGGGGAAATAGGCGGACCAGTCGTTCCCGAGTTTCGCCTGGCTCCCCGCGATGCGTTCGCGGGCTTCGGCGAGGGCTTCTGGCGTGCCTCGCACCATGGCGCGGTTGATCGCGTTACGTTCATCCATGAGTGAGGCACGAACCTCGCTGACGTGCACGATGGGGATGAGCGATGTGCGATAGATCCCTTCGAGACTCGCCTGCGTCTTGCTAAGGGCGAAAAGCCCGGTACCGCCGATAACGACGGCGGCAACAAGCGCCGCCGCCATGGTGAAAATGATGCGCCACCTGATTGTCATGATGCCCGTACTGCCAATGCGAAAATGCTAAGACGGTAACGGCAGTAGCTGTCGTGGCTTTAATCTCGCTAAATCTTGCGCCCCATCAGTTTTCGCGGGCGTCACTTGGCGCTTTCTCGTATCGCGATAACTTGCGGAACCTGGACTCCCGATCCTGATCAGTGCTGTTTCGCATCGGCAGCCCGCTGTGCGTCAGTACTCGTATTCGTGCCCTGCCCCTTGGGTGTCGACGGGACCGGTGAGCCGTATTCGTCCTTTTGCCTCGGGTCGCGCGAATGGGTGGTATTCATCGCGTCGTTCCAGTGCTGCTTCTGCTCATGCTGTTTCGAATTGGCGGTCTCGTTGACCGTCTGCGGTGCCGAGTTCGCCGTCTGAGTCTTCGACTCTATGGGCGCGTCCTTTGACCTGGGGGCATCCTGACCTGCCACGCACATGCTTATGGACAGGCCGAGCATGGCAATGCTTAGGGCGGTAATTCGCATGGGATCTCTCCTGGCGGTGGGATTCGAGGCTCCCACTTCCCGCCTCACGGCGACGCCGACGGCCCGTGAAACCATCGCCTGCTAGCACCTCAATTCGTACGGGTAAATCACACTCATCACTAACGTGAAGGATCTGCCGAACTTTCATATACCTCATTCATTGCGTACGCAAAAACGTGCGGTATAAAGATCCGTCATCGTTAACGCACCCGCAGTCGTAGTCGCCGTATGCTCCGCCAGCTCCATCGTCGTCAGAACCTTTCGCTTATCCTTTCCGTCCTTGAACTCGCTGGTATAAGCACCCCGCAGGCGCAAGCCGACGCGCTCGGCAATATCGCCACGGCGCGCAAACTCTCCCGAATGCTGATAGGCGGCAACGTCCCGTCGATGTTCGCCCGTGGTGCCGATCACGCCTTCGGCCTCAAACGGGGCTGGATGGACCTTCCGCACAATGCCCCGCCAACGCTGCCGGCACGGTTGGGCGTGGTCGCCGTTGAGCCGACTTCCGTGGCTGAGTCGCTACCGCCATCGGCCTGTGAGGAGGCCGACGTTCCGGCGTAGCGAAATCAGTGCGCTTCGCCCTGGTGACCCGAAAGCGTCATCGCCTGAAGCACGGCGTCGACGACCACTTGTGGACGGTCGTATTGGATGTAGTGCGTGCTGTCGGGAACGATCATGTTGACGCCCCGGCTGGACATGGCCGCCATGCGCGCGTGCAGGCGCTCCCATGAAAGGGTGCGAAGGTCGCGCTCCGTTTGCGTCTCGTCATCGCGTTTCGGGTAAGGCGAATGGATGAGGACAAACAGCGGCATGTCACCGTAGTCCTTGCGCGTAGCCCGAACCTGCTCGCAACTCACACCGGCGACGTTTTCCCGTTCCGAAGCGACCGCCGCCTGCCATCGTTCGCTAGTCGCGTAGGCTCGCTGGGCAGCGTTGATGGCCTCGCTGAAGCGCGGATCGGCATCATCGCCAATGCACCGCTTGTAATCGGGTGTACCTGGTACGAGGCCCTTTTGTGCGAGTTCGATGCATCCATGGGCCTGTACGAGGTAGGCCTCATATTTGGCCTTCTGGTCCGGGGCACCTATCGCCCACCCTTCGGTGAACTGATCCTCGTGCGACGCCTCCACCATCACCATCCCCACCACTTCATTACGGAAGCGGTCGGCAAATGCCCTGGCGTTGAGGCCACCGAGCGAATGGGCCACCAGGACGTAGGGCGGCTTGATTCCGGCCGCCTGCAAAAGGTGGTGCAAGTCGTCGGCTGCGTTCTCAGGCGTTCCGGCACGTGTCGCCGCATCGCTGAAGCCCAATCCGGCCCGGTCGAACGAGCAGGTGCGTGTGCGACGCGAGATCGCGGGCTGGACCAGCGCCCAACTGATCGTCGAGTCACCCAGGCCAGCATCCATGATGACGCTTGGCGAGCCCTGCCCCGTGCAATAGAGATTCATGCGACGGCCATGGCCCACATCGACCAACTGGGCCGGGCGAGCGTAAACCGGATCGGTAATAACAGGCTCCGCCGCATTCGCGACTCCCGCCAACGCGCAGGCCAGGAGCAGGCCCAGGACAAACGACTTCGCCACGTTTTCCCCCTGTGATCGTCTGAGCGCCGGAGTATGCCAGACGACCTGAGACGCGCAGCACCCTCTGGGCGCAAAGGGGAACCGGCTCACCGACGCAACGGTCGCCACGGGATCGCGCAATCTTTCTACGCGACCCCGTTCCGTTCTGTAGGCGTAGCCCTCGCGGATGCGAGGGGCTTTTCGCTTCCCCTGTAGGGTTCTCTCAGTTCTGGGCGATGCAGCCCCAGCCATCCAGGACGCCACCGAACCCTTCGGATTCGCCTTCGAGGGCAGCCTCGAACGCGGAGATGTTCTCGTGGCTGGGTTCCATGAACGGATGGAGGAACACCTGCCACGGCATCTCGTCGCTATCTTCGTATTCGGAGAACGAGACCTTCTGGCCCTGCCTCAGCATGGCCACGCAGAACTCCAGAGCGGCCTGCTCCGTCTCGAACAGCACGGCGAAGTCGATTTCGCGCGGGATGGAGAGGTTGTCGCCCTCGGCAACCATCTGGCGGAGGACCTGGCCGTTGTCATCGTCTGGGAACATCAGTTCGTCGGTCATCGGATTATCTGTGGGTCGTGGGGACAAGGCCATTATGCTCGCTTCGTCAGCGTAGGCTAGCTACACATCCCGTTCATCCATGTCACCGAGATCCTCAAGCTCCCAAATCCAGCAGTCATGGGGAAGACGGTGCTTCAGCACGTGGCTGATCGTGTAGCACCTCCCCGTCTTGTCGAAAAGTACCTGTTCCACGCGACGCCCCAACCAGGAGCGCTGATAGCGATAAACCCATCGATACCCGAGCACGTCGGCACGCTTCAGGCGACGATACGAAAGCGCCGACTTGAAGATAATCGACTCATCGTCGATTTCCAGCGTGGCTGTGGCCGTGTCGGCCACCACCACCGCGCACAGCAGCGCAATGACGGACATGATTACCATATTCCCAGCAAGGGGATGACCGGGATATGTCAGCCACCGGTAAATGATGAATCCGATCATCCAGAGCACGGTGCCGATGAAGATCGCGGCGAGCAGCTTCACGAGGATGTGGGAATCGACACGCTGGACCGGGGTCCCGCCCACTCCAGTCCGACGACGGCCATAGCGAAGCCGCGCGCGCGAAATGGCGTCCTCGACGCCATCGTCACCGCGGCGGGCCTTCGAGACGTTTCTCCAGCCCACGACCACCAAGACCGCAAGGAAAAGAATGCCTCCGACGAGCCGTAGCGCGCTATCCATCACGCTTTAAAAATCAACATTCGCCCGCCCTACCGTCGCTCATCGACGCTTGACGGGATCGCCGCTGCCACTCACGGTCTCACGACCTTACCGTGCTCATCCAGGAAAGCGATCTCGGGGGTGCCAGTGGCCGGTACGGACAACTTGATCCGATCGTGACCAGCGGCATCCACGCCTGATAGCACCGTTACGGCGAATGCCGCGGTGAGAATGCCCGAATAGACGACAAGGAAACGCTGGCCGAACATACCTAAATCCCTGTGGTGTGTTGTATTAGAGCTATCGCTGACCGGCGACTTACACGGGTACGGCCTGCGAGTCCCCTTAGTTGGTTCACCATCCCGCCATTGGCGGATCGTAACCACCGGGCAGGCAGGTGTCGAGGCGACCACTTCCTCCACTCCATGGGGACCTTATTTAGTACAGTTGGCGGACGACCGGACACAGGGGAACAGGGGAACAGGGGAACAGGGGAACAGGGAATGATTAGACAAACATGGGTCACCGTAGCAGCGGCCATCGCTATCGCGATGCCGTCATTGGCTTCTGCGGATGTCACGACTATCCAGGAGCGAGATGCCTTCGATCTAAAGGAGGCCTCGATTTCGCACGCCATCGGCATGGCCATATTCTGCGGAGACGAGGCTGGCAGGAAGCGGCTATCTCAAGCCGTCATCTCGCAAGCCATGGACGAGAACCTGAAGCGAGGACCGGGTGCCTATGATGCTGTGCGCGAATTTTGGCAGATCGTCGAAGCCCGCGCCGACGGCACGGCTGAAGGCCTGGGCATGGCAAAGGTCTCCGATGAAGGCAAGGCCGCATTATGCGAAGAACGCGGCCGCGTGGCGAAACAAGTGCCGTAGCAACCGGTCAACTCAACGTGCCTGCTCGGGAAAGGCCAGCCGATGCGCCGCGCGTGTCTGTAGGGATTTCCCTACACCGCAATGCCAGTTAGTCGGGCTGTGGCTCAGCTGCTAGCATCCCCTGGAACCGGGAGGACCCTATGAAACGATACATCGGCGTTCTGTGCGTAGTGACCTGTGCGGCTCTTCACATCACGGCTGCCCAGGCCGAAGAGAAGCCGAAGCTCACGTGCGACCGGGGTGGCGAGATCGCGAAGTATGGTGGCACTGACTGGATGGTATATGGCTGCTCGGATGGAAAGACTCTCGCCTTCCTGGCCGCCCAGGGCAATCCAGCCTCTCCGTTCTACTTCATGCTCACGCCCAAGGACGGCAATTATCAACTTTACGGAGAAGGCAACGGCGACAAGAAGCTCACGGATGCCGCATATGCCGCGCTTAAATCGCTAACTCCAGCGCAGATCGACGCACTTCTCTCCAGCCGCGGACCATCGACCGGCCATTAGCCACTTCACGATCAAGTGCGTGCTTTAACGCAAGGGATCGCGGCCAACGGTCAGCGGCCGCCGCCCGGATCGCGATCGGATTGCGGGGAGTTCGGCGCGGCAGGATCATCTACCGCCCGGCGATCTTTCTTCGGATCATCCCGGTTCGGCTCCCTCGGCGGAGGGTCCTTCTTCGGCGGCTGTTTGTCGACGGACGTAGGGTCGCCGATGGGACCCGGGTTGCTGATCTGATCGTTGTTCATTAAATACTCCCATGCGGTCATCCGTTGGACTGGCCAAACCTGCGCGTGGGGCTGTGATATCGGCGTCACCGGAGCATGGAGAACCGACATCATCTAGTCGGGGCGAAACGATACGTGGCGACGTTAACCTTCCAACCAAAATGGAAAGTGATGCTGGTCTGCACCGGGCCTTGCGGCTCTTTCGTTTCGCAAAGCCTGATCGGGCCTTAGGGTGACGACCGTGGTTCAGATAGGCGTAAGCAGGTCCGCGACGGGGTCCAATAAGGTTTCGGGCAGATGCTCAAGGATGGTGTCCTTCATCACCGCTTCCGCATCTTCGTCCAGGGGCCCCTGGGAGAATGCGGCAGCCCGAATTTCAGCGCTGGGCCACTGGGCGTAGCTGTACCAGATGCCATCCGACCCCCTATGGAGGCGAGCTCCCAATGAGCCTCGCTCGACTTTCAAGCGGCTTGTGATCCTGGCCCAGGCAGCAGCGAACTCCGCCTCCATGTCAGCACGCACTCGCCAGCGGTACAGCACCGCGAAGCCGACGGAGCTGGCCGCAGGCGGAACCTCCCCGCCTGTGCCGTCGGGGCCAATGCGCGTGGTAAACAGTGGGTCGCTCATTCGCCATGCTCCATCCATGAGAGACTCCAGAGTAGCACCGCCCTCATTGCCACATGAGAAGGTGTCCGGCCCGATCGCGGATTAGTCAGCTGCTTCAGCTATTCCCCTCTGAGTCCGGCATTAGGATGGAGCATCATGATGAATGCATCGCGTGCATGCTCAACCTCATCGTCCTCGCTATCATTGGTCAGGATGACTATGGTCGTATTCTGGGATGGAAGCATGGTCAGCTCCGCTTTGAATCCGCGCCAATGTCCACCATGTGAGACGCTAGCGATCCCTTGGATAGATGGCTTGAGACTGAGTCCGAATCCGTACGGGCTTAGGGAACCGTCCACCAGCCTGACCGAGGTTGTGGCGTCCCTCCAATGCTCAGCTGACATGATTTTGCCATCGCGTAACGCGGTCGCCCAGGTGAGCAGATCACCAGCAGTCGAATAAATGCCGCCTGCACCGTACAGGTAGAGACCAGGAACTTGATCGAACGGCCTGCGCGACCCATCAGGTGTCTTGCGCATGGCGTACGCCCGCTCTGTGCCTTGGAGGGTCTCAGCTGATGGAGTCCGAACCCAGCTATGCCGCATCCCCAGCGGCCTGAAAAATTCGTCGTGAAGGAAGGAGGCGTAGCTCTTACCTGATGCATTCTCAATAATCTTCCCGAGCAGCGTGTATCCCGTATTGCTGTAGGAAAACGCCGCGCCTGGCTCAGTCAAGAGTGGCTCGCGCGAAGTCTTCAGGACATCGACAATGTCTGACAGGTCTATCGGTCCTTTGGCGTCGCCATTGAGAACCTGCTTCGTGTAGTGCGGCATCATGTCTGGAACACCCGAAGTCTGGTTCATCAGGTGGCGGATCGTAATAGTCGGGTAAGGAAAGCCCGGCAGAAATCGCTCAGCTGAATCGTCGAGTGAGAGGCGGTTCTGCTCGGCAAGCCTGACAATAGCAGCCGCTGTGAACTGCTTGCTGATCGATCCGATATCGAATGCAGTGTCCGTGGTGATTGGCTTCGTCCCGTCCGCGGAAGTATTGCCCACCGCTTTTTGCACGATGATTCTTCCATGCTGCGCGACTAGATACGAACCGCTGCACGCCAACGTCGCCGCGCACTGTTGTATGTATTTCGCTATTGCGCTCCCTGCCCTGCCACCTTCGGCGGCGGCAGGCACGTAAGCATTGGCGCCTAACGTAGCGCCAAGCAGGGTAATGAAGACGACCTTGTTCCGGTCCATACACTCCTCCACAATCCGCCGTCATGGCGTCATCGGAGTCTGCGAGCGCGGCGCCATGACTCGGGAAAAATTCCGACGAATGCTAGAAAGGAAGGGACGAGACTGCCGATTGCCGCCCCAGAATAGGAGAAGAGAAGTCACACGCGTCGGCATAGCCAGCGCCGTTGAATACGTCGCAGGAATGCAGCATAACCAGCACCAAAGCCTTCGGGGTGCACATTTTCAGCGCAGGACGGGACTGCCGGGCGGCCAACCGCAAAGCCACCTTACCTATAGGCGCTCCCCTACTGGGTCAGCCTCGGTTGCCTGGTGGTGCACCGCCTGCAGTGCGACTTGGGCCCTCTCGATTAGTACTGACGGCAGGCTACTGCTAGCTACAACTCATTCCAGGAAGAACATCACATGGACTTACCGTCGCTGATATCTACAGGCTCCTGCGCGCTCACACGTCTCGGGCCCTGCCGTAGCTCGTTCTGCGTAGCGTGGTACTCGATCGCTGACGCGGCGGTCCTCTGCGCCTTCTTCGTTTTCTGGTTCCGTGACACTGCCAAGCACGAGGGCCGCAGGAAGGCGATTCGCTACTTTCTGCCGATCGCCATTATTGTGGCGGCCTCAGTTGCGCTGTGCGTGTATCTGGCGATGGACTGACGGCTTGCCTACCACGAAATGATGGCGACTCGTTCGTCCGTGGAGAACCTTAAGCACGTCGGCCACGACCGGGACGGGAATGATGCCGTTGAGCCTGGAGGGTGATGCCGAGAGACGGCCAGATGGTGCCCGGAGTGGGACTCGAACCCACATACCCTTTCGGATGAGGGATTTTAAGTCCTGTGCATGAAGTAGGCATTTCATGCGGTTAGGAACTCTATTTTTACGGTACACCACGCTCTATGTGCCTGACGCTCCATGTGGACGGGCAAGAATTTTACGGGGTGTGTTTCCGCAATATTCCGGCCATGGAGCGCCACCCTCCTACCTACCGCCGGTCGAGATAGCGGTCGATCGCCGCTCGTGCGCGCTGGCTGGCTTCCTCCTCTGTGGAGCCTTCCTCGAAGCGTGCCCCGTGGGTACCGCGCGGCTCTATATAAACCTGGCTCTGAAGCTGTGGAGGGATCACGGGAAGGTTGTAGTGGGCAGCCCACTTGTCCCGTGACGGAACGTACTCACAGCGGATCCGAAGGTCTCGATAGATGGAAACGGTTGGTGCGTAGGTTGCGTCGTTCATTTTTCAGCTCCTTTGGCGTGATGCCGGGAGCAGAGTCGGAAAACCAAGCAGCCAAGTCAAGCATTTTTTCTAATTACAACAGTATGTTATATGAAACCACACCGCATATAAGCGAGAACACAACGCACCTTGTGCACCCTTCGAGCACTTGACTGTTAATCAGGGGGTCGTTGGTTCGAGTCCAACTTCGGGCGCCAGAGATTTCAAGGCCTTGCAGCAATGCAGGGCCTTTTTCTTTGGGCCGCGTGTAAATTTGCGTGTAAAAATAGCGACGCTGTCCGGTCGCGATCGGTGAGAACCAGTGGTCAGAAAATGACCACATGAACTCCTTTCGATCGACCCAGCGCGCCCGCCGCAACGGCTCGGGCAGTTTCAGCTACGGCGGCCCTGGTTACACGTTCTGCGAGCGACACCGCGAGCGTTACCGCAATGATCACCGTTGTCCCGGATGCTTCCCAGGCTACAAGCCTCCTCAGCGTGCAAGGTGGCGTTGATGGGTTTCTACGGTCGAAGCGAATGGCAGCGGCGGCGCGATCGGCAGCGCGAGTACGAGAACGCCTGGATCGAATGCCCGGTACCCGGTCACGGTGGGTACAACCCATGGCAGAAGACGCTTGGCGGCATGCGCCGCGGTGGGTGCCCGAAGTGTGCGGCAGCTAGATATGAGGCGGCGCGGAAAGGTCTAGAGTCGCCGCAGTAGCCAGCGGGTCGCCATCTTGATCACGAACGCTTCCTGCTCGGCGATCGGGGCCTCGTCGCCCCTCGGCCACGGTGCCGGCCCGAACATCACCCTGCCCTCCACTGCCTCGCTGTGGTTGCCGTCGGGGAACAGGCAGACGCGGTATCCATCCATGGTCGCCAGCTCGCGCACGAAGCCCACGCGTCGCCCGGACGCGTCCAGAGCGAAACGGTGAGGGTCGACGGCGCCCAGTAGGCTGACGTCTCGTGCTGGCCAGGTCACTTTGCTCATGGCGTGGCGGAGGATACGCCACCCCAGTCTCACCCCGCGGGAGCGATGCCACCATCGAGCGCAGCAACGCGCTCCAGAGCCGCCGCCAGCTTCGCCTCGAGGTCGGCGATCCGGGCATCGTGCTCCTGCCACGCCGCGGTGAGGTACACCGGCAGTCGGTCGTAGCTGATCGACTGAAGGACGGGGACGTCCACCAGCACGGGCACAGGTGGTTCCCACCCTTCCGGTTCCTGGCCAGGCAGATAGGGTGTCGTATCCCCCTGCCACTCGATGTCCTGCTCGACAGCGTCTTTCTCGCCGACGACGATCAGCGGCAGAAGAGCCTGCATCTCGTGAGCGATGAACCCCGCATAGACCTGTCCCGTCTGTTCGCGGCGGTCCCGGTACTCGATAGGCTGGGCGGCCCGGAGCGCCTCGGCGGCGCTGGCGGGAGCGACTGCAGCCACGACGTCTTTGATGCGGTAGTCCGAATTCTGGGTGAGGGATCCGGCAAAGGTCGCCGAGCCATTCGAGTTGAACACGAACTTGTTGGTGCCCGAGTCGAAGTGGAAGCCGATGAGGGGCGCGCTTGTCGTGGTGCCACCGGCGTAGCAATGGATACCGCCCAAGTGCCGGAAACCCCAATGGGTCCAGCTCATACCAACGTAGGTGGAACCGGGGTTCTGGCAATCGATCTGCAACGCGGGCTTGTAGGTCCCCGCGGTCCACTGACCATAGGAACTACCGATGCCAGAATCCGAACCTGTGTTTGCGACGCGGAAGGAGAACTCCGTGCCGACACCGGTCTTAGACATCATGCCCGTGAAAAGAGGATTTGCCACCGGCAATTTCAGCGCGTCCTGTGAGTCGACGTACGATTTGTCGGCTTTCGCGGCGAGACCGGTTGAAGCGCCGTCGGCGGTCGACTTAACGGCGATCAGGCGCGTGTCGAGGTCGTTGCAGTTGTTATCCAGCTTGCGCAGCGCGCCGCTGGTGTCATCGCCGGTGGCGGGATCGAAGTTGGGGCGGGTCTGTGCCATGAGGTCCTCAATAGCCCGTCACATCGACGAGCAGGTAGCTGAGCGCGTCCTGCTGGGAAGCGTTCGTTTTTGTTTCGGTAGGAAGGTGGTTGATCGCGTCGCTCTGCTGCAGCGACCAGGTGAGCTGTTGGCCGCTGAACGAAGCCATGGGGTAGAAGACGAAGTCGACCCATGGGTAGGGCGGGTTGCCGGCCTGGCTCACGATGTTGCTGACGTATTTGTAGGCGAGGTTCCCCACGACCATCGCCGGCAGCCCGGGAAACGACGCCGTCGCCGGTATCGTGTTGGCGGTGAAGTCGCTCCCACCGGCGCCGACAACACGCATGTACTTCATGCGTGAATCGAAGGTCACGACGCCCGTCGTCGGGTTCCTGATCCGTAGACCGGGCGCCGCGGCCATCGACACGTAGGCGGGTTCGTCGAAGAGCCACCAGTCGATCGATCCGCTCGTCGCGGCGATCAGGAACTGGTACGTGACCGATGTGCCCGACGCCGAGACGCTGACCAGCATCGCCGGCACCGACGATCGCCATGCCAGCACGGGCGAGTTGCCGGTGACCGTGAAGGATCCGAGGCGCCACTTGTTGCTGTTCCACGATGTACCCGGGGAGAAAGTCCCTTTCGCCCGCAGGGAGAGGTTTTTGTAGGTATCGTCGATCTGAACGCCGGAGGCGTTGCGAAGCTTGAAGCCGAGGGTCACAGCGGACCTCCGGTGTAGAAGCCGTACAGGACCTGCGCGGGCGATCGCACCGAAGGATCGCCGGCATACTTCCAGCTCCAGCTCAGCGTGGTGCCGCTGAGAACGATGCTCGGACTGTCCTTGCCCCCACTCCCGAAGCCGGGCAAAGTCGTGAAGAAGCCCTGCGCGCCCGCCACAGAGCCGAGCTCTGGGATAGTCACGGACCCAGGGGACGTGCCGGTGCTGAACTGCCCCAGGATCTTCGTCATGCGCGTCGCCAAGGTCACAAGCGTCGCGCCGGTCGCAGGGTCACGGAAGGTGGCAACGGCGGTTGCCATCAGCTCAGGATCCCGATCTCGACCACCACCACACCGTTGGCATTGTTGGTCATGCGCCAGCCGTTGGTGTCCTCCGTGATCGTGAAGGCCTCACCGCGCACGTAGCGCGAGCCGGTCTTGTTGATCTCCCACACCGGCAGGCCACCGGACGTGACTGCGGTGGACTTGATCTGGTTGCCGATCATGGCGTCCGTGATCCAGCCCTGCCCGATCAAAGCCTGGCTGATGAAGACCTGCCCGCCCTGGATCACAAACGGATATGTCACCGGCATAGAGCCATCGGTGGCATTAATCACCGCGAAGGTGCCCGCGTTCACCAGCACCTGCGATGTGACATCACCGCCGCTATAGTCGACGCCGAGCGCGATGCCCGCCATGTAGCGCTGCCCGTTCGCAGCGACCTGCGTTTTTATCGTGTAGCTGGACGACACCTTGCCGTCCGTCGTCGCCTGGGCCTGAGCGATCGTCTGGATCTGGGCACTGTACCCGCCGACAGTGGCGCTAAGCGCCTCGGTCTTGATGGCTTCGGCAAGGTCGCCATCCACCCGGGCGACGGAATACGTATAGATGCCCGCCTTTCGGGTGTTGGCGCCGGCCGGCGTGCTGTCCGCGCCAGCCTTGACCGGCATGGTCACCGAGGCTTCGATCGCCGTGGTACGCGATGCCAGAGCGCTGTCGGCATCCGCGCGCGCCTGCGCCTCCGCCGTGATCGCCGCAGTGTTCGCCAGGCCAGTCCCGATCGCTTCGGCGTCCTCGATGACGAAATAGTCGATCTCGACGATGCCGAGGCCGCTGCTGTAGTTCGCATAGATCACCGGCGCGAAGTACATGCATCCGTTCACCAGCGGGGCGGGTGCGTCGTAGGTCTTGTTCAGGGGAGGCACACCCGTGGCGGCCCGGCCCTTGAAATAGCCGGTGTACTCGACGAATGTGCCGATGGCCGGTGACGTGGATGTGTAGTGAGCCGGGCTGTATCCGTTGGCGCCCGCCGTCGTAATCGGGGTCGTCTTGTCGGCGCCGAACGCCACCACGCCAATGTAGGTAGGAAGGTCGCCCTGAACCCTGCGGAGGCGGCAACGAAAGCGATACAGCTTGTTCGGGTCGAACGGGATCCGATCCGTCGGCACCAGGTACTGGTGGTTGTCGGACGTTCCGTCGCCGATGCGCATGACCGACCCGCCCTGGACCGAGTCAGGCGAGGCGACATTCACCAATACGCTGCCAGCGCCAGCCACGCGCTTCCATCGCACTTTCGGGTCGGCCGCGTCGAAGACGTCACGGAACACGTTACCGGCCGAGACCTGCAGCGTCTGGATCGCGGATGCGTTCGCAGAATCGCCATCCGCCCGCGCCTGCTGCTCCGCAGTGATCGCGGCCGTGTTCTGGCCTACCGTGGACGACAGGTTGTCAATGCGCGTACCGAGCGCCGTGTCACCGTTCGTTCGCGCAGTGACCTCGGTGTTGAGACGGGTGCTGACGTCGCCGTTGGCCGCCGTCACGCTGGTCATCCACTGCGCCAGCGTCGTCGTGGCATCGACCTGGGTGGTCTGCTGATTCAGGATAAACGCCGACTTGGCCGCGTTGTGCGCGCCGATGAGGGCGATGTCCTGGGCCATGGCCGAATCGGCCGTGGCGCGTGCCGTGGCTTCGCTGGTGATCGCTGCGGCATTTACGGTGCCGCTGGTCTGCTGCGTGTTGTGCTTGGTCGTGATGACCTGCACGGTGTAGAGCGACGCATGGTTGTAGAGGCGCAGCGCAGGGACGCCATCGGCATCGATGAAGAATTCGGGATTATTGCTCGTGACGCCACGCTCATAGACCTTCTTGAGCGTCCAGTTCGTCCCATCGCTGATGAACTGCGCGACCGCGCTGGTCACGCTGCTCGTAGTTTTGACCTGGGCTTCGCACTCGTACACCGCGCCACCGGGCGCGTTCTTGTCCAGCGGCGTGGTGCCATCGGCGTTGGCCAGCTTCTTCGACGTGGCCGTGTTGACCTGGTAGACCGAGGTCCAGCGGCCGACCGCGCCGAACGATGCCGTGACGGTGTCAACGCGCGTGCCCAGTGCCTGGTCCGCGCTTGCGCGGGCCGTCTGCTCGGCGGTGATCGCCGCTGCATTGTCGTTCGCCTGCCCCTGGACCAGGCTAATCGACGTGGATAGCGCGCCATCGGCGTCCGTACGGGCCTTCTTCTCGTCGAAAATGATGCCGCTAGTCAGGTCACCCAGACTGGCGTTCGACGGGTCGGGGAGCCCTGTGAGCTTGCTGGACAGGGTCTGCCGCGCCGTGACCTCGGCACTGTCCGCGTTTGCCCGCGCCGTGGCCTCCGCCTGGATCGCGGCCGTGTTCCCGTCGGCGGCGGCTGTCACGGTATCGATGCGGCTGCCGAGCGATTCGTCAGCGGTCTGCCGGGCCGTGGCCTCGCTGGTCACGGCTGCGCCACGCGCCTGCGCCTCGGCATCGATCGCGTTAGCGCGCGCCTGCGCCTCGGCGCTGATCGCAGCTACTCGGTTGTCCGTCTCCTGCTGAATCGAGGCGGCCGCCGCGTCAACGTCGGTCCGGAGCTGGGTAGCGGCGGTGTTGAGCTCGGCCACGTCGTCGGTGAGCTGGCCTACGGCCGCCGTCGACGCGTCGATCTCGCTGCGAAGGGCATCCTGTAGGGCGCCCTTGCCGATCGTGCCGGCCCAATAGTCCTGCAGCTGGTTCGGATCG
The DNA here is from genome assembly GCF_055584245.1 of Luteibacter sp. NPDC104163. Classification (NCBI taxonomy): domain Bacteria; kingdom Pseudomonadati; phylum Pseudomonadota; class Gammaproteobacteria; order Lysobacterales; family Rhodanobacteraceae; genus Luteibacter; species Luteibacter sp. NPDC104163. Next base: position 153,881 of record NZ_JBVJMK010000003.1, read on the forward strand.
GAAATGCTCTGGCCGTTGACTGCCCCGGTCGGGGGATAGAACGGGCCGATGTTCCCAGCCTTGTCAACGATGCGCCCCCAGAAGAACAACGAGGCGCCGGCGGCCAGACCGTGAAGTTCCGTATGACTACCCGGGTACGAGAAGTCGCCCATCTTCGTGGCGGCGGTAACCTCCGCGTCCGGGCGCGCGGCGGTGGCGCTCGACCAGATCTCGGTGCGCTGGCTATCCTCGGTATTCGGCGGGAACGTCCAGTCCAGGGCGATGCCGAACGGCAAGCTCTTGGCGGTGAGGGTCGATAGCGACGGCGGCGCGCCAGTCTTACCCGCAACGAGTGTGGGATCGCTGTACGCGGCGATCGACGCGACATTGCCGTTGTTGATGGCCGTGACGCGGGCGATGTAGGTGCCCGTGTAGATACCGATGACGTCGATCGAGGTGGTCGAGACGGTGCCCGCCTGGATCCACTGGCCGTTGTCCTTCTGCCACTCGACCTTGTAGGTGGCTGCGCCATCGGCTGCCGTCCACTCGATGGTCATCACGTTGTTCGCGATGCCCTGCTCCACCACCACGCGGCCTTCCAGCGTGACGTTCGTCGGCGGTTTCTGCAGGCTCGCCGGCAGGCCACTGATGGGCGGTATCTGGATGGCCGCGCCCGAGTCGATGTGCGCGAACTTGCTTGCGTTGTGCTGGACCGCGCTGATCGTGAACTTGATCTGGCCCTCGCTCGAGTCCTCGCTGACGCTGAGGATGCGGAAGGTCTGGTTCTGGAGCGTCGTGCTCTCGACGGCCCACACCGACTGGCCCACCGGGATCTCGGTGAAGGGCTGTGAGACCGACAGCACCCGGCCGTTGATGCCGTTGATCACCCGGCTCTGCGCCGTGCCCTCGGGTAGATGGACCGTCAGGGTATCGCCGACGGCCACCTGCTCGGGCGCGCGATCGACGGTGACGGTGCTGGCCGTGGCCGCGCTAATGCGGCCGCCGTTGCGCGCGCCAGCACGAGCCGGATCCTGCACGCGGATGATCTGGCCCGGGGCGGCACGCAGGCCCTCAAGGCCCACGGCGAATGTCACCGAATCGGTCTCGTACTGGCTGCTCGTGACGGCCCAGAGTCCACGGCGGTGCGCCTGGCTCTGCCGCGTGCAGCCGAAGGCTACGAACTCGTAGGGCTGGATGCCATACCGGGCAATGGCCGCGTCGTCGGGGACGTACTCGACAGCCTGCTTGTAGCTGTTTTCCGGGTCGTTGTAGGTCACCAGCGCCGTGGTGTAACGGGTCTTACGAGCGCTCGACTGGTACGAGAACGCCCCGTCAATGACGTTCGCCGCGGTGTAGGTGTAGACCGGGTCGTCCGGCATATCCGCGACCGTGGTGATCGCGCTGCCCATCCAGTAGCTGACACCACTGAAGACCGACGCCAGGTCACCGAGCAGACGGAAGGCATCCTCCCGGGTCTGCAGGTAGCAGGTGCACGTGTAGCGTGGCTCCTGGCCGCCCTTGCCGTCCGGCACGAGCTGGTCGCAGTACTGGGCGATCCGGTACAGCTCCCATTTGTCCATCAGCGAGGCGTCGACCATCGCCCCCAAGCCGAAGCGGTCGTTCAGAACGACGTCGTAGATGATCCACGCGGGGTTGTTCGTCCAGGCGATCTTGAACGAGCCGTCCCACACGCCGCTGTACGCCCGCGTCTGGGGGTCGTAGTTCGACGGCACGCGGATGAGGCGGCCCCAGCAGACGTAGGACCGAACCGGGATATTCGAGAACTGGGAGGCATCCCCGCTTATCGCCACGTATGCCGTGTTCGGCATACGCAGCTTCGCGTCGATAATCTCGGTGATGGAGATAACACGGGTGGTATCCGCCACGGTGGCGCTGTCGGCGTTCGCGGTAATGCGACGAACGCGCACGTTCCAGCCCAAGGTGGCCGCCGGAAGGTCGATACGGTGCGTACGCTGGTACGGGTTGCTGGCCTTTCCGTCGAAGGCGCCGTTCAGAACCGTGTTGTAGGCGCCGCCATCGGTCGAGATGTCGATCGCGTACTGGATGCGGTAGCCGTTGATATCGCCGTTCGAAGTGTTGCTCTTCTGGAGGGCATCCACCTGCAGCGTGATCGAGACTGCAGACAACTCGGTGTTCGTCACCGCTCGGACCCACGGCGTGCCCGACTTGAGCTCGGTCGATACTGCGATCTCGTTCTTTACCGAGCCGTACCCGGGGATGTAGCTCTGGTCCTGCGTGCCAGGCCGGATCTGCACCGACACACCGGTGAAATTCAGTGTGCCGTCGGCATTGGCCACTGGCGTGCCGTCCAGCTTCACCGACTGCAGGCCGTTCACCAGCCCATACATTTCGCCTTCGGAGAGGATCTCCTCGATCTGGAAGTAAGAGATCGATCGAAGTGTGTCCGGCGCTTCGACAGGCGTGTGAGTGCTTCCGCCGCCTTTGAAGCCACGGATGATCGGGTCAAGGCCCATGGTCGTCCCATAAAAAAGGCCCGCACGTGGCGGGCCTGGGTGAAGGTCTGGTGGCGAGGATCAGTCGGGGTCGTACGGTGAGGCCTTCGACCCACCGAGCAGCGAGCCGGTACCGACGTTCGACGGGCGGGCGCTGTAGTCGACGGCCTCGATGCCGGCGGAGATCACCACGCTGCCAATTTCCATGGGGCCGCCGTAGAGCGCCGGCACGGCGCTGCCCTGGGCGGTGACGTTCACCGGGCCGTTGAAGATGTAGCTCGCCTGGTTGCTGGACGAATCTGCGGCCTTCGACGTCTTCGGCTGAGGGCTGAGCATCTGGACGACGCCGCCGGCCACCATCGCGATACCCGCCTGGATGAACGGGGTGCCCCAGCCGCCGTAGATGTTGCCGATCACTCCCACCACGATGAGCACGACGCCGATGATGGTCTGGAGCACGCCGCCATTCTTTGCGCCGGCGTGGACCTGGGCGATTCGGATCACGGACCCGGCAGGCTCCTTCAGCTGCTCGTAGCCGATGTTCTCTTCGTGCTTGCCGCTTCCACGGAACACAGCGAACTCGATCCCGTGATCGGTGCTCCAAGCCAGATACTCCTTGAACCCGCGCAGCATGGAGCACAGCGCGCGAACGGCTTCCGCCGGCGTCTTGGTGTCGAGGTGGAGGCTGAACTGCCGGCCGAAGCGGCGGCCAAGGGCCCCACCCAGGCGAATGGTCGTTGCGGTCACGTTGTTTCCTTGCTCGAGGCCGACATTCGCCACGCCGAACGCGTGATCTCCTGGTACCAGCCGCCGTAGTTGTCTCGGGAGCTGTCCCGACCGTACATGTGGTGCAGCATCAGGCCGTCACCCAGATAGATGGCTGCGTGGTTCGGAACCAGGTTCTTCGATCGGACCTGCATGAGGATCAAGTCGCCTCGACGCAGAGTCGATGGGTCGATCTTCTGGAAGCCAGCGGCAGCTATGGCGGCATCGGAATACAGGTCGCTCGATCCGTCGTCCCACCAACCGTCAGGGCGTGACGGATTTGGGAGGTCGACCCCGAGCTCGCGCGCATACCAGTCCCGGCACAACGCCCAGCAGTCCAGCACGCCGTGGTGCCACGTACGCCCGACCAGGGGCGCCTCGTAGCCGCTCGGCTCAATCACAAGCGTGTCGGTGACCACCGGCCCGGGCATAACGGAGACGATGGCCCACGGCACGCCAGAGGTCTCACACCCAACCCTGTCGCCCTCGGACGGTCTGGCTGGAACGTTCGGGTGCGAGTGCACGATCGCCGTAACCTCACCCTCGTCTTCAGCCGCAGCGTAGTCCGCCGGCGCAAGCACGAAGTGATCTTCAGGCGTCTTCGCGACGTTCCTACACGCAATGTATCGCTCCCTTCCCTTTCGCACGATGACAACGCCGCAGGCCTCGCGCGGGTATTCCTCGAGGGCATGCGCGTGAGCGGCTCGCTGGGTGGCAGGCTTCATTTGATCAGGCTCGCGGCTGGGAATGAGCCATACGGCAGTTCGGCGGTCTGTCCGAAGCGCGCGCGGCACGACGTCAGCCGACCGCCGCAGCGATCGAGCACGGGGTCATCGGTGGGCGTATCGTCGGCGAGCGCCACGGGCGGACCGTTGTAGCCGCAGTACGGGCCGCGGTACCCGCCGATGGCCAGCCAGCTGCAAACGTTCGCGATGATCTGCCGACCCGGCAACTGCTTGCCACCGAAGTCCATGGGGCTTGATAGCTCCCATGTGACCTGCGTCTTGTCCTCGGCGGACCGGCGCTCGATGAACCACAGCTCGGGCGGAATCTCCTGATCAGGGTCCGCTGTCGGATTACCTCCGGGGAAGTTCACAGCATCGAGGTATTTGCCGAGCGTGCGCCTGCGGGTGACGCGCGCCCCAACCAGGTCTTGATAGGCCAGGCAAAGCGCGGTCATACGGCCGTTGACGTTGCCGGCCGTCAGTGTTGGCACGGGCGGCTGGTCGGGATCGGTCTTGAAGCCCTGCGTCTGGATGGGCCACGGGTCGTACTGATTTCCCTGCCAGTAGATGGGCCCGACCTGGGTGTAACCGTGAAATCGGAGAACGTCCCCCGCTCCACCGCCAGTGATGGGCCGAGCATCGAGGTCGAACAACTCCACCCATGCGCCAGGCTCGAGGGTTTGGATATCGGCGTAGATCATGCAGCGAACTTCTGCTCGAACGTGGCGCTGACCGTGTAGATGCCGCCGCCGATCTCGGAAGGGCTGTAAGCCGTCACCTTGTAGAGGCCTTGCGTGCTGAGCGGCGGCTTCCAGAAGAACCCGACTGCACCAGCATGGCGGTCGAAGAAGTCCACGATCTCCTGCATCTCAGCCTCGTCGCCGACGAACTGCAGCGGCCACGACTGGACCTTGTTGTTGATCCCGTCCGCGACCTCCTGTGAGTAGCCATCCCCGAATTTGGCCTGGCTAGTTCGCAGATTCACCTGCCCGGGCGACCCGATCGCCCGCCACTTGAATGTCTCGGTCATCGCGGCTGGGCCCTCCACAGGGCGCCACCTGGGCGCATTGCCATGGCGAGCTCCTGCTTCACCGTCGCTTTCACCGCTTCACCAAGATGCCGGCCGAACCCGGCGGCATCGTCCTGCGTGGAAACATCGCTCGATCCATCAGCATTCACTACCACGCTCACCTGCACATCCGGGCCTGAGCCACCACCGACGGCCTCGACGCCAAGGCGGCCGCTCGATGTCCGGGTGAGCGGCATGATCGCCTCGCTGCGTCCGGTCTCTTCGCCGGCAACGCCGATGGCTGCCCCTTTGGCGAACGCAAACATGGTGGGCTTGCTGAGGATCTGGTTCGAATAGGTCGACAGGCTCGGAGAATCGTAGACACCGCCCTTGGCGTTCGCGGTCATTCCCGGCCACGACGTCGAGAGCGAGCCGCTCCCGGTGTAATTCGAACCGCCGTTCAGCGCGTCACCGGCGCCCGTAGAGGCACCACCTCCCGTGAAAAAGCTGAGCCCGTAGTTCAGGAGTGCCGCAGCCGCCTTGTTGGCTTCCAAGCGCGCCACTTCGGTAAGGATCGACGACACGAGATCCTTGATTCCCAGCTTTCCCTTCGTAACCGCATTGGTGATGAAGTCGGACAGGCCGCCGTACGTGCTCTGGACCAGATTGGCGAAGTTCGTAGCCGTGTCACTAACTTGGAAGTTGATGTCGTCCACGGCGCGACGCGCGCCATTGCGCCAGTCGTCGAGAATGGCCCTGCGCTGGTCTTGATATCCCTGTTCAACACCGAGCATGCGGTCGCGCGAATCGCGCAACGCCTGCTCTTGCACACGGTAGGAATCGGTGTTCTCTGCAACCCCTCGGTCTCGTAGCTGCTTGAGCCCATCCGTATAGGTTCGCTCGATCTGCAGCCGTCGACGCATCTGTTCCACGGCGTCGCTTCCCCGGCCAAGTTCGGCGAGGTCTGCGCTATCGGCATCCTTCTGATTCTGCTCTTCCGCCTTCAGTTGCGCTTCGAGGCGAGCGAGCTGCTCAGTTGCCTTCTTTCTATCGTCGGTCGACTTGTTGAGCTTGTCCGACGCATCCAGTTTATCGAGCAAAACCTTGATCGATGCTCTATCGGCAGCGCTGACCTTGTCACCGGCGGCTTCGAGATCGGCCTCTACCGAGATCCGCAGGCGCTGCGACGTCGTCAGCTTGTCCGTGCTTGAAGCATCCAACTCGTTTGCGGCAATCTGCTCCTGCAGCCGCTGGATCAACGTCTGACCAGGCTTCGCGAGCGCCGAGGCGGCACGGGTCTGGCTATCGACGGCTTTCTGGTACTGATCGTCGAGGCCCTTCAAGGCCTTCGTTTTGTCCTCGAGGATCTTCTTTTCGTTGCCGGGGTCGGCCTTTAACGCCGCAGCGGCAGCGTCGACGATCTTTTGCCGCTCGTCCTTGTATTTGTCGATCGTGGTGGCGTACTGCTTGGTGGCCGCCTCGAGGATGCGCTTGCCAGCGGCGCCGTCGGTCTCGATCCGATTGGCGGCCGCCGTGGCGACGCTCAGGTTGTCCTGGCCCATCAACTGATCCTGGATCAGGTTGATGCTGGACTTGGTCTGGTCGATTGCCTTATTGATGTCCTGCAGGCCGTCGAGGTTCCAGCGAAAGCGGACCCCAGACTTCGCTTCGGCCTGCAGCTCGGCCAGCTGCGTGGCCTGCTTCTGGAGTTGATCCTGCAGCGTCGGATCACGTCCGATGCTCGTGACAGCGCTCCATGCGCCCGAAACGGCATCCTTCACCGCCGTCCACGACCGGGCCATCCAGGTCGCGTTGTCGACGACGTCCTTTGACCGGTTAGCCACCGCGTCGGCGTACTGGTTGACCAGCAGCGTGGTGGCTTCCTGCGCCCTTCCCTGCTCGTCGAGCGCGGCCAGCTGGTCTTTCGTCGACTGGTTCAGGAAATGGAACTGCTTATCCAGCGCCGCGGCCGCCTTGACCGGATCCTCGCCGAGCCGAACGAACTGCGCGATCGTGTCATCGATCGACGCCCCGGTAGCCCGATTCAGCTGAACCGCGGCACGGGCTACCGTCTCGATAGTCGTACCGAAGAATTGGCCCGACTGCACGACCTTGGTCACGGCGTCAGCTGCAGCGCCGAAGCTGCCACCCGTTTCCTTCGCGATTCGCTGAGCCGACGTCGTCAACTGGTCGGCCGTCTGGCCAGCCTGATTACCGGTGAGGATCAGCGCTTTACGAAACTCATCCTGCTGGTCCTGCCCTTCCTTCCAGGCATATACCAGCCCGAGGGTCGCGGCAGCGACGAGCGCGGTAGGACTGAGCAAGCCAAGCAAGCTGCGCCCCAGAGCGCCGGCCGCGGGCGCGATGCCGCCGAACATATCCTTCAGCTGGCCGCCCTGCTGCAAGAGAACCGTGAAGGGACGCTGCCCAGTTGCCAAGCCGGAGACAATGTCGGTGATCTGGGCCGGCACGCCGCGCATCGCCGCCGCGCGTGCAGCCTCGCTCATAACGTACTTGCCGTTTGCCTCAGTGGCGCCCTTCGTTGCTGCGGTCTGGGCAGCCAGTTTTGTCTTCAGCTCATCAAGGATGCTGAGCGGCACGCCCTTCAACGCGGCGTTATAGGCAATCTGCTCCGAACGTGTGAGGCCGAGCTGGTCGGCCTGGCGAATGAGGGAGTCGACACGCCGTTTTTCGGCCGAAGAAAGCTGGTTGTAGTCCTGCTGCGCCTGCTGCGACATCGAGCTCACGCTTCGCTTCGCCGATGCAATAGCGGCGTCGAACTGCGTGGTGTCGACGACGATGTCTAGGCGCGCAGTGCCAATGCTGTCGTCGGTCATGAAGTGCTCTGGTGGAGGATATTGAGGGCTTCGCCCTCAATGACGCGGATCGCGTCCATGAAATCGTCGAAGGCGTCGCCCTCGACGCCCTTGCGGTCGAGTTCGTGGAAGATCACGCCGTAGTCCAGGCCAACCGCGCCACCCGGGCCGGTTCGCCATTGGGAGCTGTGTCTGCTGAAAAAGCCGATTGGATCGACGTTCTCGACCCAGAGGGAGACCTTCGGGTCTTCGAAATCCGAGGGCTTTAGGCCGAATTCGCCGGCCGCTGCGGCGGTGGGGCGCTCCCAATAGAGCGCCCGCACCGCTTCCCTCAGTTTCCCTCGCGGCCCACCCGAAGTCCGGTGCTGTACCCGGCCAGAATCGCCTCGCAGGCGCCCGGCTGCTGCTGCTGCAGCAGATCGAGGCTTTCCACGGAAAGCGGCTGGTCGGCTTCCCAGCTCTCAACGATGTCGAGCAGGATCTCGGGTAGCGGACGCATCTCGGTCGCGAAGTCGGTCAGCAGCTTTTCCACTTCAGCCTTCGGCTTGTGCCGGTAGACCAGCTTGAGGGTCTGCTTTCGGGACTGGCCGACGATGGTCAGCGTGGCCGGGAACGTCGGGTTGGCTGCGATCTGGAACATCAGGCCGCCTCGTCGTAGCGCGTGAGGTCCGAGATCAGGGAGAACGTGGCCGTGTTGGTCATGTTCTCGTTCATCGTCATCGACGGGTCAGCGTCGAACGACGGGTAAACGTAGTAATAGAGCTCGGCACCGTTCGGAAGCACGGCGCGGAGCACGACCGGATCCTTCTCGCCGTCGGCTTCGGCCAGCGCGGCATACCAGGCCAGAGCCGGATCGTAGTCCAGCGTCAGCGTGATCGACTTCGCGTTCTTGTACGTCGGGCGCTGCCGCTGCCGGCCGCTCTTGTCCTCGAGGTACTGCCAGGTGAAGAACTGCTGATCGCCACCGGCCTTGGCGATGCTGCGCACCTGGGACAGCGTCACCCAGTCGTCGACCACCGACACACTGCCGATGCCCTGGCCAGCGGGGAAGCGCGAAGCCTTCGTCGTATCGATACCCTCGAGCTCGAAGGTCTTGGCCTGGCTGTCGGCCTCCGCCGTGCGCGCAACGCGCTCGTTGATGTCGGGCCAGCCGCTGGTGATGACGGCGATGCTGCCATCTTCTGGCGGTGCGCCGGTGGTGGTCGCCACGGCCGAAATGGCGTTGCTGAGGGCGGAAACCACCAGCGCCGCGGCGAGCGTGCGGGAAACAGAGAAGATGGTCCCGTTGGGGAACTGAGCGGACATGGGTGGCTCCTGAGGGGCTGAAAACAAGAAGCCCGGCACATGGCCGGGCTTCAACGAGGGCGTTTAGTCGCCCAGGACGGTCATTCCTTGACCCAGATACCGAAGTCTTGGCGAGTGCCGTAGATCTTCAGCGTGTCCTCGTATGTGCTGACGAAGGCACCGTATGCCTGCGTCACAAGAGCGCTTTCGATGAGCGCCCTCTCGATATTCCGGGCGATCTCCGTGGCCTCTACGCGCGATCGCGAGTGCACGTTGATCTGTACCCGGGCATGCCGGTGGTCGGGCAGCCGATTCTCGGCGTAGGCATAGGCCTGCCCTCCGACCTGCTGGTAAGTGATGCAGGGGAAGACTGGATTGTCATCCGTAACGTCGGGCGCGGCGCCGCCGACAGCCAGCGGATTCAGCAGACCGTAAAGTGTTTCCTCAAGCATCGGCGGGCGTCTCTGGTTCAGTCATGTCGCCAGCCAGGAGCTGCGGGAGCCTTTCGCGGCCGCGTGCAATCATGGCTTCTCGGGCACGCGCGGTACCGCCCTCCAGAGCTGGGCGGAGAAAGGGCCGAGCCGACACCCACTTCGGGGTCTCACGCCTCGACTTCACCGTGTACCACTGTCCCGAAGGCAACCTCACGGCCTTGAAGGGCATCCAGTGCCCGAACTCGAGCAGATGGCCATGCGGCGCCTTCTTCGAGTTCCACGTGACGGTGTACTGGACCTGCTTTTCATTCGACTTGGCATCCCGGAAAGCAAGGTAGATCGCGTTCCGCAAAATCCCATCCTTCACGGGCGCCAAGGCCTTTGCCTCGTCGCGAAGCACCTGCCCGCCGGCCACTGCCATGGACCTCGCGAGGTGTGTCCGCGCAGGCCCGGCCAGGCGCTCAAGCGCGGCCGTGAAGTCCGCCGTGTCGAACGTGGCCTTGAGGTTGTCAGCCACCATTCGCTCCGCGGTTGCAGACCAGGTCGGTCCACTCCCGCTTTTCCTCGTCCATCTGCACCGAGGTGATGTCGTAGGGGATGCCGCCCATCAGGACGCGCATGCCGCTGTCGATGCCCTGGCGATACCGGATGCGGAAGCTATAACGGGTGACCGAAGCCTCGACGCCGTTCTGCTCGCCGGACACCACGCCCATGCCGGTCTGGCTCTTCACGTTGGCCCATACGGTTACAACGTCGGTCCAGGTCTTGATGGGCTGGCCAGCAGGATCCTTCCCGGTGCCCGGCTTCTGGATGGTCGCCTGGCGGTTGAGCGATCCAGCAGCGAGACCCATGTGATCAGACCCCGAGGCCGACGCGATGGGGCCACAGCAGCGTGGTCGTACCGACGGGCAACTGCGCGGCCGCGGCGCTGTCGCCCATGACCACTTCCTCGCGATTGCGGTAGAGGTGGCCGAGCAGCAGCAGGACGGCTGCCTTGATCACCGGCGTAACCACCATCGGGTCGTCGCCCGCGACGTTGTCCAGGACTGCCTGCGCCAGGGTGTCGGCATCCTTGTATACGCGGCGGTTGAGGAAGTTCTGGGCAGATTCTTCGGCCGCTGCCCCGTACACCTCGAGCATGGTGTCGTCGCTGCTGTCGGCCCGGCAGTGCGCTCGGGCCTCCTCGATGGTGATCAGGTCCACGTCAGTCCTGCGGATTGAGCGCAGCGGTCAGGGCGTCGACAACACCCTTGCGCGGCTTGTCGGTCGCGTTCTCGGCGGCCAGCGCCGCCTGAAGCAGAGCCTCGTCGGCGCCTTCGATACGGCCGGCGACGTCGGGCACGGTGCCTTCGATGAAGGCTGATGCGCGGGCGGCGAGCTCGGCACCCTCACCCTCACCCTCACCCTCACCCTCACCCTCACCCTCACCCTCACCCTCACCCTCACCCTCACCCTCACCCTCACCCTCACCCGGGGCCGGGGCCGGGGCCGGGGCCGGGGCAGCATCGCTTTCCAGATACCCCAGCTTTTCCAGCTCTCGACGGTGCTGCTCGGTAGTTTCGAACGTGGTGCGAGCCTGCCCCTCGAACATAACCGGACGCTTCGTCGTGACCTTTACCTTATCGCTCATATCGATCTCCATGAGGGGGCCGGCAGGCCCCCTCATAAGTGGCTAGGAACCGATCAGCCGCCCGAGGGAGCGGCAATCGTCAGCGGGCCGTAGATGAAGGCCTCGGGGCGCTTGACCGCCAGGGCCGCACGCTCTTCGCAGCGGATGGTGATCATGTTCTTCTCGAAGTCGTCGTTGTTCTCGGTCGAGATCACGACGTTTGCGTCTTCGCGGTCGAACAGCTGGGCACCGTAGGCGAACGAGCCCGTGAGGAACTTGCCCTGGAAAGCGGCAATCTCGGTGGCCACCACCGGCAGGTTCCAGAGGCGCGGGGCCGCCGAGGCCTGCGGATTGCCGATGATGTAACGGCCCAGCGTGTCCTTCAGGAGCTCGATGCGAGCCCAGTCCACGAAATGCAGCACGTGGCCGGTGGCCGGGATACGGGCCAGCTGGGCCTGCAGCATTGCCAGGCGCAGATCATCGATCGGGGTCTGGCCGTCCAGGCTGAACGCCGGATCGAAAGCCGAGGCCTGGGGAACGATGCCATGCAGATGCGCACCGGTACCGTCACCGAACAGGATTTCCTGCTCCTCGGCGTACTTCAGGCCGAAGCGCATTTCAACGTCGACGGTGCTCTGGAGCTGCGCGAAGTCGTCCATAATCTGCTTGGACGCCTTGAACAGGTGGGCGATCGTCGCCACCGGCGTGATCTTCGTCGCGAACGTGATGGTGGACTCGGGCTTCTTCGCACCCTCGACCTGCACCGCGGCATTGTTCGTGAACCCGGTCTGCTGGACCCAGAAGATGGCCGGCGAGGTCGTGCGGCCCGGGGCGATCAGGTCGCGCATGAACAGGCGCTGCTTCGGGGCCACATCGATGCCCGGGAGGCGCTGCGGCTCAACCACGCCCTCGGCGACGCCGGAGCTCAGCAGCGCGGCATTGACCGAGAAGCTGGCACGGAAATTCTCTTTCGAGTTGATCCGCGCCTGAACGTTCTTCAGGCCTTCCTCGTTCTCGAGCAGCTGCTGGCCCCAACTCTTCGGCTGAGCCTGCTGACCCGAGTTCGCGGGGATGCGCGCGATGCTCTGCTCGACCTCGCCGAGCTCGGCGCGCAGCTTTTCCTGCGTTTCGCGGAGGCCATTGAACTCGCTCGCGATCTTGTCGACCACGCCCTTCGTTTCCGCCGAAAGGGTGCCAGCATTCTTGGCCTCCTTGATCGCGTCCTCGGCCTTGCGGCTGAATTCCTCGCTCGAGGCGTTGAGCTTCTTGGTCACGTCGTTCAGAAGCTGAACGATCTCGCTGTTACCGTCTGCCATGGTCGTATCTCCGATTAAATGGCGGCTGCCAGGCGGAGCCGCGCGAGCGCGACGCCAATGCCGGCGGGGGTGTCGGCCTCGTTGGCCGGTGAGTTGGCAGCGTCACGCGTGCCCTTACCAGCAGCGCCAGGCATGCCGGATTTAACTTCGTTCAGGAGCTTTCGGCGCTCGGTGCGCGGCATACCCGCTTTCGCAAGCGCCAAATCAAGGCGGTGAGCGGCCGCACGGGTAGCCGAAGAGCCAGAATCCGGCTCGGAGACGTCCTCATCATCAAGCAGTCCGTCAGCAAAGCCCTTCGCGACGGCATCGCTGCCACCGATCCACGTCTCTTTATCCATCATCGACTGAACGGCCTTGGCGTCCTGACCGGTCCGTGCCACATAGACATCGGCCATTGCTGCGTCGAAAGGCTCCAGGTAATCAGCTGCGTCCCGTAGATCATTCCTGTTGCCGATGGCAACGATCCAGGCGTTGTGGATCATGAAGAACGATGGGCGGCCGATCTGAATGGTGTCGCCTGCCATGGCGATGATCGAGGCTGCCGACGCGGCCATGCCGAGGATCTTCACCGTCACAACGCCCTTGTGGGCACGGAGCATGTTGTAGATGGCGATACCCTCGAACATGTCCCCGCCGGGTGAGTTGATGTTCACCGTCACAGGATTGTTCGCGCCGATCGAGCGCAGCGCAGCCGCGATCCGATTGGAGGTGACCCCATCGCCCCAGTAGTCCTGGCCAATCACATCGAGGATGGAGATCGAGTTTTCCTCGTCGTCCGCCGCAGCCCGGATGCCGGGATTCCACCGCTCCAGCGCGCGGGGTGACAGGTCGCACTGGATTCCCGAGCGGTCGCGGGCCTCCGGAATACCCGGAAGTCGGTTGTGCTTCATCCAATCATCCTCGGCTAAGCGGCCTTGGCGGCCTTTTCGTGGTTATCGTCCTGGCCGAGCCAAGACATCAGCGCAGCGCGCGCACGCGCGCCGTCAGCGGGAACCTGCCCCAGCTGGTCGAGCGGTATTAGGTTCGACTGGACAGTCAGGACGTCACCGCCAGGCACAGGCGGCAGGTTCTCGAGCCGGCGAACGTCATTCCGGCTCATCCAGCCGTTTTGCAGCGCATGGATGTAGAACTGCGCACGGCCCGCGCTATCGGCGCGCAGCAGGCCTTCAACGCTGAACTCGGCGTAGTACTCATCGTTGGCTGCGCCCAGGAGGCAGCGCTGGATCTCCTGTTCGATGTTCTCCAGCATCGGAGCCAACGAGTGCACCAGGAACAGAAGGTTCATCCCCTCCACGCTCGATGCCCACGAGCTCTGCTTGTCGGTGTGGCCGACCATGTACGGCGGCACCTTGAACCACCGGCAAATTTCCTCAACATTGAACCGGCGCGTCTCCAGCATCTGCGCCGCTTCGGGATCCATGCTGATCCCTTGGTATTTCAGGCCCGCCTCAAGAACCATCAGCTTGCCAGCGTTCTTGCTGCCAGCGAACGTAGCCAGGCTCTTTCGCAACTGCTCGCGCTGGGCAGGCTTCAATGTGCCGGCCTCGCTCGTAAGCACGCCGGAGGTCTGCATGCCGTTGGCAAACACGGCGCCCGCGGCCTCGTCCGCCGCCATCGCCGATCCGAGCACGTCCCGACCGAACTTCAGCGGGTCGGCGCCCGCTACACCGTCGAGACCGAAGCCCCGAATGTGCATCATATCGTCCTCGGCGATCACACGAGGCTGCTTTCCTGGCTCGCTGTAGGTGTACTGCAGGGCTCCGCTTTCGAGGCGCTTCATGGTCACGCATTGTGGCAGAAGCGGAACCAGCGACACGATCTTTCGGCCGATCCGGATCTTCTCGATGAATGCGTTGTGCCTAAGGCACAGCGATGCGACAACCATCAGCATGAATCGAAAAGGAGTCATCTCCTTATTGGGCGACTGGCAAAGCACCCGGTACAGCTCGTGGTTCCTCGCTAGCTCCCGTGATCCGTCAGGAAGGCGCCTGTAAAGTTTGAGCGGAAGCGATGGAACGGTCTCCGAGATCAGCCGTACGCAGGCCCAGACCGTGGACAGTTGCATCGCCGTGTGCGCGGAAACGCTCTTGCCACTCTTCGAGCTGCCGAACCATTCCTGCCAGAACTCAGTCGAGGTCAACTGGATGGGGATGCCCAGCCAGTTGACCAGGGCAGCCTTGACCCGGCCCGGCTTCTTTTCGGCCATCAGATTCCCACCATGATCGGGTCGTTGACGAAGCCGTCGATGTCGCCGCGGCCTTCCGGGTTAAGCGACATCAGGGATGCCGCGTTGAACAGAGCCATGAGCGGATCGATCTTCGCCGTACCGCTGGCCTGCTTTGTGATGTTGATAGCGTTGCTCGTGAGGACGATCCGCGCATTGCCGACGCACCAGTTCATCATCGGCTGGCCGCCATGGGTAATCGTGCCCTCAGCGAGCTTTCGCTCAACGGTCTTGATTGCACCGCCGAGCTTCCAGCCCTGACTGACACCGACCACCTTGTCCTTGGGAACGCCCGCATCTTCCAACGCGTCGAGGATGCCCCCGAGGCCCGCCGGGTCGACCCCGACCATGTCGAGAAGGCCAGCCTCTTCGATCTGCGCCACGAAGCTTGCAACCTCGTCGACGTCCTTACCGATCTGGTCGACCAGGACAAGATGGCCCTGCTTCTCGAAGTCTCGCAGCGCCGGGGCGACCTCTCGCCGGCGCTCAAGGACCGAAGGGTGAGCCCATGCTCGGGTCCACACCATCCAGTCCTTCGTGTCGCGATGGCGGCCTATAGCCGAAAATCCCAGAAGGTCGTCAAGGCCGCCGCCGTCGATACCAACGTCGATGACCTCGCAGTCGCGCAAAAGGTCGGCAAGCCCAACCTTCGCCGCACGGCCCTCCCAGAAGTCCGCCCCCGCCCACCGGTCGGAGCGGAGCGCAAGGCCGATTTCGACGTTGAGGTGCTTGGCCAGGAAGCCGCGCATCGACTCCTCGCCATCGTTCTCCGCTTTGCGGAACTCGCGCTCCAGGAACTCCCTGTCCACCGAGTACCCCATGTTGGGGTTCACCATGTGGAAGTTCTCGGGCTTTCGGTGCTCGCCCTTCGCGATCATGTCCGCAGGGAACTCGTAGATGATCGGCACGAAGCGCGGATCCACGACCTTCCCGTCGCGCACGTCGCGCGCGTACTGCAACTTCTGCCGGAACACGCCAGCGGGCGGGTCATCTGCCTGAGTGGTCAGGTAAATGATGAACCCCTCGGGCCGTGAAGCTAGGCCGCCCGTAGCCTCGCGGAGCATGTTCTCAGCGTTGTGCTGCTTGCCCAGCAGCCAAATCTCATCCACCAGCGTTCCGACTGACTTTTTGCCGCCGACGGTGTTGTTGTCCGCCGCGACCACCTTCAGCGTCGCGCCGTTCCCGCGATGCGTGATGGTCTTCACGTGCGTCTGCACGTGCATCAGGTCTTCCAGGCGCTCGTCGTACTGCACCATGTCCCGTGCCGGCGAGAAGCTGTTGCCAGCAATCTCGATGGTCGGCGCCAGGATGGTGAACTCGGCGGAGTGCCGCCAGTTCAGCACCAGCGAGGCCATCATGATGGCCGCCGCGATACTGGACTTCGAGTTCTTCTTCGGCACGCACACGAACCATTCCGTGATCAGCCGACGTCCGGTTTCCACGTCATAGGCTCCGAAGATCGACGCGGCCAGGTCGAAGACCCACGGGGCGCACGATTCCTCGATCGTCGGCGAGCCCGGCACATCCACCAGGCGGAGCTGGCGAAAGACCTGCAGCCCCCGCTCAGCCTCTGCCGGGAAGATGGGCGGGGGAATGATCGACTCGCCGGCCCTGAGCCGGTCGGCCCAGTCGACGCACGCCGTGCTCCACTCCATCCGATCAGTTCACCCTGGACGGCCGCGGTGGAGGCGGCGTGGACGCGAATGCGCCGCCGGCCTGCGCCGCAGCGTCCCGCTTCGAGTCCTTCTTACCCTTCTCCCCCATCTTCCCGTGCACGTACGGCGCAGCCGCTACGGCCATGCGGTCGCGGCGCTCGGCCTCGGCGTTTCTGTTGTTCATCACGTGCAACATGTACTCGAGCGGCGACATGCTCGCGGGGATGAACTCGCCTTCCAGTGCCGGATCGCTCGGCGGCGGACCAGGTAGTCGTGGCGGCGCCTTCTTGGGCGGAGCCTTCGACTTCCCGCTCGTCTTCTTTGTGTCCGCCTTCGATGCGGACGCCTTCTTGCCCTTCGACGCGCTGCCCTTCGGTCGGCCAGCACCCGGGCGGGGTCCACCTCGCGGCATGCCTCACCTCGATGCGCCGATCGTGGCTCAAAGCCTTGCGCGGCGCGGGTTGTTTGATTTCCGTGCCCTGCTGCGATTAATCAAACAGGGGATATTTTCTGTGCGTGAGAGGACGATCGGTTTCCGGGCCGGATCGGCCCAAACTTTTGACCCGCCCCCTCACATTTCCTTAACGTTTCGTTCATGTATGTGACACGCAGCCTCGGCATGTGACATGTCGCGACTCGTTCGCATTTGCATCACCTGCCGAGGTCGGATCGAGTCTTGCGGGCGTGGCACCCATCTGGCCCGGTGCACAGCACCTGGCAGTTCTCGTCCGTGTCGGACCCGCCGTTCACCAGCGCCACCTTGTGGTCAAGTTCGAACTCGTGCATTGCCACCAGGCGTCCGCACTCGGCGCAGTGCGGGCTCTTGGCCCAGATGCGCAGCCGTCGCTCCTGAAGCGCTCTGCCCGTCATGCGTCGGTCGGCTGATCGATGCGTGGCAGGCTGCCGTGATGGCGCCATGGCGACACGGCTGCCGATGGTGTGGAGCCTGCCCATCAGGCTTCCTTGGGCAGGACCACCAGGCGGAGACGGGCATCCGGCGTCAGCAGCGCCACCTGCGCGCCAGTGGGCGCCTCGCCGATGTGCCGCCGATACTCGCCTGCGGTCTTGCCTTCGAAGGCATCGTCGATCAACCGGTCATCGGCCTGCACCTGGTAGCGCAGCGTCTCGCCAGCACGGTCAGTGCCCAAGGACGAAACGACGAGGAACAGATCGTTCATTGCTTGGCCTCGGCTCGGTCGGCCATCACCGCACGCTGGAGGCCGGTGACGGTGCTGTCGCACTGGGCGCCGGCGAGAACAAGATCTCGCGCACCCGCTGCTCGTAGTTCGGCTGCTGCATCAGGCTGGCTGGCACCGGCGGCAGCTTGCACTGCGGCGGTGGCACGGGCGGTGGCCCACTCGTCGCGCAGGCGGAGAGTGCCAGCACGCAGGTCATCAGCAACGCGGTCAGCGCGAGCCTTTGCATCGGACATGTCCTTCTGGTGTGTGGCCTCGGCGGCCGCCAGCTCTTCGGCCTGCACCTGGTACTGCGACAGGCGCAGGGCTTCAGCTTGGCCGAACGCCATGGCCGCGCCCGTCTGGTCGGCGGCACGATCCAGCTTGGCGCTGGCAAGGTCAGCGTCTGCGCCCTTGCCGCGCACGTACCAGCCGCCACCGAACCCAGCCACCAGGAGCAGCACAGCCGCGATCGCAATGACCTTGACGTTCACCGGCGATCCTCGAATCGGTCCAGGCGCTTCTCCATACGGTCGGACTCGCGCTCCTGGCAATGCTGGTACAGGTCTTCGTATCGGTTCCGGGCGGCGGTGATGCGGCTCGCTTCATCACGCGAAATCGCAACCTCGCGCTGCGCACTGGCGGATGTCGCGCCGAAGTAACCCGTGCCGCCAAGCCCAGCAACCATCATTGCCACTGCCAAGCGCTGCGACACGCCCGCGCGGCGGCGATCTGCCTGCGGGTTGTGAGCGGCGCTCGATCCGTCTGTCATGGCGTCTGCGTCTGGCTTGCCGCCGGCGTCGCCGCGGCGCTGGGTTGTGCCGCCGCCGGTGTGGCGTTGGCAAGAATCTCGGTTTTCCGGTCGCTATCACTGCTGCGGCCGAAGAAGAAGCTCACGATGACGCCGGTCGCGGCGCCGTTCCATGCCGTCAGGATCGTCCCGAGCAGCACGTTGTCGGCGTCCTTGGGCATGCCGAAAGAGAGCATGTGGTCAACGACTCGGTAATCGAGAAAGCCAGCGATCGCCACAATGACCAGGGCAAGGGCCTGCACGAACCAGCCCCGGCGCATCAGGCCGTCCAGGACGCCGGCACAACGCCGGTGCGCATCATCCTCGCCAGTTCGAGCATGCGGCGGCGCTCGTCATCGCTCACCGCGCGTTCCGGCCATCGGGTCAAAAGGAGCGTGTCCTGGGCATCGTCCCAGCGTGCCTGGCTGATCGCATCCCATAGCGGACGGCATGCCATCAGGGCGGGCGAGCCGATGACCATAGCGACATGCGCCAGAACGGCCAGACGAACGGAACCGAGCTGGGGATAGATCGCTGTGCGCGGCCGCAACGTGCGGACGAACCGGCGGATGTCGCGGCCCAGAAGCTCGGTCATTTCTGCCTTACTCACGGCGCGGGTGGACGCGATGCGCTCATAAGCCGTGATGCCGCGGTCCTCAACGGACTCCGTGGCACCAATGAATGGGGCGTACGCGCCGATGTGGCGGATTGCGACCTCTGCCGCGTGGGCTTCAGTCGCCTCAACGCGCTCGTGAACCAGGGCCACTTCATCGTCCGTCGTCACTGCACACCCAGCGCCGCCTTGGCGTTCTTCCACAGAGCTTCCCGCTTGTCCTGGCCGGTCAATCCGCCGTTGATCTTCTTCGTGATCGCCGCGAACAGGCCAGCGTCAGCGAGTTCGTTCAACCCATGAGCCTTCCACCACCAGGCGGCGGATAGGCTGGCGAGTTCCTCGCTCTGCAGCAGTTCGGGGCGCTTCACGACATCAACGCCTAGGGCTTTGCTCGCCTTCGTGTAGTTGTCGCGTCCGGTTATCTGGATCAGGCCGCGACCCATGAATCGCTTGCCATCACCGCGCTGGGTGTTGCCCAGGTCGATGCGGCCCTCGTAACGAGCCTGCGGGGCGGTCGGGCCCCAGATCTCGAGCGTGCGCATGAAGCTCATCGACTCGTGGCCGACCTGCGCGATGAACGCGGCCTGGCGGGCGGGCGTGTTGATGTCGTACTTGTCCATGGCAGCCGAAAGCGGTGCGGCCCACTCTTTCGCGCGCACGAGCGGAATACCCGCTGCGCTGGCGAGGGTTGAGGCGTCCATCGGATGCTCCGGGATAGGGTGGCCGGCGAGCCGAGGGGAGCGACGCGCCAGCCGGTTCGGCCCCAGGGGAAAGGCCGAAAACGACGAAACCCGGCGCGGGGCCGGGCTTCAATGGGTGTTCTGACTAGGCGCGAGATTACTCATTTTTTGGGTGGGCATCACCCACCCACTGCTACGGTGCGCGAGGCAGTGGCATCCAGTGCGACGGTGGCGGATCGACCTGATGGTCGTGCAAGTCGTCGAAGTGTGCCTCCTCCACACACCACCCCACCGGCGGAAGCGGCTCGTGGGACCAGCATCGCTGTGGCTGTCCCCACCAAGCGTTCGGAACACGCTCGCCACCTGCCCAGACGTCGATCTTCGTTCCGTCTGTTGGGGCGGTCTCAATCGGCAACCACTGCCCTACCGGCGCCGCCATTGGGCCGTAGAACTCGACGTAATCAGGAATGTCACCTACGTGCGTTGAGACATCAGCACCAGCGTGCCAGACGACTGAGTCGCCCAGCTGCACTACGTGCCATTCCTTCGGGTACTGCTGCCCATCAGGGATCCACATCGCCAGATCGTGGGTACACCAGTAATACCCGGCTTCCGCGAGATCCTTTGCCTTCACGCCAATGCCCCCTGAAACTGGCGCTCCGCCTTGTGGAGGTCGTCGGTACACGCCTGAAAGGTCCAATCGTAGACCGAGGCCCATCCCTCGCGGTAGGTCTTCCAGGAGAACCCGCACAGGTCTGCCCGACCGCGCTCACTGAGGCGCATGTGCCCTTCCCCGCCGCAGTCCTTGCAGCTGCGCGCCACGTTCATTTCGTTGGGCACTACGCCGCGGCCATGGCATGACTGGCAAAGGCCGGCGCTGGCAAGCTCCCGAATCACCGCGTGGCGCACCTTGCCATAGCCAGGTGCCAGCTGGGGGATCTCGTGTTCCCGGATGATGACGCGGGGCCAGCGTCGCAAGTGGGCCGCGGCGTAGGTTCCCTGGGCCTTGCTGCCGCGCAGGGCTACCGCGAGGGTGGCGTCAAGCATGGACGACTCGCGCCGCGCCCACTCCTCGCGCATCAGGGTGTCGACCATGTCGGACAGCTCGCGCTCGGTCAGCCGGGCACCGTCAGGCCACCACACACGGCACAGCACCTCGCGGCCGATGCCGGCGGCCACCATGCCCAAAGCGGCGGCGACGTCCGTGGCCACGAGGTTGGGGATGCCACCCGAGCCGATGTCGAATCGGCAGTTCTTGGGATTGAGCATGGCGAGTGCCTTTCCGGTATGCATGGTGTTCCCCTGGTTACTTCGGTTCGTGCACGGCGCCAGCGGCACCGCTCTTTTTCAGTTGCTTGGCGAGTCTGCGGAGGCGCTGGGCCGATCCGTTAAGGTCTGACGACGCCCTGCTTACCTCGTCGGCGAAGGCCGCGATCGCAGCCGGGTCGCGCCAGTCCAGCCACGCGGCGCGAGCGATCAACTCGCCCACTTCCACGATGGGGCGGCGGGCGCGATCCTCGAGGGTGCGGGCAAGCTTGCTCATGCCGGCGACACCTCGATGCGGACGCCGTACTGGTGCGGCTTGCCGCGCTCCTGGTCGTAGGTGAAGCGGATCTTCGTCTTGTCGTTGTCGGCGATGCCGTAGGCGTCAGCCACGCCATCGCGCATGGCCTTGAACATCCCGTTGAGGTTGTCGCCCTCATCTACGCGCCGCGGCGCGATGCGGACCATGTGGACGGTCACCGGCAGCGGAGGGCGCTTTGCGTCGAGCATGAGCCAGTGTGCGGCCTGTCGCTCTCGCTTCGTGCGACGCGCTTTCTCGCGCCAGTGGCAATGGACGTTCGGCCCGGCCATCAGCTTGAAGTCCTCGATTTCCACGACCAGCGTCATGCGCCACCACCGCGTCGTACGCCGGTCGTGCCGGTCTTCACCCAGCGGCGCACGATCAGCTCACACCCGTCCATAAGTGCCACACCGTTTGCCAGGCCAGTGTGGGTCGCCCGGCGCCCGCATCCGCACCAGCACTTACGGCGGGACTTCGACGATATGAGGACCGAAGTCCGGCGTTGGTCCTTCGCGGACCCGTGGATGACCGTCATGCGTCACCCGCCTGGGCGAACGTCGGCAGGCCCGAGCGCTCCAGCATCAGGTTCTGGTACTCGAGCAGCTGGTTGTCGGTGCCGTAGGTCTCGCGGAAGCGGCGCGGCTCCCGGCCGAAACTCGGGCCGAAGGCCTTGGCCTGCTCCGTGTACCCGTGCTCGGGATACGGCAGGCGATCGCCCTGGTGGTGAAAAGTACAGAGGCACACGGTGAAGTCGTGCCCGCGGCGCCGGCCACCGCTGAGCAGGTGGTGGATCTCCAGTCCCTTCCCGTAGCTTGCGCGCGCCAGCCCATGGTCCACGCCGTTGAGGTGGCAGGCGACGCAGCCCTTCGCGCGCATCGCATCCCAGCGGGCCACCTGCGCTGCCGTCGGCTTGCCCGTGCTGCGGCTCTGGCGGAGCTTCGCCTTGATCGCGACAGCCTTGCCCTGCCCCTTTTCCTTGGCGGCCGTCAGACCCTGACGGATCGCGGTCATCGCGACGAACTGGCGGCGCGCCTTCAGCGGTGTTTTGCGGAGGATAGGGGTTCGCTTCACGCGGCGAGCCCCAGCGGAATATTGAAGTACCTCGCTCGCCCAGCCTGCAGCATCTCGAGGAACTGCAACGCCACGACGGCGCCCTGCGTCAGGCTTCCGTAGCCCGCGCAAATGTCCTTTGCGAGGTCGCGCGCAGTCGCCTCGGTGATGACGATGCGATCGGGCATGCGGCCATTGCGGGAGTGGAAAGCCACGACCTTGGCGAGCAGACGTTCCTGGCTCATGCGGCCTTCGCCCCCTTGTTCGGAAGCGCCAGCACGTGGCACCGGATGTCGGCCATCAGCGCAGCGGCATCGCCATCGGTGACCTTCCCGCTCGGGGACGGCTGGTAGACGCCCACCAGGCTCTTGGCGTGCTTGCGGCAGTGGCGGTCGTAGTCCACGTGGCGGTAGCTGTACGCGGCCGCCTCGCCGTTCTCCCCGATGAACACAGCCACGCGGCCCGTGCCCAGGATCGCGCGCAGGGCCGTGCGGTGGATGGCCGTCACGCCCTGACGGTGGACGTTGCCGAGGTAGATCTGGCGGTCGGCGGCGGGCACGACCACGTTGGTGCGGCGAAGCGCCGGGCGCTGGTTGGTGGATGCAGTCATGGCGTGATGCCTCGTTCCTCAGGGCGGATAGCGCGGTGCATGCGCTCGCGGTAGGTCTTCCGGTCTTCCTTCTGTTTCGCGAAGAAGGCGCGCCAGCTGGCTTCGAATGCGGGGAGGTGCGCGATCTTGTCGCCGTCGATCGCAAGGCCTTCCGGGCGCGGCTCCCTGCCCCACGTCTCGCCCTGGGCGTTGATGGCGTACACGGGGCGCGGGAGCAGGCGCGGCGGCGTGCTGTCGTTCACGGCGGCGGCGCGGAAGGTGTCCACGATCTCGGCCACCAGCGGGAACTTCACCCGCATGACGGCGCGCTCGTCCGCCAGCGCGGCGCGCGCGGCGACTCGGTCGGCCTCGATGCGCGCCAGCAGGTC
Organism: Luteibacter sp. NPDC104163; assembly: GCF_055584245.1. Taxonomy (NCBI): domain Bacteria; kingdom Pseudomonadati; phylum Pseudomonadota; class Gammaproteobacteria; order Lysobacterales; family Rhodanobacteraceae; genus Luteibacter; species Luteibacter sp. NPDC104163. The sequence continues at coordinate 177,021 of NZ_JBVJMK010000003.1, forward strand.
ACCACTCATCGTGATACCCCGCGCCGCGGTCGGTGAAGCGCATGGTCTCGGCGTGCCACTCGACCTTCTTGCTGCCCGTCGGGCCGTGCCGGTTCTTCTCCACGCTGATCTCGGCCACGCCCTTGTCTTCCGTGTTCGGGTTGTAGACCTCGTCGCGGTAGAGCATCAGGATCTGGTCCGCTTCCTTCTCGATCTCGCTGGAGTTCGCCAGGTCGCCCATGTTCGGGCGCTTGTCGCTGCGCTTCTCCACCTCGCGGTTCACCTGGGCCAGCGCGACCACCGGGATATCCAGCTCGCGGGCGATTTCCTTCAGGCCCTGTGCCACCTCGCCCACCTGGTCGATGCGCGAATCCTTCGGGTTGTTGCCCTTGATGCGCTGGACGTAATCCACGAACAGGCGCTGGATGCCGTGCTTCTTCTTCCACCGGCGCGCCAGGCGCTGCACCTCGCCGATGGTGATGCCCGCGCGGTCGCAGATGACCATCTCGCGCTCCATCAGGCGGGCCACGGCGGCGGCCATTCGGCCGAGGTCGTCATCGTCGTGCGAGCCGTTGCGCAGCCGCGAGGCGTTGATCACGCCCTCGATCGACAGCAGGCGCGAGCCGATCTGCACTACCGGCTGCTCGGTCGAGAACAGGCCTGCCGGGCCGTTGTGTGCCAGAGCGATGTTCAGCAGCAGTGCCGTCTTGCCCATCGCCGGGCGGGCGCCGATCACGATCAGGTCCGAGTCGTGCAAGCCGCCCAGCACGTAGTCGAGATCCGTCAGGCCGGTGGGCAGGCCGGGGATCTTCCCGCCACGCGCCTTCGCGGCGTTGGCCGCCTCGTAGGCAATCGTCAGGGTCTGACGGAGGGTGTACTCGCTGCTGGTCTCGATGCGCTGCATCGCCATCAACTCGGCAATGCCGCCGTCCACGAGCTCCGCCGCGTCCTGCACGCCGCCGAACGCCTGCTCCATGAGCTCGGTCGCGGCGCCGATCACGCGGCGGCGCACGGCCTTCTCGCGCACGATCGCCGCGTATGCCTCGATGTTCGCCGCGCTCGGCGTGTCGTTGGCAAGCTCCAGCAGGTACGACGGGTCGCAGTCCAGGTCGTTGGTCGCGAACCACTCGCCGAGAGTGATGGCGTCGCACGGCACACCGCGGCGGTTCAGGTGCACCATGGCCCGGAAGATCATCCGGTGGTCGCGGCGGTAGAAGTCATCCTCCTCGAGCCGCGCGCTCACCGCGTCGATGCGGCCAGGCGCCAACATCAGCCCGCCCAGCACGCTCTGCTCGGCGGCCACCGCGTTCGGCGGGACGCGAAGCATGCGGTCGATCTTGCCGTCGCCGCTCATCGGGTCAGCTCCTGACGGACGCGCGGCTGCTCAGGGCGCTGGGTGAAGCCGCCGCCAGCCTTGCGCGAGTTACGGATCCAGTTGCGCCACGTCGCGGTCCAGTCGAGCTTCGTGCCCTCCTTGCCCGGCTTGGCGCGCCAGTAGTCGCAGAAGCTCGCCGTCTCGGTGCGGAGGTCCACGTCCGGGCGCTCCTTCCGCGCCCATGCGAAGTCCTCATTGCTCGGGCGCCAGTCGTCCGGCAGACGAGTACCGCGTTTCGCCGAAGCCTTGCCGCCCTGCCCCTGATCGTCGGAGACGAGTTCGAGAGTGGGCGCCGACGTAGTCGCGCCTCTCTCTTTCTCTTCTCTACTCTTCTCTTCTCTGCGGTTACTCGTTACGTCACGCGTTACGTTACTTTCGTTACTGTCATTTGCCTGCTTTTGACGGTCCCGATATTCCTTCTGACGCTGCGCGTTCGTCTTCGCCCCAGCCGTGCGCGTGTCGCCTGAGGTGTTGTATTCATTGAAGTTTGGCAGCGTGATCGTGCCCGCTTCGCTGTCTACGACGAGCCAGCCAACGTCCTCCATGGCAGCAGCGAAGCCAGGGATGCCGACCATGTCATCGACGTCAGAAACATCAGCGTTGTGGAACACGCCATCCTTTGTGTGCTCGTTCGCAGCACCCCAGATAACGAGCAGGCACGACACCGTTACGTGACGCATAACGTTACGCGTAACGATTTCGGACATAACGCCGCCGAACCCAGTGGACAGAACGCCCGTTACGTCACGGTGGCTTTCCAGTTCGCGCGCGATGCCGTTGACCTTGGGATTGGTCAGCAGCGAGGTGCGCATCTTGATCCAGTCGCCGGCCATCAGTGCACCGCCCCAGCGCGAGGCGCACGCACGCTCTCGCGGATCTCGTCCAGGCGAGTGTGTACCTGCTCGGCAGACGCGCCGTAGAGGCCGCTTATGGTGGTCAGGGCGGCGGACGCGCTCGTTGCGATGGTCATCCCGCGAGCAGGCCCGTCAAGGTCTGACGCGCGGCACACGAGGCGCTGGAAGCACGCCGCGATCATCGCAAGGTCAGTGAGGTCTTCGTCGTGCATCGTTACTCCGGCTTCCGGGAAAACGCATGCACGCAACCGGCCGGATCCGGCTGTCCCCGGGAAGCTACCCCCGGGTAAGCGTGCTGCGTGTCGAACAAGGGCATCTGCGGCGAAGGCCGCAGCGAGGAAAGGTGCATTTCGGCAGCGAGGAGCTGCTCGGGCGTCGCCCCATGCGCCAGCACGCCAGGCAGTACAGCCTTCGCGTGGAGGTACGCAGGGGACGACAGGCGGTTCACCGAACGAACGCCTTGAGGGCACGCAGGGTGCGAACCCAGAGGAACTGCTCGTAGGTCGTCAGGGTCTGCTGCATCAGCTAACTTCCCCTGGCATGGCAAGCGGCCAGCCGCCTTCGGGCGCGTCCTTGCGGCCTTCCTCAAGCGCCTTTTGCAGAGCCGCAATCAGGGACGGAAGGACCGACAAAGGGACTTGAATCCTTTGGTCATCACCGGCGGATGCTTGGTGTTGGACGATCCACACCCTTCCCGGCGGAGAATCGCCATCGAACCGCGCGGGATGGACGCAGATCTGTTCGACCGAATCGCAGACAATGATCATCGCGCGTCGAGCCTCACCTGGGCCTGCAGCGCGGCAACGAGGTCCACCACGATCTTCTGGACGCCCATGCCGGCCTGCGCCGTGTCCTTCGCCTCGCGCGGCGTGATGACGCCATCCTCGCGAGCGTCGGCAATCGTTCCGGCGAACGAGCCCGTGGCTCGCATCAGGTCGAGCACTAGCTCGTCGACGCGCTGCTGCGCTTCCTCGCGCTCACGCTCCAGTTCGTCATGACGCTGCAGGACGTAGCCGTGCTGCGCGGCGAGCGCGTGGAGAATGCGGTGGTCGCCCGTGACCGTCATCAGCAGGTCGGCTTCGGCCAGCGTCAGGTGGTTTCGGTCGTACTGCGGGTTCACCTTGCCGCGGAGCAGCGCACCGGACATGTCTAGGCGAGGCGCCAGCGATTCGGCGCCGCCGGGATAGGCCTTCACGGTTGCTTGGGCAGCGTCGAGGACATTCATGAACGGGAATCTCAAATGGTGAGCCGGGTGGCCCGGTTGGATATCGTTCTCGCCATGGAGATCACGACGAGTAGGGAATCAGGGGACTTACTTCGGGTGGCGCATCAGCGCCCTGCCCGCTTGCGCAATGGCCAGAACGTCACCGCGGCGAACATCACCAGCACCAGCAGGTCGGTCGCCATGTCAGGCGACCTTCCCGGTCAGAACAGTCGGAGTTGCTTCGGCCGTCGCCCCTGCCGAGGCGGCCGGGCTTCGGTGTCGCTGCGACTTCCCCTCGCCGAAGGCATCCGGCTTGATGACAAAGCGGAGCTTCAGGTCCATCCACTCGGGCAATTCGCCGGACGGCAGCTTGTTAATGGCCTGGCGGCTCACCCCGAGCGCACGGCCAAGAGCCGCCTGATTGCCATCGAAAAGCGCCAGGGCTCGGTCCTTAGTGACTCGCGTGGTCTCGTTCATGGCGCTAGTCAACCACAGTTGTCTACATGAGGTCAACTACAGGTTACCCACTTTCGTCAACAATGGTTGACATGGGCACACTGGCTGAACGACTGCGGGAAGCCCGCAGGGACAAAAAGGCGAAGCAGGAAGACCTTGCCCAGGTGGCCGGGGTCTCGAAGCAGGCCATCTCGAAGATCGAGAACGGGGGAACGCTCGAGCCGGCCATGTCCACCATGGAGCCGATCGCGCGGCTGCTGGGCGTCAATGTGCGTTGGCTCACCGAGGGGAAGCTGCCGAAGCACGTGGACGATCAGGCTGAGGAAGGCTGGGCCGACATCGTCGGCGTGCGCCAGGCCGCCGCCCTGGGCGAAGGCGCCGTGGTCGACGACTATGCCGAGACCCACAAGCTGAAGTTCCGGGCCGAGAGCCTGCGCCGCAAGAAGCTCCGGGCCGACAAGCTCGCCGTGCTCTACGGCAAGGGCGACTCCATGATGCCCACCATCAAAAACGGCGACGCCATCCTGTTCGACACTTCAGATATCGAGCCCCGTGACGACAAGATCTACGTGATCAGCTACGAGGGGCACCTCATGGCCAAGCGGCTCACGGAGCTGGGCGGACGGTGGTTCATCTCGAGCGACAACAAGGACGACCCGAAGTGGCGGAAGCCGGTCGCGGTCGACGAAACCAGGCACTTCGAGATCCATGGCCGCGTGCGGTGGATCGGCAGTTGGGAAGATTGACAATGTCCGACGACCGCTTCACGCAGTATGACCCGATTGACCCTGCGGAACTCTTCGAATTCCACATGGCGAATGGGGTCAGAGCCGAGGGGTGCAATCTGTGTGGCAACACCAGCTGGAGCATCATGAGCTCCCCCGATGCACCCGTGGGGGCCCTGCCCTCTGCCTCGACTGACCAGCGCGCGAATGTCGACCTGTTCTTCCCGTTGATCGTCTTGTCCTGCAACAAGTGCGGCAATGTTTGGATGATCAGCCGGCAGGTCTTCGACGCCTGGCGTGCCCGGAAGGCTGATCAACAGGGAGTGGAGGGGGCAAATGGCTGAATGGAAACAACTTAATTTCCCGGACATGTGGTCCGGTAGCCGAGGAAAGGTTGAAGATTACGGCGGCCCGCCCCATGATGGAGGTATGGAAGCACGCGTCGCTGCCCTCGAAACCGAGTGCCGATACATCCGGCGGGATCTCGATGAGGTCCGAACGGACGTTCGGGCGATCAGCGATAGGCTCGGATCGATCGACGCGACTCTCGCCGCAATGGCTGCGAAGCTGGATCGGTTCCCCACAAAACTGCAGTTGTCGCTGTGGGCAGGTGGCGGCCTGTTGGCCCTTTTGGGAGTTGCCGCGGCCCTGATTGCCTTGTTGCTTCGAATGTCCGGACATACGGACGCCGCCAACGCTGTGGACGCAGTCCGGGGCAAATGATCAAAGCCCGCTTCGGCGGGCTTTTTCATATACTTCGCAGGGAATTGCCACAGGGGAAATGGATGAACAAGAGAACACTGATCGCTCTAGGCGCGGCCATTTCGGCTGCCTTCGCGGGATGTAGCGATAAGGGATCAAGTAGCACGGCTGCGAATGCGCCAACGGCCTCCACTCAGGCCGCACCGGCAGAGTCTCATCCGGTTCCGGCCGCGCCAGCACATGCTGCACCGGCGGTGCAGGCTCGCTCCGGCCCGGGTGGCCTTGGGATGGGTATGTCACTTGAGGAACTGAACCAGGCGGTTCATGCAACTCCTGTCCCCAAAGCACCGATGGTTTACGTGACGACTTCGGTTCCGTCGCCGCTGCCCGGTTTCGAGCGGTATTTTCTCATCGTCTCCCCTAAATCCGGCCTCTGCAAAGTCGTCGCGCTAGGGGAAGAGATCAAGGGAGATTCGCAGGGATTTGCTGTGCGGGAAGGCTTCGAAAAGGTCTCCGAGGCCATCACCAAAAAGTACGGGGCTGCAAGCTCGACACTGGACGATCTTCTACCTGGATCGATCTGGAAAGAGCCCCAGGAATGGATGATGGGCCTGGCTAAGCAAGAGCGCGTTCTGAGCTCGGTATGGGGTGGCAAGGGACCGGGAAAGTCGGGCCTTCCTAACGACATCGACACCATCGGCCTTAAGGCCGAAGCAGACTCTCCGTACGTCGCGCGCCTGAACCTTAGCTACGAATTCAACAATTTCGACAGCTGCAGGGAAGAGCTAAAATCGGCAACGAACGCTGGCTTCTGACCACAGGGGATATCGACATGCGTAAGTTATGGCCGGCCGCCTTCACGGCCATGGTCGCGCTTTCGGCGTGTACAACTAAGCCACCGCGGCCGGACCAGCTTAGGCAGCCTCCGCCCGATCGCAATCTCGCTTACCAGGCGCCAGCTGATGGCGACGCCACGGTCACCGTGACCCGTGATGTGGGCTCCCTGATGAGCGCGTGCTACTTCGCCGTTTTCGTCGATGGAAAGGTCGCGGCCAAGCTGGCCACCGGTGAGGCCACCACGCTGCACCTCCCCGCAGGCGAGCACATCATCGGTGCCTGGAACACTGGTTCAGGCCTTTGCGGCTACCGCGAGGGCGTGGATCGGCGCGAGCAGTCCACGGTGCTGAAGGCGGGAGACGCGAAGCGCTTCCGCATCACGGTCAACCAGGGCTCAGGCATCGAGCTCAGCCCGACCACCCTGTAAGGGTCAGACGCCATCGCCCGAATGAGAGCCCGCTACGGCGGGCTTTTTCACGCCTAGGAAAAATATATAGACAACTCTGGTTGACTCTTTGTAGACAACCATGGTTTACTTCTTCCCAAGCCGGGACGCACCGGCAGGGAGAGGACCATGGTCACCACCGCCAACTCGAACCACATCACCCAGCCACTGGCCGAAGTCATCGCCGACGTCCGCCACGGCAAGCTGTCAGACCCTGACGACCTGATCGCGCGCCTGCTCGAGGCGAAGTCACGCGCCGAGCGCGCCGCCACCGCCGTGCACCTCGCCGAGAAGTTCGTTCACCTGGTGCGCACCGCGCCGCTGGATGTCGGCGTGGCCGTCGTCGGGCATGACCTGACCCGCGCCATCTGCGCCGCCAAGGGCATCCCGTCGGTTCTCGTCCACTACCAGCAGATGGCTCGCGAAGCCGACAAGGCGGCGGCATGAACCAGACCTCCCATCAGCGTCAGGCCCTGACGGCCTACAACATCATCCAGGCGACGAAGCGGCACGACATGCGCGCCGGAGAGGCCGAGTTCCGACGGCCGCAGCGCCCGCCGGTCCGCACGCGTCAGGCCCTGCCGAAGCAGCGCCGCATCGCGCGCTTCATGGCCAAGGTCAATGCGTTCTGCGACTGGTTCGCGAACAACGGATGGGTGCTGATCATCGGCATCGCCGTGGCTTTCGCCCTGGTCTACGGCCGCGCATCGGGGGTGATCCAGTGATCCGCGCTGCGTACGTCCTCCCCACCGCGCTCGCCGTGCTGTGCATCGCCGCGTGCGCCAACTTCCACGCGCGCCCCGACCTGAAGCGCTCGACCATCACCGGCCCGGCCGACAGCGTCACCTGCTCGAAGGGCCACAAGGCGCGCGTGACGGGTCCCGACTACAACGGCGCGCCCGTCGTCGAGGTGACCGACAAGCCGTGCGAGATCAACCCGTGAGCCGCCTCGAACGGCGCATGCACCGCGCTATCGCCTGGTGGATGAGCGCACCCGTGGACGAGAAAGCCGCCGTGGCTCTCGCCGTGCTCCCCGCCCTGCTCGCCCTTCTCATCGCCCTTGTCGCTCCAGCGCATCCCCTCCCCTCCCCCGTGCGCTGAGCGGCACCACCCGAGCCCGGCGGTCTGACCGGGCACCCATTCAACAGCGCCGGCTCGGCCGGCAAGGGATTTAAGTATGTCGATCGAGATCAGCCAGGCGCGCCTCGCCGAGGTAACGAGCGCCGAACTTGCCAGTGGTGGACACGACTCCATGGATGAAGGCATGTGCGTGATGGAGGCTGTGTCCTACGTTGCTGGTGAGGAATGGAGCGACACGCCAGCCTGCGCCTGCCCGGTCATCGGCGCATTCATGCGCGCCTGGAACGACTCCCTCCCGGACGACCGTCGCAATACGCTGCTGAAACCTCTCATCAGCAAGCTGATCGGCACCCGTGCATCGGACGACGTCACCGAGCGGCGCGCCCTGATGGCCGCCGATTGGCTTGTTCGCATACATACCCCCGCCTGGCTTCGTCTTTCCGGTCTGAACTCCCAGGCAGATGCCCTCGCAGGGCTACCAGAAATCACTGGTATGTCGCAGATCCCGGGCATTCGTCCTGCCATCGAGGCTGTACGGAAGGACGCGGACGCCGCATGGGACGCCGCACGGGTCGCCGCAGGGGACGCCGCATGGGACGCCGCATGGGACGCCGCACGGGCCGCCGCATGGGACGCCGCAGGGGCCGCCGCAGGGGCCGCCGCAGGGGCCGCCGCATGGGACGCCGCAGGGGCCGCCGCAGGGGCCGCCGCATGGGACGCCGCAGGGGCCGCCGCACGGGACGCCGCACGGGCCGCCGCATGGGACGCCGCAGGGGCCGCCGCAGGGGACGCCGCACGGGCCGCCGCATGGGACGCCGCAGGGGACGCCGCAGGGGCCGCCGCATGGGACGCCGCATGGGACGCCGCAGGGGCCGCCGCAGGGGCCGCCGCATGGGACGCCGCATGGGACGCCGCAGGGGCCGCCGCATGGGACGCCGCATGGGACGCCGCAGGGGCCGCCGCACGTCAACGGCTCGCGCCCACAGCCGACGAGCTCCAGGCGTCAGCCCTTGAGCTCATCGATCGAATGATCGCCGCCTGACCCATGCCGCGCACGCCCGACATGTTCTCCGGTTGGTTCGACAACCAGGCCACCCAGCAGCGAGAGCACTGGGACAACCGGGTGCGCGGCCGCTTCGCCCATCGTCGCTGCATCGAGTCCAGCAACCCGTGGCCCGAGCTTCGCCCCGCATGGGGCTCCAATCCAGACCTTCCGACCAACGCAGGAGCGCCAGCCGCCGCATGAAAGCCACGATCCTCACCGGCGACTGCCTCGACCTGATGCGCTCGCTGCCTGACAACAGCGTGGATTCCGTGGTCACCGACCCGCCCTATGGCATCCGCTTCATGGGCAAGGCCTGGGACGGCGCGGACATCGAGAAGCGCCACGCCAGTGCGGATAGCACGGATGCGGCTCGCACGCGCAACGGCAAGGCAGCGGCAGCGGCAGCGGCAGCGGCAGCGGCAGCGGGAATGTACGACCTCGCGCCCGAGGCTATGAAGGCCTTCCAGCGGTTCAGCGAAGCCTGGGCCGCCGAAGCCTTCCGCGTGCTCAAGCCCGGCGGCATGCTGCTCTCGTTCGCCAGCCCGCGCACGTATCACCGCATGGCCAGCGGCATCGAGGATGCCGGCTTCGAAGTTCGCGACCAGATCATGTGGATCTTCGGCAGCGGGTTCCCGAAGTCCCACAACGGCGAATGGGGCGGCACGGCATGCAAGCCGGCCCACGAACCGATCGTGATGGCTCGCAAGCCGCTGATCGGCACCGTGGCTAAGAACCACGCCGAATGGGGCACGGGCGGCCTGAATATCGATGGTTGCCGTGTCGGGTGGCCGGACGGCATTGCCCCAGAGATCGGAACCCCGGGATGGGGCGGCCCGCGCAAGACGGTTTCCGCCGCTCCAGGCACGGGAGGCGAGACGGCGGATCGGTCGCCTCCGTCTCACCTTGGCCGCTGGCCTGCGAATGTCATTCACGACGGAAGCGACGAGGTTCTGGCGGCCTTTCCGGATGCCCCTGGGCAACTCGCCAACGCAAAGACGGAAGGCGACGGCAAGACAGGCAGGGTCTACGGCGCCATGCGCTACGGGCGCGGAGACGAACCGTCAGCCGAAAGCGTGAATATGGGTGTGGTCGGATTCGCCATGAAGCCGGGTGCACGCCGGCTGGATACAGGCAGCGCCGCCCGTTTCTTTTACTGCGCAAAGGCGAATCGGGCGGACCGGAACGCGGGACTCGAATCTGGTACGCAACCCGCGGTCGCGCAGAACGCCACCATGCGCGACCGCGAGGACGCCGACTGGGCGAATCGCAACGGCAACCACCACCCGACCGTGAAGCCCACGGACCTGATGCGCTACCTGTGTCGCCTGGTCACGCCCGCCGGCGGCGTGGTCCTCGACCCGTTCATGGGCTCAGGTAGCACGGGCCGCGGCGCCGTGCTGGAAGGCTTCCGCTTCATCGGCATGGAGATGGACCGAGCCTACGTGGCGATCGCGGCGGCACGCATTGCCGCCGCCGAGAGCGACTTCGCGCACACGGCTACCCAGGCTGACCTGTTCAAGGAATCTGCATGAGCACCACCATTTCCCCCGAAGACTTCGAGAAGGCCCTGAAGCGGGCTTGCCTGCGCTCCGTGGCTCGATATGCGCGGTTCTCGACCTTGCTGGGCAGCGACATCACGGCTGTGAAGACCTGCGGCGCGCTGCTGCGCGATATCGCCGACGAGGCCGACCTCTCCGTCCCGCAGGCCCGGCGGCAGATGCGCGCGCTCCAGGACGCGGGCAAGGTCATCCGTGACGATCGGCGCGGCGGGTCCACTGCCTGGTGGCTGGTTGGATTGGCGGCCGAGCTCAAGGGGCCGGATCCGGTATGCGCGCCGCGTCATGGTGTGACGGCCGCCCCGATCAGCCTCCCGCCTTTCGCTCCGGCCGTGCATGCCACGCCGAGCCCTGACACCGCGCGTCACGCCCTGACGCCCAAGCGCGACAACTGGTGGGAAGTCCTCGGCGTCGCCCAGGACGACTCGTTCCGCGAGTGCACCGCCGCCTATCGCGAAGCGCACGCCCGTCTCTTGGCCGACGAAAGTCCCGAGGCGCCATCCCTTATCGACCGCCTCAAAGCCGCGTATGACGGCGCGGCCAAGGCCCACGAAGTACAGGTGACCGAATGAAGACCACAGCGAGCATCTACACCATCAGCGCCGATGGCGAGCACGGCACGTTCTTCGTGCGCTCTGGCGTAGGGCAGTTCAACAACACCTGGATGCAGCTCACGGTGAACTCAACGTTCGGCACCTTCGGCTACACGTTCGGGTCGATCGGCGGCACGCCCGCGAAGTTCCTCGCCGACGTCGATTTCGACTATCTCATGGGAAAGCTGATGGGCCGCGACGCCATGGTTTTCGACGTCGATACCGCCGTGGCCAGCGTGCGCACGCTGATTCTCGAACATCGGCGCGATGGCGATGTGTCGCGCTGGAAGGCGCGCGATCTCTGGAACGCTGTGGACGCGGCCGAAAGCGAGTGCAACGGCAGCGAGGACCGGTTTTTCGGGGATCTGGCTGAATACGAAAACCTCAACGACTGGTGCGTTTGGGAGCTCCGGTGCCGCGTAGCGAACCCGCAAGCCGTCGGCTTCTGGGAAAAGCTCTGGCCGGCGTTCATCACCGAACTGAAGGCTGAAAGCCAGGCGGTTGCCGCATGACCATCCCCGCATATCCCCTGACCTGGCCCGAGGGATGGATGCGCAGCGCCAGCCAGCGCACCGCCACGTTCGGCACGAACAGGACGAACAGCGGCAAGCGCCGGCTGACCGTCGCTGAGGCCGTTACCCGGGTGCGTGCCGCTCTCGCAACGATGGGTATTGCCGATTACGACCTGGTCGTGTCGACCAACCTGACGCTGCGCCTGGATGGGTGGCCGCGGTCCGATCAGGCCGAGCCGCGGGACTCCGGGGCTGCCGTCTACTGGCGGGACAGCCGACAGGATGGATGGCCGCGCCGCTGTATGGCAATCGACCAGTACGACCGCGTTGCCGACAACCTGGCGGCCATCGCCGCCACGCTCGACGCCATGCGCGCCATCGAGCGCCACGGCGGGGCCGCCATCCTCGACCGCGCGTTCACTGGCTTCGTCGCACTGGAATCGCCGGCGGCGGACTGGGCGCGGGTCTTCAGCATCGCTGCCGACGCGGCCGAAACCGAGGTGCGCGACCGGTACCGCTACCTGCGCTCCGTTCACCACCCCGACAACGACGGCGACGCCGCCAAATTCGACGAGGTCCAGAAAGCCTGGGCCGCCTACTGCCGCGCCAGCGGAATCAAGGAATAACCATGGATACACCCGGCAAGCTGTTCGACCCGTCCGTCATGCCGCCCCGTGACGAATACGGCCATTGCTGCCATCCCGACCTGCTCGGTGACCGCTGGAACTGCGACGACAACGAAGAGGCCTTCGATCGCGCCAAGTTCGCCGCGGCAGGCTTCGAGATCGACTTCGTCTGGTTCGAGCACGACATCGACGACGCCGCGATCGAGCGCTACGCCGAACAGGGCGACGCCGACGTGTCCCACTGGACGCCGAGCGTGCCGGAGGGCGACGGCTGGGTCTTCTGCGGCATCTGGGACACCGAGGATATGCCGGTGGCGTTCTACGTGCGCGAAATCCCTTCGGCATGAACCCTGAAATCTTCCGTCCGGCCGTGCTGGTCAAAGGCGACCGCATCCACATCTTCGTCGGCAGCGCTTTCAATGCGCTACCCCTCGAACCCGCCGTATCTCTCAACGAACAACTCGCTGCCGCTATCGAGCAGCTGAAGGCCCAGGAGGCCGATAAGGCATGAGCGACCAGACGAACAACGTTTTGAAGGTCTTCCAGTGCGACGACAGCGATCTGTACGCGGCAGTCAGCGCTGAGCAGGCGGCCGACCTCTATGAAGAAATGACCGGCGAGCGGCCCGAGGATGGCTACCCCGTCGAGCTCACCGACGAGGATCTCGATGCTCCTCAGCCTGAGATCGATGAGAACGAGCAGCGGACGGGCGGCGTGACCAGCATTCGCAAGTTCCTCGCCGAGCACGGCGACGAGCCCGGCTGGCTGTGCGGGAGCGATTACTGATGAACGACCAGACCTATCGCGATTTCAAGGAATACCTGCGGACCCGGAAGCTTCGGAAGAGCTTGGCGCTGTCGAAGCGTCGTAAGGCGCGCGGTGTTCAGCACGTCGATGGCCGGTCGGGACGCGCCAGCTCGGGAGACAAGGCATGACCCACGACTCCGTAATCACCGCACCAGATGCGGTGAATGATGCCCTTATTCGCCGCATCGTCGACCGCCTGCGGGGCAGTGAGCCGGAGCACGACGGCGAGCACTGCCTTCTCGTGGACGTGACGGACCTCGCGGACGCGCTACGCGCCGAGCTGGCTACCGACCTCACATCGCGCGAGGCTGTGGCCGAAGTCTTCGACTGGAAGGAGGACGACGGCACGTCGACGCACTGCGTTTCCTTCCTCTGCCCGCTTTCGGAAATCCCCGTCGGCACGAAGCTCTATGCGGCCCCCACCGCGCAGGAAGCTGCCACTTTCGATCGCGCGAGCGAAACACCTCGCCGCCAGCGGGCGGTCGAGGCCCTCCTTGGCCTTGGGTGGACATACGACGCTGACCTCGGTTGGAAGCGTCCCGCGCATGAAGCTGCCCAGCCGGCCGAGGGTGTTGCAGTGAAAGGCATTCAGCCCGGACGCGCGGTCGCGGTGGACGCCGAGCAGCTCGCCGCATTGATCCGTGGCCATGAGGAATCTCTTTCCGTGCCGACCCGTGGCGCTTCCGAGCAATGGGAGGACGGCTATAGCCGCGCGGTCGAGGCAATGTCCACCGATATTCGGGGGCTTCTCCGCGACGCCACGCAGGACGGGGGTGCGGGATGAGTCTGCATGCGTATTACACGCTAGCCGACGATGAGCGGCGGCCTCCCGCTTGGCGGCACATGTCGATCGGGCACCGGCACGGTCCTCGCGGCGGCAATCGGCCAAACAGAATCGAGAGCCGCATCCGCTTTGTCAGACAGGTCGCGGGCGGCCGCTGCGACCTGCCCCTTCGCGAAGTGCACTATTTCAAGCATTTCGAGACGCGGGAATCGGTGGATATCGGCTTGCAGTCTGAGGATTGCCGCATAGAGGGTCATCAGAAGACGTCCGCGATCGCCGCGGTATACGTCCCTGGCCGCAACGAGGTCCAGCGTTGGCGCACGGCAGGTTTCAAGGTGGGCCAGCATGGTCTGGTAGGCGATGCGGTTTTCGTCATCTGGCCCAGCGGCGTGAATCGCCAGAATTTGGCCGCACACCCATCGAAGCTGCAGAAGCTCCTCTGCGATCCCCGGAGCGAAGACCCGCTCGAGGTCAGCGGCATCTTTTCGCTTGGCACGACCTTCTCGCGTAGCAAGCATCAGGGCTACCACCACGGCGCCTGTGGACGCCGCAGCACCGGCCCACGTTGCGACGTCTCCCCATTTGATTTTTCCGTCCCAGCCGGTGCCTGGCGGGATGGCAAGCCAGACGTAGATTACGAAAGCCACGAACACGTAAAGCGCGATCAGCGCCACGGTGCGACATTCCATGCGTGAACTCCCCATCCTTTTCAGTGCGCCGATGGTGCCACCGCGATCGCTGGATGTCGCGCTACTCCCACAGCTCCAGTTCCTGCATGCCGGAAAGGCTCCCATCCAGGTACTCGTCGGCCAGCACGACGCCAGCGCGGATCAGGTAGTTCTCCGCCTGGCCGGCGTCCATGCCCTCAATGTGCGAAGCGAAGTCCTGCTCGAAGACAAGCTCGCCGCCCTTCACCAGTTGGACAACGCCATCTTCGGCGTCGGCAACCACGTCTATCCCCTTATACGAGACCACCGTCATGCGTGAGCTCCCCCTGTTGATGTCAGCGCCGATGGTGCGCGCCATCCTCGAAGGCCGCAAGGAGGGCTGACGCACGTGAGCATGAATCACCACATCATCGACGCGGCGGAGCTTCGCCGGCAGTCCGGGCTGACCCAGCCGGCCGCGGTGAAGCGGTGGGCCAGCGCCCAGGGCATCCGAGTTTTCGACGGGGCCGACGGCCCGTGGACGACCATCGAAGCGGTCAATAAGGCCTTGGGGGTATCCTCGGCCTCTAACGATCACGCCTACTCACCGGATATCGTGTAAATGCCACGAGGACGCCCACGGAGGCCGGACGCCTCCATCCCGGACCACATCGACCAGGCGAAGCTTCCGAAGGGCTGCTACTGGGATAAGCGCGACCGCGTCTGGTACACGATCCTGCCAGGCGCCAAGGCGTCGCGCCGAAAAGTGGCCGACGCATCCGCGCTGATGTCGGACCTGCATCGCGTCATGGAGCAGCTCGCCGGCGTGGATCGTAACTCGCTCGACTTCGTCATGGCCCAATTCGCAGCCAGCGAGAAGTTCAAGGACCTCGCGCCAGCTACGCAGGACGGCTACGAGAAGTACCGCAAAGTAGCGAGCACGTTTCCCACTGCCGCCGGCACGCTCGGTTCTCTCGCCGTTCGCGGGCTGACAGCGCCGCTAATGCAGAAGGTGATCGACAAGATTGCCGCCCAAGGCACGCCGACGAAGGCAAATGCCCTGCTCCGCTACCTGCGGCGGATGTTTCGGTGGGCGAAGAACCGGGGCTTCTGTGAGACGAACCCGTGCGCCGGGCTTGAGCAAGCGAAGGAGCGCCAGCAGCGCCGCCTTCCAGACGATCGCGCGATGGTCGGCATCGTGACGTTCGCGAAGGCGCGCGGCGAGTACACGGCGCACCGCGAAGGCGCGCTTGCGCCCTATCTCTGGCAGATGGTGGAGATCATGTACCTCTGCCGCCTGCGCGGGATCGAGGCGCTCACGCTCGCCGACGACGCCGAGCTCCCCGAAGGCTTGATGACTAACCGTGTGAAGGGCTCGCGCGACAACATCGTCGCCTGGACGCCACGGTTGCGCGCCGCTTGGGATGCGGCGAAGGCCAGGCGCGACGAGATCTTCGCGAGGCACCGCCGGCCCGTTCCGCTGCACGCGAAAGACCGGCGCGTGTTCGTGAATCAGACAGGCGGCCCACTCGCGAAGAGCACGTTCGACAGCGCGTTCCAGCGCATGATGAAAATGGCGATCGCTGAAGGCGTGATCGTCGATGCACAGCGATTCGGTCCGCATGACCTGAAGCGCAAAGGCATCACGGATACGAAGGGCACGCGTGGCGAAAAGCAGCAGGCCAGCGGCCACAAGGCGCAGCAAATGCTGGACGTTTACGACTTCGACGTGCCGGTCGTAAACACGCCGGAGAAGCAGTGATTTTTACGGTGATTTTTACGGGTATGAAAGGTGCCGCGAGAATTGCTCTCGTAACCCGTTGATAGACTTGGTGCCCGGACTGGGACTCGAACCCAGATACCCTTTCGGATGAGGGATTTTAAGTCCCTTGCGTCTACCGATTTCGCCATCCGGGCCAAAAGAAAAAAGGCGCACCCGCTTGAAGCGTGTGCGCCTTGGAATGCGATGGAGGCCGAGGTCGGAATCGAACCGGCGTACGCGGATTTGCAGTCCGCTGCATGACCACTCTGCCACCCGGCCATCGCTTGCGCACGCGGAGAGTATCCGCATAGCGCTTAAAAAACAAAACCTCGGTCACCCGAGGCTTTGTGGAAATCTGGAGCGGGAAACGAGACTCGAACTCGCGACCCCGACCTTGGCAAGGTCGTGCTCTACCAACTGAGCTATTCCCGCGTCGTAGTCCGGCTATTTTAGGGATCTGGGCTCATGTGTCAACTGTTTTGCAGCGGATTCTTTTCGCTTTTTTTCACACCCGGCGCATCCCCGCGCAGGGCGGGCCATGCGGCCCGCAGATAATCCAGGCCCGACCAGATCGTGAGGATGCCCGCCACGACCAGCAGTGCCTCGCCAATGTGGTAATAGCGCAGGGTTTCAGCATCGTGCTGCAGCAGCAGGGTCACAAGGGCCACCATCTGCATCATGGTCTTGAGCTTGCCCAGGAAGGCGACCTTCACCTTGGAACGCTCGCCGATCTCAGCCATCCACTCGCGCAGGGCCGAGACGCTGATCTCACGGCCCACGATCACGGCGGCGGTAATCGCCAGCAGGATCCCCGGCCAGCCGGTCGGTGCCGACTGCACCAGCAGGAACAGGGTGATCGCGACCATCAGCTTGTCGGCCACGGGGTCGAGGAAGGCGCCGAAGGCGGAGGTCATGTCGAGGCGGCGGGCCAGGTAGCCATCCAGCCAGTCGGTGAACGCGGCCAGCACGAAGACGACCGCGGCAACGAGGTTCGCCCAGCGGAATGGCAGGTAGAAGACGACCACCATCACCGGCAGCAGCAACACACGGAAAAGGGTAAGCCAGGTTGGCAGGTTGATACGCATGGATTCAGCCGGTTGCGGGAGGCGCCGCGATGGCAGGCGCTTCCGTTCGATCAGGGGTGCAGCATGGCATAGATGCGTTCCGCGAGGCCGCGATCAATACCCTTGACGCTCATGAGTTCCTCGACGCCCGCCGCTTCCACGCCGGACAGGCCGCCGAAGGCCTTCAGCAGGGCCGCGCGCCGACGCGCGCCGACGCCGGCTACGTCCTCGAGGGTACTGCGCTCACGGGCCGCCTCGCGCTTGCGGCGGTGTCCGCTGATCGCGAAACGGTGCGACTCGTCACGAACGGCCGCCACGAGGTGCAGTGCGGGGGACGACGTGCCGGGGTGCAGGGTCTTGCCGCTCTCCGCAAGGATCAGCGTTTCTTCGCCCGCGCGGCGGCCCGGGCCCTTGGCCACGCCGACCACGCGGATGCCCTCGACGCCGAGTTCGCGGAGCACGTCGATGGCCTGGGCCACCTGGCCCAACCCGCCGTCGATCAGGAGGATGTCAGGCTTCACCCCGCCCTCCACGACCTTCTTGAAGCGGCGCGTGAGGGCCTGGTGCATGGCCGCGTAGTCGTCGCCCGGCGTGATGCCGGTGATGTTGAAGCGGCGGTAGTGCGACTTCTCCGGCCCTTCCGGCCCGAACACCACGCACGATGCGACCGTCGCCTCACCGCGGGTGTGGCTGATATCGAAACACTCGATCCGGCGCGGCGGCTCGCTGAGTTCGAGCACCTTCTGCAGGTCGTCGAAGCGGGCGAGCAAGGTATGCCGGCTGGCCAGGCGCGAGGTGAGCGCCGCGCTGGCGTTGCGCTGGGCCATCTCGAGGAAGCGTGCGCGATCGCCGCGCACGCTGGGCTTGAGCTGCACGGCATAGCCCGCGTGCTGGGAGAGCACGTCGGCCAGGATCTCCATGTCCTCCACCGGGTCGCTCAGCACCAGTTCGCGCGGCACCTGGCGCTCCAGGTAGTACTGCGCGATGAACTGGGCGAGCACGTCACCCACCGAGGCGTCGGTGGGCAGGCGCGGGAAGAAGTCGCGCGAGCCCAGGCTGACGCCGTTGCGGAAGAACAGCACGCTGACGCAGGCCATGCCGCCCTCGAGGCAGCAGGCGATGACGTCCATGTCGGCGCTGGCACCCTGCACGAAGTGCTGGGCCTGCAGCTTGCGCAACGCGGCTACCTGGTCACGCAGGTTGGCGGCGCGCTCGAAGTTCAGCGCGGCGCTGGCCTTCTCCATCGATTGCGCCAGTTCGTCGATCACGGCGCTGCTGCGGCCCTCGAGGAACATCTCGGCGTGGCGCACGTCGCTCTTGTAATCCTCGACGTTGATCAGCTGCACGCAGGGCGCGCTGCAGCGACCGATCTGGTGCTGCAGGCACGGGCGCGAGCGGTTCTTGAAGTAGCTGTCCTCGCACTGGCGCACCTTGAACAGCTTCTGCATCAGGCCCAGGCTCTCGCGCACGGCGAAGGTGCTGGGGTACGGGCCGAAGTAACGGCCGACGCCGCTCTTCGCGCCGCGGTGGAACGCCAGGCGCGGGTAGTCCTCCCCGCCCGACAGGTAGATGTAGGGGTAGCTCTTGTCGTCGCGCAGGACGATGTTGTAACGCGGCTTCAGCGATTTGATCAGCTGCGATTCGAGCAGCAGCGCTTCGCCGGCGGTACGGGTCAGCGTGACTTCCGCGCGGTCGATCTGCGACACCATGGAGGCGATGCGCGGATCCATGGGCGGCTTCAGGAAATAATTGCTGACGCGCTTCTTGAGGTTGGCGGCCTTGCCCACGTACAGCAGCTCGCCTTCGGCATCGAAGTACCGATAGACGCCGGGGGACGTGGTCAGGTGGCGAACGAAGGCCTTGCCATCGAACGGGTGCGACTCGGTGTGCTCCATCAGCCTATTTTAGCCGCTGATGGGCAACCGCGAATGAAAAAACGCCGGCATGGAGGGGGACCATGCCGGCGCGGGGCCTTCCTTGGGGGTGTCGCCCTCGTCCGTGAGCAGTTCTTGGCGACAGGGATAGGTTACGGCGGCGCCCGTGTAGGCGCGCCCGGCGGATTCCGGCTCATTCCGTAGGCGGCGCCCGCTGCCCATTGTCAGGCAATGCCTACAACGCTCCGCTTTCTTCCAACCAGCGCTCGGCCCTGGCCAGGTCTTCCGGGGTATCGATGCCGGGCGGGAACGGCTCAGGGGTCAGGCTGACCGAGATGGCATGGCCGTGCTCGAGCGCCCGCAGCTGCTCCAGAGATTCCGCCTGCTCCAGCGGGGTCCGCGGGAGCGCGGCCAGCCGGCGCAGGAAGCCCGCCCGGTACGCATAGATGCCGATATGGCGGAGGAACGGGACCTCGGGCGGGAGCCGATGGCGATCCCGGGCGAACGCATCGCGCGCCCAGGGCGCCGGAGCGCGGGTGAAGTACAGGGCGCGGCCGTTGCCACCGCGGACCACCTTCACGATGTTCGGGTCGAACAGCTCCTCCGCGTCGGTGAGCGGCGTCGCCAGGGTGGCCATGGGGGCCTCATCACCGGCGAGGGTGTCCACTACTGCCCGGATGCCGGCGGCCGGGGCGAACGGCTCGTCGCCTTGCAGGTTCACGACCACGGTGTCCTCGGGCCAGCCGAAGTGGGTGACGACCTCGGCGATGCGGTCGGTGCCGGAGGCGTGGTCCTCGCGGGTCATGCAGACCAGGATGTCGCCCGTGCAGCCGCGCATTTCGGCGGCGACGCGGTCGTCATCCGTGGCCACGACGACCTGGGCCGCACCGGCGGCTGCGGCACGCACGGCCACTCGGCGCACCATCGACACACCGCCGATCGGAAGCAGCGGCTTGCCCGGCAGCCGCGTGGAAGCGTATCGAGCCGGGACGACGACGACGAAGGGGGGTGTCTTGGGGCGCATGCGGTGCGGTCCGGGGCTGGGCGATAGGCCCATTATGGGCGCGGCGCGCGGGGCTGTCGCGGGCGCGGGCCGTTCCGTGCCGGGCTCTGATGCGAAACCGGGGCTATCGCGCGCAAGCGCGCTCCCACGACAGCGCAGCACGAACGAGGCTGTTGTGGGAGCGCGCTTGCGCGCGATGTCAGGGTGCGACGGCCAGGTTGAAACCCACGCCGTTCGCCAACTCGATAAACCCGGGGAACGAGGTCGCCACATTGGCGCAATCACCAATGGTGATGGGCGCCGTCGCGACCAGCCCGGCAATGGCGAAGCTCATGGCGATGCGGTGGTCGCCGTGGCTGTCCACCGTGCCACCGCCGATGGTCCCGCCACGGATCATCGCGCCATCCGGCAGCTCGTCGATCAGCACGCCGCACGCCTTCAGGCCGTGCGCCATGGTGGCGATGCGGTCGGACTCCTTCACCCGCAGTTCGGCCGCGCCGCGGATTGTCGTCATGCCCTCGGCGCATGCCGCTGCGACGAACAACGCCGGGAACTCGTCAATCATGTCCGGCACGATATCGAGCGGCAGCGCCACGCCGTGCAGGGGGCGATGGCGGACGACGAGATCCGCGATGACTTCACCGCCGCTCTCGCGCTCGTTTTCCACGGCGATATCCGCACCCATGAGCTCCAGTGCGGCGAGCAGGCCGGTGCGGCGCGGGTTCAGGCCCACGCCCTTCAGGCGCAGGTGCGAGCCCGGCACGATGCACGCGGCGACGATGAAGAACGCCGCGGAGGAAAAGTCCGCCGGAACGTCGACGTCGACGGCGCGCAGGACGTGCCCGCCACTGACCTTCGCGCGGCCCGGGGAGTATTCGATGGGCCAGCCGAAGGCCTTCAGCATGCTCTCGGTGTAGTCACGCGTCGGGTGCGGCTCGATGACTTCCGTCTCGCCTTCCGCATAGAGGCCGGCGAGCAGCAGCGCCGACTTGATCTGCGCGCTGGCGACCGGCGACTTGTACGTCATGCCCTTGAGCTTGCGGCCGCCGTGGATACGCAGCGGTGGCTTGCCATCGTTCGTATCGATCTGCGCGCCCATCTCGCCGAGCGGATCCGTCACCCGGCGCATCGGCCGGCCGGAGAGCGATGCATCGCCCACCAGGGTCGAATCGAAGCCCTGCCCCGCCAGCAAGCCGGCGAGCAGGCGCATGCCGGTGCCGGCATTACCGCAGTCGAGCGGCTCGCTGCTGCCACGCAAGCCATGCAGGCCCACGCCATGTACCACGCGCTCGCCGGGCGCGGGCGTTTCGAAGCGCACGCCCAGCTTGCCGAGGATCGCCGCCGTGGCTCGCGTGTCTTCACCCTCGAGGAAACCGCGGATGTGGGTGGCGCCTTCGGCAAGCGCACCGAACATCAGCGCGCGGTGGGATACGGATTTGTCACCGGGGACGACGAGTTCGCCGCTGATCGGGCCACCCGAGCGGCTGGTCCAGGCCAGGGAGGTCATGGCAGGTTCTCCAGGAGGCGCTTCAGTTCGGCGCGGCTGCCGATGCTGATGCGCACGGTGTGCGGCAGGCCGTAGCCACCCATGGGGCGGACGATCACGCCAGCTTCGAAGAGGTGCTTCTCGAACTCAGCGGCATCCCGGCCCAGGTCGACGAGCAGGAAGTTGGTTTGCGACGGCAGCACGCGGAGGCCGCGCGCCGTTAGCTCGTCGGCCAGCCATGCGCGGTCGCGATGGTTGGCTTCACGAACGCGCGCGCGATGCTCGTGATCTCCAAGCGCCGCTTCGGCCGCGGCCAGGGCCACGCCGTTGACGTTGAACGATTCACGCAGGCGCTCCGCGACCGCGGCGACCGACGGATGGCTGAGCATGTAGCCAATGCGCAGCCCCGCCAGCGCGTACGCCTTCGAGAACGTGCGCGTCACGATGAGGTTCGGGAACCGGCCCAGCAGGTGCAGCGCCGTGCTGAGGCCAGCCGCATCCACGTACTCGTGATACGCCTCGTCGACGACGACCAGCGTTTCCGCCGGCACCTTCTCGAGGAAGGCCTCCAGCTCGGCATCGGTGAACCATGTGCCAGTCGGATTATTCGGGTTAGCGAGGTAGACGATCCGCGTGTCTGGCGTGACCGCCGCGGCAATCGCCGGCAGATCGTGGCCGTACGGCGCCGACGGATGATCCGCGGGCAACGCCGGCACACGAATCGCAGGGGCACCCGCCGCGGCCGCCGCGATCGGGAACACCGCGAAGCCGTACTGCGAATGCACCACGGGGTGTTCCGCATCGGCGAAACACTGCGCGAGCAGCATCAGCAGTTCGTGGGAACCGTTACCCAGCGTGATTGCGCTGGTGGGCACGCCGAGCTCGCCGGAAAGGCGCTGCTTCAGGGCCGCGCCGAGCGGATCGGGATAACGCCAGATGTCTTCCAGCACGCGGGTGGCGGCGCGCGTTGCCTGCGGGCTCGGGCCGAGCGGGTTCTCGTTGGAACCCAGCTCGGAGAGCACCGCGCCGAAGCGCTTGCGCAATGCGGGAAGGTCGTGACCGGGATCGTAGGCACGCAGGGCCGACGTCGCCCGGTTGGCGAGCGTGGCTGCATCGAACGCGGCGGTCATGGCAGGGCGACGGGGTAGGCGCCAAGCACGCGGACATCGGCGGCGGCGGGTTTCATCTCGTCCAGCGCGGCCTGCAAGGCCGGGTCTTCGACATGGCCGGAGACATCGATGAAGAACGCGTACTGCCACTTGCCCGTGTGCGCGGGTCGCGACTCGATGCGGTTCATGCTGATGCCGTGCTCGGCCAGCGGCTTGAGCACGTCGTACAGCGCGCCGGGCTTGTCGCGCACGGACACGAGCAGCGACGTGCGATCGTTGCCCGACGGCGGGAAGATCGTGCGGCCGATGACGAGGAAGCGCGTCGTGTTATCGCTGCGATCCTCGATCGGGCCAGCGATGATCTTCAGCCCGTAGACGCGCGCCGCGGATTCACCGGCGATCGCGGCGGATTCCGGCGAAAGCTTTGCCATGCGCGCGGCTTCGGCGTTGCTCGAAACCGCGATGCGCTCGACGTTCGGCAGGTTCACGCGCAGCCATGCCTGGCACTGCTGCAGCGATTGCGGGTGCGAGTAGATCCGCTTGATGTCCTTCATCTCGCCCGTGAGCGAAAGCAGGTTCTGGTGGACACGCAGTTCCACTTCGCCGCAGATGGTCGCCTTCGACGTGAGGAACATATCCAGCGTCATCTGGATCATGCCCTGCCCCGAGTTCTCCACCGGCACCACGCCGAAATCGGCGTTGCCAGCGGCGACTTCCTGGAATACCTCCTCGATGCTGCCGAGCGGCAGGCCGTAGGCGGCGTGGCCGAACTGCTTGCGCACGGCCTGTTCGCTGAAGGTGCCTTCGGGACCGAGGTAGCCGATCTTCAACGGCTGCTGCTGCGAAAGGCACGACGACATGATCTCGCGGAACAGGCGTACCAGTTCCGCGTTCGGCAGCGGGCCGTCGTTGCGATCGATGACGCCACGTAGTACCTGGGCTTCCCGTTCGGGTCGGTAATACTCCACCGCCGCCTTCAACGGGCCCTTGGCCCGGCCGACCTGCTGTGCCCAACGGGCGCGCTCACTGATGAGCGATTGCAGTTGCTGGTCGATGCTGTCGATGCGCTGGCGCGCCTCGCCCAGCGTGGCTTGCTTGTCGGTGGGACTACTCTTACTCATGAACGTCCAGGCGGCTAAGTGGTTGCAAATGAAACAGTTATCACCGCAAAAACGATGTTGCAGTGCGGTGATCCCCGACTTTAACCGTGCCGCGCTGCAAAGTCCCGCATGAATTTCACAAGCACCTCGACCGCTTCGATCGGAACCGCGTTGTAGAGCGATGCGCGCATGCCGCCCACGGCCTTGTGGCCCTTGAGCGCGAGCAGGCCAGCGGCCTCGGATTCGCGGAGGAAATCGGCATCAAGCGCGCTATCGTGCAAGGTGAATGGCACGTTCATGCGCGAACGCGACGCCGGATCGACTGGGCTGCGGTAGTAACCACTGGAACCATCGATGGCGTCGTACAACAACGCGGCCTTGGCCTTGTTGCGTTCACCCATCGCAGCGATACCGCCCTGCGCTTCCAGCCACTCGAAGGTCAGGCCGGCGAGGTACCAGCCCCAGGTATTCGGCGTGTTGAGCATCGAATCGTTCTTCGCGTGCTCGGCGTACCGGAAGATGTTGGCCATGGGCCGACCCGCACGCGCCAGCAGGTCGTCACGGATCACCATGACGACAAGACCCGAAGGGCCGATGTTCTTCTGCGCACCGGCGTAGATCAGCCCGAAGCGCGATACATCGACCGGTTCACTGAGGATGTTCGATGACATGTCGGCGACGAGCGGCACGTCGCCCACGTCGGGCACGTCGTGGAATTCCACCCCGTGGATGGTTTCATTCGGCGTGTAATGCACGTAGGCGGCGCCGTCGCTCAGCTGCCACGTATCGCGCGGCGGCAGCTTCAGGTAATTATCGGCCACCGACGTAGCGGCGACGCGCGCATCGAGATATGGCGCGGCTTCGCGCACGGCCTTCTCGCCCCAGTGGCCGGTGACGATGTAATCGGCGTGGTCGCCCGGCCCGGCAAGGTTCATCGGGATCTGCGCGAAGTGCTGCGTGGCACCGCCCTGCAGGAAGAGCACCTTGTAGTTCGCGGGAACGCCCATCAACGAACGCAGGCGCTGCTCGGCGGCCGCGGCCAGCGCCATGAACGGCTTGCCGCGATGCGAGAGCTCCATCACGGAGGCTCCGGAACCATTCCATTCGAGAAGCTCGGCCTGCGCGCGTTTCAGTACCGCTTCCGGCAGCGCAGCGGGTCCGGCGCTGAAATTCCAGGCTCTGCTCACGTCTCGTCCTCTCGCATGGGTGAACCGGCATTATGCCGCCGCCTGCGGGCAAAACGAGGGCCTAGAACGGCGCGAAAAGCACCACGGCAATGCCAGCGGCCAGCAACGCCGCGGTGAGGATCAGCCACCACACATCGCCGCGCGGACCGACGGTCTCCTCCGGCTCGGGCTCCGGCTCGGGTTCTGGCAGGACTACCACGGGCTCGGCTTGCCAGCCGGGCGCTTCCAGGATGAAACGATGCGTAGCTAGGCCGATCTGGTCGCCGGGCTGGAGCGCGGCACGGACGGTGCGAACACCATTCACCCGGACGGCGTGGCGTGCGGGCACGCGCGATGCATCGAGGATGAGTTCGTCATCCGCCCACGCCAGGGTGAGCAGCGCGGCGTCGTTACCCGGCAATTCGAGTGGCAACGCACCGTGAGTGGCACCCAGCTCGAGGCGGTCACCGATGGCGACCAGGCGACCGGAGAGCGGGCCCGCCACGGGCCGCAGCGCCGCCGTGCAACGCGCATCGGTGGGCTCCACCAGCTCGCGGGCCTCGAGGTCGTCATCATCGCGGATCAGCATGCGGCAATCGCCGAGCGACAGGCTGTCGCCGGGGCGCAGCAGCGCCTTCTCGCGTACCGGACGCGCGTTGACGTAGACACGGCCGACACCCGGGGCCACTTCCAGCACCATGCCGCGCCGGTCGCGCTGGATGGAGACGTGGTTGGCGGCGACCTGGGCCTCGGAAACGACGAGGTCGTTCTCCTCGCCCCGGCCGATCGTGAGCACGGGCCGGGACCAGTGGAAATCACCGCGAGCCGAGCTGACGAATTCAATACGCATGGAGGGACCGGCCAGATGACGACGCGACTTTAGCAGAGTGCGGTATCTATTTGAACGCAAAGAGATCGATACGGTTCAGCCGGCCCGGCTGCTAGACTGCCCCACCCTTTTCTCGCGGAGATACCCCCATGGCCAAGATCGATATCCGTCGCGAGCACGGCAAGAGCGCTGCGGAAGCCCGCGCCGTGGTGGAAAAGGTCGCGGCCCGCATGGCCGAGAAATTCGGCACGAAGGGTGGCTGGGACGGCAATGCCTACGCCTTCTCGGGCTCGGGCGTGAAGGGCGCGATCGCCGTGTCGGACACCGATGTGCACGTGACCGCCGAGCTCGGCATGCTGCTGTCGGCGTTCAAGGGCAAGATCGAAGACGAGATCCGCGGCAAGTTGAACGAATACTTCGCCTGACCTTCCCGCGGGGGCTGAGACCCCGGGTGGCCTTGGTGGGGTGGGCATGGCATAATAGGGGACTTATGCCGGCCGAGCCGGCCCCTACTCCGACCCGGAACACATGGCAAAAGACGACGTCATCGAAATGGAAGGCACGGTCCAGGAGACCCTGCCCAACACCATGTTCCGCGTGCAGCTCGAGAACGGGCACGTCATCACTGCCCATATCTCCGGCCGTATGCGCAAGCATTACATCCGTATCCTCACCGGTGACAAGGTGAAGGTCGAGATGACCCCGTACGACCTGACCAAGGGCCGTATCACGTACCGCATGAAGTAAGCGCGCGCCTGGCGCCGCCCGCTTCGCGGAAGAAAAAGCCGTGGCTCGCGCCACGGCTTTTTTGTTGGCGGCTCTTGTGGGAGCGGGGGGGGGGGGGGGGGGGGGGTGCCCCCCCCCCCCCCCCCCCCCACCCCCGCTCCCACAAAAAACGGCCGCAAAAAAAGGCCGCCCGAGTGGGCGGCCTTTTTCTATCACTACCTTGAGTCTTACGCTTCCGCCGTCGCCGGCTCGGCCGACTCGGTTTCCACATGCAGCTCGTCGCCGTCCACCGAGAGGGTGACCTTGCCGCCGTCGGCGAGCTTGCCGAAGAGCAGCTCGTCGGCCAGGGCACGCTTCACCTTGTCCTGGATGACGCGGGCCATCGGGCGTGCGCCCATCTGCGGGTCGAAGCCGTGCTCGGCCAACCAGCGACGGGCCTCCGGCGTCACGTCGACGCTGACCTTCTTCTCGGCCAGCTGCGATTCCAGCTCGATCAGGAACTTGTCCACCACGCGCAGGATGTGGTCGAAGTCCAGCGCATTGAACTGGATGACAGCATCGAGACGGTTGCGGAACTCCGGCGTGAACATGCGGCGGATCGTCTCCATCGCATCCGGCGAGTGGTTCTGCTTCACGAAGCCGATGCCGCGGCGCGAAGCCAGCTGCGCGCCGGCATTCGTCGTCATCACCACGATGACGTTCTTGAAGTTCGCCTCGCGACCGTTGGTATCGGTGAGCACGCCGCGATCCATCACCTGCAGCAGGATGTTGTACACATCCGGATGCGCCTTCTCGATCTCATCCAGCAGCAGCACGCAGTGCGGGTGCTTGGTAATCTGCTCGGTGAGCAGGCCACCCTGGTCGAAGCCTACGTAGCCCGGGGGCGCACCGACCAGGCGCGACACCGAGTGCGCTTCCATGTACTCGGACATGTCGAAGCGGACCATCTCGATACCGAGCTGCATGGCGAGCTGGCGGGTGACTTCCGTCTTGCCGACGCCCGTGGGGCCGGCGAGCAGGAAGCTGCCGATCGGCTTGGACGGATCGCCCAGGCCCGAACGCGCCATCTTGATCGACGAGGACAGGGCCTCGATCGCCGCATCCTGGCCGAACACGACCATCTTCAGGTTGCGCTCGAGGTTACGCAGCACGTCGCGGTCGGAAGCCGAGACTTGCTTGGCCGGGATGCGCGCCATCTTGGCCACGATGTATTCGATTTCGGCCACGTCGACCTTGCCGGTGCGCTCTTCTTCCGGCAGCAGGCGCTGGCGGGCGCCGGCCTCATCGATCACGTCGATGGCCTTGTCCGGGAGCAGGCGATCCGGGATGTGCTTCACCGAGAGATCCACCGCCGCACGCAGGGCCTCACCGGTGTACTCCACCGAGTGGTGCTCTTCGAAGCGGGTCTTCAGGCCCTTCAGGATCTCGATGGAGTCGGCCACGGTGGGCTCGACCACGTCGATCTTCTGGAAGCGGCGGGCCAGGGCGCGATCCTTCTCGAAGATGCCGCGGAATTCCTGGAACGTGGTGGAACCGATGCAGCGCAGCTCACCCGAAGCCAGCATCGGCTTGATCAGGTTCGAGGCATCCATGGTGCCGCCCGACGCCGAACCCGCACCGATGATGGTGTGGATCTCATCGATGAACAGGATAGCGTTCGGCTGCTTCTTGAGCTGGCCGATGACCGCCTTCAGGCGCTTCTCGAAATCGCCACGGTACTTGGTGCCCGCGACCAGCGCGCCGAGGTCCAGCGACCAGATGGTGCAGTCTTCCAGCACCTCGGGCACCTGGCCTTCGACGATGCGCTTGGCCAGGCCCTCGGCCAGCGCGGTCTTGCCCACGCCGGCTTCGCCGACGTAGAGCGGGTTGTTCTTGCGACGGCGGCAGAGCACCTGGATGGTGCGCTCCACCTCGTCCTGGCGGCCGATCAGCGGATCGATCTTGCCCTGCAGGGCCAGCTCGTTGAGGTTGGAGGCGTACTCGCTGAGCGGGTTGCCCTTGCCCTCGCCGCCTTCCTCGCCATCGCGATCGGCGCTGGACGGAGCAGCCGCGGACTCATCGCTGATCTTGGCGATGCCGTGGGAGATGTAATTGACCACGTCGAGGCGCGTAATTTCCTGCTGGTGGAGGAAATAGACGGCGTGGCTGTCCTTTTCGCCGAAGATCGCGACAAGAACGTTGGCGCCGGTCACTTCCTTCCGGCCCGAGGACTGGACGTGGTAGACCGCACGCTGGAGGACGCGCTGGAAGCCCAGCGTGGGCTGGGTGTCGCGCTCGTCGCCGGCGGGGAGGACCGGGACGGTTTCAGCGATGATCCGCTGGAGATCGGCCGCGAGGCGCGGCAGATCGACGCCACAGGCACGCAGGGCGGCCAGGGCGGAGGTGTTTTCGGTGAGGGCGAGCAGGAGATGCTCCACGGTCATGAACTCGTGGCGCTGCTCCCGGGCCTGCTTATAGCAGTGCCCAATGGTGACTTCGAGATCCTTGCTGAACATACGGACCGTCTCCGATAGCTGTGGGCGGCGGGTTCTTAGCCCTTGTGAGTGCCGCATGAACTCCAGATGGGGGATCTGCTACATCTTTTCCATAGTGCACAACAGCGGGTGCTGGTGGGACCGTGAATACTCGTTGACCTGGGTCACCTTCGTTTCTGCCACCTCGCGGGTGAATACGCCGCACACGCCCTTCCCCCTGGTGTGTACGTGGAGCATCACCTGGACCGCCCGCTCCTGGTCCATGCCAAAAAAGCTACGTAGCACCTCGACCACGAAATCCATCGGCGTGAAGTCGTCGTTCAGCAGGACGACCTGGAACAGCGGCGGTTTCGCCGTCTCGGGGCGAGCGGTTTCGATGGCCAGGCCGTGTCCGCGCTCGCTTTCCTGATCGTGTTCGTGTTCCTGGGACATTAATTGAGAACCTTCGGTACGCGATTCGATTATATACACCGGATTTCGAGCCCTTTCGGGGTCGATTTCCACAGGTGATGGCACAATATGTCTTTTTCCAGAGCCACCCCCTCCCATTCGTCAGATGACCCAGACCGTTGCCCCGGCCGAAAACGTGTGGTGCCCCCGTGTGACGGTCGCTTGCGTCGTCGCGCAGGGTGACCGCTACCTGATCGTCGAAGAGGAGATCTTCGGCGAGCTGGCGTACAACCAGCCCGCGGGCCACCTGGACCCGGGCGAAACCCTGCAGGCCGCCGCCGTCCGCGAGGCGCTGGAGGAAACCGGGCACACGGTCGAGCTGGACGCCTTCCTGGGAGTCTGGCAGTGGCTGAGCCCCGAGCACGGCGAACAGGTGCTCCGCTTCGGCTTCAGCGGCCGTTCGGTGGCCCACGACCCCACCCGCCAGCTCGATACCGGCATCCGCCGGGCCCTGTGGCTGCGCCGCGACGAGATCGAGGCCCTGGGCGCGCGCCTGCGCAGCCCGTTGATCCTGGAAACCATCGACGCGTGGCTAGACGGCCGCCGCCTGCCCCTGGATACCGTGGCCAGCCTCCTTCCGGGGTCGCGTCCGTGAAAGTGATCCTAGGCGTCTCCGGCGGCGTGGACTCCTCGGTCGCCGCCATCCTCCTGCAGCAGGCCGGCCACGACGTGGAAGGCATGTTCATGCAGAACTGGGAGGAGGACGACCGCTCCGGCCCCTGCACCACCGACGACGACCGCCGCGACGCGGTGGCCGTTTGTGGGCGCCTCGGCATCCCCTTCCACGCCCGCAATTTCGCGGGTGAATACTGGGACGGCGTGTTCGAGCACTTCCTTGCCGAGTACGCCGCGGGGCGAACCCCGAATCCGGACGTGCTGTGCAACCGCGAGATCAAGTTCAAGACCTTCCTGGAGCACGCCCAGGCCCTCGGCGCGGAGAAGATCGCGACGGGCCACTATGCGCGCGTGGATTTCCATGAGGGCCGCTACCGCCTGCTGCGTGCCGTGGATGCCGCGAAGGACCAGACGTACTTCCTCCACGCGCTGGGCCAGCGCCAGCTTTCGGCGACGCTGTTCCCGGTCGGCGAGATCGAGAAGCCGGTGGTGCGTGAGATGGCCCGCGAGGCCAGCCTGCCGACCGCGGCCAAGAAGGATTCCACCGGCATCTGCTTCATCGGCGAGCGTGACTTCCGCGCGTTCCTTGCGCAGTACCTGCCCGCGAAGCCTGGTGCGATGGTCGGCCCGGACGGCCGCAAGGTCGGCGAGCACCAGGGCGTCATGTATTACACGCTGGGCCAGCGCAACGGACTCGGCATCGGCGGCCGCGCGGATGCGCCCAACGAGCCGTGGTATGTCGTCGGCAAGGACGTCGCAGCGAATACGCTGATCGTGGCGCAGGGTGGCGAGAACCGCTGGCTGCAATCCACGCGGTTGTTCGCGACGGATGCCACCTGGGTCGCTGGCGAGCCACCTGCCCTTTCCTTCCGCTGCACCGCCAAGACCCGCTACCGCCAGGCCGACCAGGCCTGCACGGTGGATGTGCGCGGCGATACGCTGCACGTCACCTTCGACGAGCCCCAGCGCGCGGTCACCCCCGGCCAGTCGGTCGTGTTGTACGACGGCGACGCGTGCCTCGGCGGTGCGGTGATCGCAAGCACCGATGCTGCCTATGGTGGCCTCGAATGAACATCACCCCTGTGGGAGCGCGCTCGCGCGCGATTCGCCCTACCGCACACCGCATCGCGCGCAAGCGCGCTCCCACATTAATTCGCAAAGATCGTCGTCATGAATGAAGAACGCGTCCTGGCCCTGGCCGGCGTCTTCCAGGGCGTCGCCCTGGCCCATCAGCTGGCAAACGAGGGCCGCTGCGACGAGGTGGCTTACGAGGCCAGCCTGGGCAGCGTGTTCCGCATCGATTCGGACACGGTCGCGGGCGTCTACGGCAACGTGGCCGGCGTGCGCCGCGGCTTGCGTACGCTGGTGAACCAGTTCGAAGAACAGACCCGCGACGTCGCGGTGATGCGCATGGGCGTGACCGTGCTGCGCCTGGAGCGTTCGCTCTCGCGCAACCGCGCCCTGCTCGATCGCCTGCACGAGGGCATCGTTGCCGCGCAACGCCAGGTCGAGCATTTCGGCATCACCCATCCGAACGTGTCGGCGCGTCTGGCCGAGTTGTATGCGACCACGCTGTCGACGCTGAAGCCGCGGGTCATGGTCACGGGTAATCCGAGCCACCTGCAGCAGAAGGCCAATGTCGATCGCGTCCGCGCCTCGCTGCTTGCCGCCGTGCGTTCCGCGGTGCTGTGGCACCAGCTCGGCGGCCGCCAGTGGCACATGCTGTTCCAGGGCAAGCAGACCGCCATGCTGGCGCGCGGGCTGCTGACGGGCTCGACCCTCGATAACGGGTTCTGACCTGATCCGCTCAGCTCGCGGCGTCGAGGCCGGGGATCGTGCCGGCCAGCGTGCGCAGCAGCTCGGCGAAGCCGGCCAGATCATCCCGCCAGGGCGAGGCGCTGCGCCAATACAGCGCGATGTGCCGGCCGGGCCGGGCACCGGCGACGCCGGCGAGCACCACGTTAGGGATGGAGCGGAGGCGCTCGTGGGCGAGGATCGGCACGAGGGTGTAGCCGCCGCGCAGCGCCACCAGGGTGGCCAGGCTTTCGATGGAAAGATCCTGGATACGCTCCGGCCGCGCCGCCCCGGGCATGCCGAGGTCGGACACCCCGTTGCCGTGGCTCTCCGCCATCAGCGTCGCATCCGACGCATCCAGGTCGGTCAGCGCCACCTGGGCCTCCCCGGCGAGCGGGTGGCCCTTGTGCAGCATCAGTTCGTACGGCTCGAAGAACAGGGCCGTGGATTCCAGCCCGGTCGCGGTCGCGCTCGGCGGCGCCAGCACGGCATCCAGCTCGCCTTCCGCCAGCCGGCGTAGCAGCCCGCGCGGCTTGCCTTCCGAAATCGTGAGCCGCGCCCCGGGGAAGCGCTGCGGGAACGGTTCGATGACGTGCGGCAGGAGGTACGGGCCCAGCGTGGACGGCACGCCGAGGCGCAGTTCGCCGCCAAAGGCGACGTCGCCGGCCCGGGCGGCATGCTCCAGGTGCTCGGCCGCGGCCAGCACGCCCTCGATATAACCCAACAGACGCTGACCGGCGGTCGTCGGCACGACGCGCCGCCCACCCCGCTCGAACAGGGGCATGCCGAGCGCCTGCTCCACCTTCTGCACCTGGTGGGAAAGCCCCGAAGCGCTGATGTACATGGCCCTGGCGGCGCTGTTGAAGCTGCCTTCACGGGCCACGGCCTGGACCAGGGCGAGGTCGCGCAGGGACACCGATGACAGGGCCATCGAAATCATCGAACGCTGCGTGCCATCAAATGCGTTTGCGCCCATCCGCCGCCACCCTCATCCTTTTGCCGCCGATTTTCGCGCGGCGTGTGCCACGGACGGGCCATTCTAGCGGACCCAAGGTCTCACGGCGGTCGCATACGCACCGCAGACTGCGCGATAATCAACGCCTTTGGCACGCCCCGCAGGGGGCTGCCCGGCCTCCCCAGCTAAGCAAGCCACGCCAGGAGTACAGCATGAAAGACTCGTTCTCAGTCGCAGACAAAATCGAAGTCAACGGCAAGAGCCACAAGATCGCCAGCCTGGCCAAGCTGGGCCAGAAGTTCGACCTGAAGCGCCTGCCCTTCTCGATGAAGATCCTGCTCGAGAACCTGCTCCGCCAGGAAGACGGCGTGAACGTGACCTCGAAGGAAATCGAGGCCGTCGCCAAGTGGGACGCCAAGGCCGAGCCGGACACCGAGATCTCGTTCATGCCGGCCCGCGTGGTGCTGCAGGATTTCACCGGCGTGCCCTGCGTGGTCGACCTGGCCGCCATGCGCGATGCCGTGAAGAAGCTCGGCGGCGACCCGAACCGCATCAACCCGCTGGCCCCGGCTGAGCTGGTCATCGACCACTCGGTGCAGGTGGACGCGTTCGGTTCGGAGAGCGCCCTCGAGCAGAACGTCGAGATCGAGTTCGAGCGTAACCAGGAGCGTTACTCGTTCCTGCGCTGGGGCCAGAAGGCCTTCAACAACTTCAAGGTCGTGCCGCCGCGCACCGGCATCGTGCACCAGGTGAACCTCGAGAACCTGGCCCGCGTGGTGTTCACCAACGAAGTGGACGGTGAGTCGTTCGCCTACCCGGATACCGTGTTCGGTACCGACTCGCACACCACCATGATCAACGGCATCGGCGTGCTGGGCTGGGGCGTGGGCGGTATCGAAGCCGAAGCTGCCATGCTCGGCCAGCCGTCGTCCATGCTGATCCCGCAGGTCGTCGGCTTCCGCCTGACCGGCAAGCTGCCGGAAGGCGTGACCGCCACCGACCTCGTGCTCACCGTGACCCAGATGCTGCGCAAGCTCGGCGTCGTCGGCAAGTTCGTCGAGTTCTTCGGCAACGGCCTGCAGAACCTGCCGCTGGCCGACCGCGCCACCATCGCCAACATGGCCCCGGAATACGGCGCCACCTGCGGCATCTTCCCGATCGACCAGGAAGCGCTGAACTACCTGCGCCTCTCGGGCCGCGATGAAGGCCAGATCGCCCTCGTGGAAACCTATGCCAAGGCCCAGGGCCTCTGGCACGACGCCAACACGCCGGAAGCCGAGTTCACCACCGTGCTCGAGCTGGACATGGCGACCGTCAAGCCGTCGCTCGCGGGCCCGAAGCGCCCGCAGGATCGCGTGCTGCTCGAAGGCGTGAAGCAGAGCTTCCTCGACGTGGTCGGCCCGCTGACCGCCAACCGCAAGACCAAGAACGGCGACACCTCGCGCTTCAGCAATGAAGGTGGCGGCACCGCCATCGGCAACGAAGCCAACGGCATCAACGAGGAAGGCGTGCTGGTCAGCAAGGATGGCCAGAACTTCCGCATCAACGACGGCTCGGTCGTGATCGCCGCGATCACCTCGTGCACGAACACCTCGAACCCCGCCGTCATGCTCGCCGCCGGCCTCGTGGCGAAGAAGGCTGCCGCTCGTGGCCTCACCAGCAAGCCGTGGGTCAAGCCGTCGCTCGGCCCGGGCTCGCTCGTCGTCACCGAATACCTGAAGAAGACCGGCCTGCTCGAAGAGCTCGAGAAGGTGAACTTCTACGTGGTCGGCTACGGCTGCACCACATGCATCGGCAACTCGGGTCCGCTGCCGGCTGAAATCAGCAAGGGCATCGCCGAGGGCGACCTGGCCGTGGCGTCGGTGCTCTCGGGCAACCGCAACTTCGAAGGCCGCGTGCATCCGGAAGTGAAGATGAACTACCTGGCCTCGCCGCCGCTGGTGGTCGCCTACGCCCTGGCCGGTACGCTCAACATCGACCTGACCACCGACGCGATCGGCACGGGCAGCGATGGCCAGCCGGTGTACCTGAAGGACATCTGGCCGAGCAACCAGGAAATCTCCGACCTCATCGCCGGCGCCATCAGCCCGGAGATGTTCAAGGACAGCTACGCCGACGTCTTCAAGGGCGACAGCCGCTGGAACCAGATCGCCTCGCCGGATGGCCAGACCTACGCGTGGGACGATTCGACCTACATCAAGAACCCGCCCTACTTCGACGGCATGTCGAAGGAAGCCGGCACCATCGAAGACATCCACGGTGCGCGCGCCATGGGCATCTTCGGTGACTCGATCACCACCGACCACATCTCGCCGGCCGGCTCGATCAAGAAGGACAGCCCGGCGGGCCGCTTCCTGATCTCGAAGGGCGTGGAGCCGAAGGATTTCAACTCCTACGGTTCGCGTCGCGGCAACGATGACGTGATGGTGCGTGGCACCTTCGCCAACATCCGCATCAAGAACCTGATGCTCGATGGCGTGGAAGGCGGCTACACCAAGTACATCCCGACCGGCGAACAGATGGCCATCTACGATGCGGCCATGAAGTACAAGGCCGACGGCACCCCGCTGGTCGTGCTGGCCGGCAAGGAATACGGCACCGGTTCGTCGCGTGACTGGGCGGCCAAGGGCACGCTGCTGCTGGGCGTCAAGGCCGTGATCACCGAGAGCTTCGAGCGCATCCACCGCTCCAACCTGGTCGGCATGGGCGTGCTGCCCTGCCAGTTCCAGGATGGCGAGAACGCGCAGACGCTCGGCCTGAAGGGCGATGAAGTGTTCGATATCACCGGCCTGAATGGCGGCGAGTCGAAGACCGCGCAGGTGAAGGCGACGCGTCCGGATGGCTCGGTGAAGGAGTTCACCGTGAAGGTGCTGCTCCTGACCCCGAAGGAGCGCGAGTTCTTCCGCCACGGCGGCATCCTGCAGTACGTGCTGCGCCAGCTCGCCAAGGCGGCGTAACAAGAAAAAAGCCCGGGAAACCGGGCTTTTTTTTTGCCCCTACAGTGCGCGGGTCCAGGTGGCGGTGATGCAGTGCCATGCGTCGCCGTCTTTCCGCCAGCCGGTCTCCACGCGGTACGCGCCCGCGTTGTCCGGGAGCACGCCGGAGCCTGCGGTCAGCGTGACGGTGAACGTCGCCACCATGCGCTCGCCGCGCGCCTCGACCGAGACCGGGCCGAGGAGCGCGTGGACTTTCTCGCCGCGCAGGGCGAACACCCGTACGAGGTTGGCCAGATCGCGCTTGCTGAGCTGCCCGGCATTGCCATCGAAGTCGTCCGAAAGGGCCGCCACCGTCGCCGTGCTGCTGCCCTTCTCGGCGGAAGCCGCTGCCGCGGCAATCGCTTTGCGAATTTGCTCATCGTCCGGCGTGCGGTGGCACGCGGCGAGCACGGCGAGGCTCATCAGGAGTAAGGTGGCCAAAAGCGTACGTAGCTGCATGATTTTCCTTTTTTGTGCCTCGCTGCGATGCGGCTTGCCGCTATACGCGCGCGTATGCTCCAATCCGTCCCACATTCAGGAGTCCGTCCCGTACATGAGCAACGAGCGCCCGTGGCTTGCCCACTATCCGGCCGGCGTACCCGCCGACATCGATGTCAACGCGTACCGCTCCGTTGCGGCGGTCTTCGAGGAATCGTTTCAGAAATTTCGTGACCGCCCTGCGTACAAGAATTTCGGGAAGGTACTGACCTACGGGCAGATCGACCAGCTTTCGGCCGCCTTCGCCGGCTTCCTCTCCGGGGAACTCGGCCTGAAGAAGGGCGACCGCGTGGCGATCATGCTGCCGAACCTGCTGCAGTATCCAGTGGTCCTGTTCGGCGCCTTGCGCCTCGGCCTCACGGTGGTCAACACCAACCCGCTGTACACCACCCGCGAGCTGCACCACCAGCTCGAGGATTCCGGCGCGAAGGCGCTGGTCGTCCTGGATAACTTCGCGCACACCGTGCAGGAGGCCCTGCCGGGCACCCGCGTGGAGCACGTCGTCACCACCGGCGTCGGCGACCTGGTCGGCTTCCCCAAGGGCAGCATCATCAACTTCGTGGTCAAGCACGTCCGCAAGGAAGTGCCGCCGTTCAAGCTGCCGAAGCAGACCCGATTCAACGATGCCATCAGCCGTGGCAAGGCGCACCCCCTGCCCCCGGTCGATGTCAGCCACGACGATATCGCGTTCCTGCAGTACACCGGCGGCACCACGGGCGTCGCGAAGGGCGCCATGCTGACCCACCGCAACATGATCGCCAACATGCTGCAGGCCGATGCATGGATCAGCGGCGCCGCCACCGCCGGTGAGGAGATCATCGTCACCGCGCTGCCGCTGTACCACATCTTCTCGCTGACGGCGAACGGCCTGGTCTTCACCCGCATGGGTGCCATGAACCTGCTGATCACCAACCCTCGCGACATGAAGGGCTTCGTCAAGGAGCTGGGCAAGGAGAAGTTCACGGCGATCACCGGCGTCAACACGCTCTTCAATGGCCTGCTGAACACCCCGGGCTTCGCCGAACTCGACTTCTCGCGCCTGCACCTGTCGCTCGGCGGCGGCATGGCCGTGCAGCGCGCCGTGGCGGAACGCTGGAAGAAGACCACCGGGGTGACGCTGGCCGAGGCGTACGGCCTCACCGAGACCTCGCCGGCCGCGTGCATCAACCCGCTCGACCTGAAGGAATACAACGGCTCGATCGGCCTGCCGATCCCTTCGACCTACGTGCAGATCTGGGCCGATGACGGCACGGTGCTGCCCATCGGCGAAGTCGGCGAGCTCTGCATCAAGGGCCCGCAGGTGATGAAGGGTTACTGGAACCGCCCGGACGAGACGGCCAAGGTGCTCGATGCCAACGGCTGGCTGCGCACCGGCGACATCGCGAAGATGGACGCCAACGGCTACCTGTATATCGTCGACCGCAAGAAGGACATGATCCTGGTCTCGGGCTTCAACGTGTACCCGAACGAGATCGAAGACATCGTCATGAGCCACCCCGGCGTGGCCGAAGTCGCCGCGGTGGGTGTCGACGACGAGCATTCCGGCGAAGTCGTGAAGATCTTCGTCGTCCGCAAGGATCCGTCGCTGACCGAGGAAGCGCTCCGCGAGTTCTGCCGCGAGAAGCTCACCGGCTACAAGCGGCCCAAGCAGATCGAGTTCCGCGATTCGCTGCCTAAGACGAACGTGGGCAAGATCCTCCGCCGCGAATTGCGGGATGAGGATCGCGCGAAGCAGAAGGCCGCCAAGGCCTGATCAGAGAGCATCGCGCGCAAGCGCGCTCCCACAAGGAACTCGATAACCCCCAACGGTATCGATGACCCTGTGGGAGCGCGCTTGCGCGCGATAGGCGTCCGGCTATTCGTCAGTCCACGCTTCGAGGGTGTCGGCGTAGCCGCCCAGCAGCTCCCACAGCGGGGCCTGCTTGTCCTCGGGGATCAGTGAGTATTCCATGCCGATCTGGCGGGCGCCGGCGCGTACGACGCGGGCTTCCACGTTGATG
Source organism: Luteibacter sp. NPDC104163 (assembly GCF_055584245.1). Lineage (NCBI taxonomy): Bacteria > Pseudomonadati > Pseudomonadota > Gammaproteobacteria > Lysobacterales > Rhodanobacteraceae > Luteibacter > Luteibacter sp. NPDC104163. The sequence goes on from NZ_JBVJMK010000003.1 coordinate 215,128, forward strand.
TGCAGGTCGTGCCCGAACACCATGTCCAGGATCCAGGTCTGGCCGGCCTCGCCGCGCCAGCCGGAAGGGCGGCGCAACAAGGCGCCGGTGGCGGAGATGTCGATCAGTTCGGTGGGGTGCGCTTCCCCGCCGCGGCTCATCAGCACCGCGGTCTGTACCTTCATCCTTGCGTGGCGATAGCGCACGTTGGGATCTTCCTTGTCAGCCATCAGCTGTTCTACCCATCCTGCCTTTTGTCGGTTGACGATAACGGGCGGCATGGCCGCACCCCGCGAAACTTACCTTCCGTGTCACAAACGGACACATTAGCGCAGTAGGGTCACTCCCGGCCACGCGTCTTCAGCACGCCCGCCCTCACCAGCGCCCCGGCTCCGAAGCGCTCATTGATGCGGTCCTGCACGCCATCGGAGCGTTTTTCGCCGGATGGTGCAGCGAACATGTCCTGTTGTTCGTCGCCATGCCGCGCGTCAAAGCCCGAAAGCGTGACACCGAGCAGGCGCAACTTAGGCCGCGGATGCTGGTGCCACCAGACGTTTAGCAAGCGCCGTGCCACGGCGTAGATATCCGGGGTCGCGTTCCCCGGCACCGGCAGCTGCGCCTGCCGGCTGTGCGTGACAAACGGCGGCTCGCGCAGTTTCACCGACACGGTGCGCGCTTTCACCTCGCGCCCGCGGGCGCGTGCACCGACCCGCTCGCACTGGCGCAGGAGCCAGGCCTCGGCGGTCGGCAGGTCCTCCACGTCCACGTCAAAAGTCCACTCTGCGCCGATCGAGACCTCCGGCGCGTCGGTGACCACCGGGCGGTTGTCCTCGCCCAGGCAGAGCTGGCGAAGCGTGGCGGCGTGGCGTTCGCCCACCGCCTTGTTCAGGCGCCAGGCATCCGCGCGCAGCAGGTCGCCGATGGTCCGGATCCCCACCTTGTGCAGGGCCTCCTCCGCCACCTTGCCCACCGTCCACATCCGCCCGATCGGCAGGGGGTCCAGGTAGCCGCGTACCTCGTCGGCATGGATGTGCAGGAAGCCGTTCGGCTTGGAAAGCTCGCTGCCGAGCTTCGCCAGCAGCTTGTTGTGGGCCATGCCGACGGACGCGTTCAGGCCGGTGCGCTCGCGGATGGTCTCCTTCACCCTGCGACCGATCGCCTCGATGGATGAGAAAAGCCGCAAGCTGCCCGTGACGTCGAGGAAGGCCTCGTCCAGCGACAGGCCCTCGATCATCGGCGTGACCTCGGCGAACACGTCGAAGACCACCGCCGAAATGGCCGCGTAGCGGTCGTGCCGGGGATGGATGTAGACGGCCTGCGGGCAGCGCCGGCGGGCTTCGGAGGTGGGCATGGCCGAGCGGACGCCGTATTTCCGGGCCTCGTAGTTGCAGGTGGAAACCACCCCTCGCCGGCCCAGCCCGCCCACGATCACGGGCTTCCCAACCAGCGTGGGATCGTCCAGCTCCTCCACGGACGCATAGAAAGCGTCCATGTCGACATGGATGATGGCGCGCGGGTCGTGGGGCATGGGTGCTATTTTGCCGTAATGGCGGGCCCGGCACAGGGCTCCCCGCTGGACTTGCGCGGGCACACGCTATACCCTGTATGTCAATCGGGTGAACTTATTCGGGCGTACCGCCCTCCCGGCCTGCAGTCAGGGCCGGCGGTGGTCTATGTTCCCGGCGATATCTCACAGACGGTGACCCTCCTGGGTATCCAGCGGCCATGCCTTCCGCTCGTCGGCGACGATGCGCGGCTTGCCCGGTGAGTTGGCGGTTAACCGCCGGACGGCATCGATTTGTTGCTTGCGTTCCCGGTCGCTTGAATGCGGCCCTTCTGACGTGTGCCGATGACTAACGAGACAACCGAAGTCCAGGTGGTCGAACAAACGCGGAATGCCTTTGCCGGCGTTCCCCAGCAGCAGGAAATGCCACTCGCGCTGGTACGCGGGCAGCCCGTGCTGCAGATGCCGCAGGATCTGTACATCCCGCCGGATGCGCTGGAAGTCATCCTCGAATCGTTCGAAGGCCCGCTGGACCTGCTGCTTTACCTGATCCGCAGGCAAAACCTGGACATCCTCGACATCCCTGTCGCCGAGATCACCCGGCAGTACATGGATTACATCGAGATGATGCGCGAGGTGATGCGGCTGGAGCTCGCGGCGGAATACCTGCTGATGGCCGCCATCCTGGCGGAGATCAAGTCCAGGCTGCTGCTGCCCCGCCCACCGGCCGAGGAAGGCCTCGAGGAAGACCCGCGCGCGGAGCTGGTACGCCGCCTGCAGGAGTACGAACGCTTCAAGAGGGCTGCGCAGGACATCGAAGACCTGCCGCGCCTGGAACGCGATACCACCGTGGTGCATGCCTTCGTCGGCGAACACAACGTGGTGCGCGTGCCGCCCCCGCTCGATCTCAGGGAGATGCTGCTCGCGCTCAAGGATGTGCTCAAGCGTGCCGATCTGTTTACGCACCATGCGATCCAGCGCGAGCCGCTCAGCGTCCGCCAGCGCATGGGCGACCTGCTCAACTCGCTGGGCACGGGTGGGTTCCACCGTTTTGAAACGCTGTTCGACGTCAGCGAAGGCCGGCTCGGGGTCGTGGTCACGTTCCTGGCCATGCTCGAACTCGCGAAGGAAATGCTCGTCGAGATCGTCCAGGAACAAGCCCTGGGCCCGATCTACCTGAAGACCAAGGTACAGACGGAGGCCGAGCCCGAAGAAGCGCTCGCCTGACGGCCCAGCCGGGCCACGAACAGGGGGCACCGCCCAGGCGGCCGCCCCTGTGCACGAACCGAACCGCGCCCCGAGGGCACGGCACACCCCAAGGCCTATGCAACCCGAACAGCTCAAACCCATCGTGGAAGCGGCGCTGCTGGCGTCGACCCAGCCGATGACGATCGTGCAGCTCAAGGCGATCTTCGGCGAGGAAGAGGAAGTCGGCACGGACGAGCTCAAGGCGGCGCTCGACCTGCTGGCCGCGGATTGCGAAGGCCGCGGCGTGGAGCTGCTGGAAGTCGCCTCCGGCTGGCGCTACCAGGTCCGCCGCGAAGTCCATGGCTGGGTATCGCGGATGTGGGCGGAGAAGCCCAGCCGCTATTCCCGCGCCCTGCTGGAAACCCTGGCGCTCATCGCGTACCGCCAGCCCATCACCCGCCCGGAGATCGAACAGATCCGTGGCGTGGTGGTCTCCTCGAACATCATCAAGACGCTCGAGGAACGCGAATGGATCCGCGTCGTGGGTTATCGCGACGTACCGGGCCGCCCGGCCCTGTTCGGCACCACCCGCATGTTCCTGGATTACTTCAACCTCAAGTCGCTGGACAACCTGCCGCCACTGTCGGAGATCCGCGACCTCGAAGAGCTCAACCCGCAGATGCGCCTTGAAGGCGATGCGGATGGCGTACCGGCCCGTGCCGCCCTGCCCAATCCGGACCTCGAGATCGATCCCGAGGCCAGCGAAGGCGACGAGGGCAACGAGCCCGCCAACGAACCGCCCGCCGGCGATGACGACATCGCCGCGGCTTCCCACACTGCCGACGAGGCAGAGAACCCCGACGGCGCCGCCGAAGAAGACGAAGGCGCCGGGCAGAACCCCGAGGAGTCACGCGCATGAATGCGCCACAACGTTCCGTACTTAGCCTGAAGCGCGCCGATGCCCCCACGGGCGAGGCTGCCCAGCTCGAAGAGCGCCTGCACAAGGTGCTCGCCAACGCCGGCCTCGGCTCGCGCCGGATGCTCGAACAGCGCATCCAGGCTGGCGAGGTCGAGGTCAACGGCACCGTCGCCAGCATTGGCGCCAGCGTCCACGCCGGCGACCGCGTCGGGCTCGACGGCAAGCAGTTCGTCGTCGCCACCGATAACCGCAGCGATGCCGAAGTGCTGGTCTACCACAAGCCGGAAGGCGTGGTGACCACCCGCGAAGACACCGAAGGCCGCCCCACCGTGTTCGAGCAGCTGCCGCGCCTGAAGGGTGCGCGCTGGGTCGCCGTGGGTCGCCTCGATATCAACACGACCGGCCTGCTCCTGCTCACGACGGATGGCGAACTCGCCAACGCGCTGATGCACCCGAAGAGCGGCCTGGAGCGTGAATACCTCTGCCGCGTGCACGGCGAAGTGCCCGATGAAATCATCGAGCGCCTCAAGGCCGGCGTGGAGCTGGAAGACGGCCCCGCCCGCTTCGACGAAATCGCCATCATCAGCCGCGGCGGCAGCCACAGCTGGTTCCGCGTCACGATCCGCGAAGGCCGCAACCGCGAAGTGCGCCGGCTGTGGGATTCGCAGGGCTTCCTCGTGAGCCGCCTGAAGCGCATCCGCTACGGCACGGTCGAACTCCCGCGCGCCCTGCGCCGCGGCGATTGCGAAAACCTCGACGAGACCGCCATCAAGGCCCTGCGCGAGCGCGCTGGCCTGGGTGCACCGGCACCGGTCCTGACCCTGAGCGCCGTGGTGCACCAGCGCCGCGCCCCGCGCCACGTCACCGAGTACCGCCCGGACAAGGCGTCCACGGGCGCCTGGAGCTCGGCGCGCCACGATGAAGCCCGCGAACTCACCGCCTTCGATCGCCTGCGTGACGACACACCGGGCCGTGGCGGCCGCGGTGGTCGCGGCGGCAGGCCGGGTGGCGGCGGTGGCCGCGAAGTGAACGGCAATGTCGCTCGCCCGGACCGCGCCTCCAAGCCGCGCAAGCCCTCCTCGCGCCGCGTGGCGCCGGGCCAGGAGCTGCCGGCGATGCGCACCTGGTTCGCCGGCGATAGCCGCACCGGTGGCGGTGGCGGCAATGCCAACGGCAATGTTGCAGGCGGCCCGTCGGGCAATCGCGGCGGCAGCCGTGGCCCGCGTGGTGGCCAGGGTGGCCAGGGCGGCGGTAATCGCGCCCAGGGTGGCGGCCAGGGCGGTGGTAACCGTTCCTACGGCGGCGGCCAGGGCGGTGGCGGCTACGGCGGCCAGGGCGGCGGTAATCGCGCTGCCGGCGGCCAGGGCGGCCCGAGCCGTTCCGGTGGCAACCGCGCCTCCGGTGGCGGCGCAGGCGGCAACCGTGGCCCGCGTGGTCCCGGTGGCGGTAACCGCGGCGGCCAGGGTGGCGCCGGCGGTGGCAACCGTGGCCCGCGCGGCGGCAACCGCGGCGGTGGCGGCGGTGGTGGTAACCGCGGCGGCAACTTCTAAGCGTGCCCGCCACGCTTTGGCATAACCCGCGGTGCTCTAAATCGCGGGAGACGCTGGCGCTCCTCCAGGAGCACGGCGTCGAGCCGGTGATCGTCGAATACCTGAAGGTTCCGCCCACCGCGGCGGAACTGGATCGCGTGCTCAAGCTGCTTGGCCTCGAGCCACGCGCGCTGATGCGCAAGGGCGAGGATGAGTACGCCGGCGCGCCTGCCGAAGGCAGCCGCGCGGAACTCATCGCCTACATGGTGGAACACCCGAAGCTCATCGAGCGGCCGGTGTTCATCAACGGGAAGAAGGCCGCCGTCGGACGGCCGCCGGAAGCGGTCCTCGCGATCCTCTGATCCGCAAAACCGCTCCTGTTGTGGGAGTGAGCTTGCGAACGATGGCTCCGCGAAAGAGCATCGTTCGCAAGCTCACTCCCACAAATCATGCTCTAAAGTGCACCTGCCACGGCGCTAGCCGTCACTTGTGGCGTGAAGCCAGTTTTGCGGCGACCTGGCCGAACCCAATCCCCCGCGCACGCAGCACCACCATCAGGTGGAATACCAGGTCGGCAGCCTCGCCGATCAGTGCGTCGTCGTCTTCGGCGACGGCGGCGAGCGCCGTCTCGACGCCCTCCTCGCCCACCTTCTGTGCCATGCGACGGATGCCGCCTTCAAACAGCCGGGTCGTGTAGCTGCCGTCCGGCCGCTCGGCGTGGCGTGAGGCCACCAGCGCATCGAGTTCGGCGAGGAAGCCGAGCGACGGAACCACGTCGTTTCCGAAGCAACTCGTCGTGCCGGTGTGGCAGGTCGGGCCGGCCGGAATGGCGCGCACCAGTAGCGTGTCGTTGTCGCAATCGATCTTCAGATCGACCAGTGCCAGCGTGTCGCCGGAGGTCTCGCCCTTCGTCCACAGGCGCTGTTTGCTGCGGCTGAAGAACGTCACGAGGCCGGTGTCACGGGTCTTCGCGAGCGCCGCCTCGTCCATGTAGCCAAGCATCAGCACCTCGCCCGTGCGGACGTGCTGGACGATCGCAGGTATCAGGCCATCGCCCTTGGCGAAATCGGGGGTCATACGCGTACCTCGATGCCCTGCGCGCGCAGCTCGCGCTTCAGGGCGGGAATGGCGATATCGCCGGAATGGAACACACTGGCCGCGAGCGCGGCATCGACATCCGCATCGCGGAAGACGTCGACAAAGTGCGCCGGCGTACCGGCGCCACCGGATGCGACCAGCGGCACCTGCGCCAGCGCGCGTGCGGCGCGCAACTGTTCCAGGTCGTACCCACGGCGCACGCCATCGGTGCCCATGCAGTTCAACACGATTTCGCCGGCACCCAGGGCCTGCACTTCCTCGATCCAGTCGAGCGTGCGCTTGCGCAGCGCCTTGGTGCGCGTGGGATCGCCGGTGTACTGGCGCACCCGCCATTCGCCGTCCTCGTCACGCAGGCTGTCGACACCGACGACCACGCACTGCACGCCGAACGCATCGGCGATCTCGCGCACCAGTGCCGGACGTTCCAGTGCGGGCGAGTTGATCGACACCTTGTCCGCACCGGCATGCAACACCTCGCGCGCATCATCGACCGAACGGATGCCGCCGGCGACGCAGAACGGAATATCGATTTCGCGGGCGACGCGCTCGACCCAGTCGCGGTCGACGCGGCGGCCCTCGGGGCTCGCCGTGATGTCGTAAAACACGAGCTCGTCGGCGCCTTCGTCGCGATAGCGCAGCGCGAGCTCCACGATCTCACCGACCACCACGTGGTCGCGGAAACGCACGCCTTTCACGACCTGGCCGTCGCGCACATCCAGGCAGGGAATGATCCGGCGGCTCAGCATGCGGCGTCCGCCCTGGCGGTCACGGCGAGCGCGTCGGCCATCGTGAATTCACCCTGCAGCAGTGCGCGGCCGAGGATCACGCCCGCCACCCCCTGCAAGGCCAGGCCGGTGACGTCAGCCAGCGAGCGCACACCGCCCGAAGCCTGCACGCGCAGCGTCGGCGCGATGGCCGCCACGTGGCGATACAAGGCGGTGTTCGGGCCGGTCATGGTGCCGTCGCGGTCGATGTCGGTGCACAGCAGGTGCCGCGCACCGGCTTCCATGTAGAACGGCAGCAGGTCGTCCAGCGTGCGCGGCTCCTCCGCCGTCCAGCCGGCACTCGGCAGGCGCCACGCGCCATCGCGAAAGCGCGTATCGAGCGCCAGCACGATGCGCTCCGCGCCATAGCGTCCGATCCACGCCGCCACTGCCTCCGGCTCGCGAATCGCGATGCTGCCGACCACGACACGCGCCACGCCCGCATCGAGCAGGCGGCGCACGCCCTCCTCATCGCGGATGCCACCACCCGCCTGCACGGCGAGCCCGGCGGATGCCGCGATCGCCATCAGCGTGGGCAGGTTCTCGAACTGGCCGGAACGCGCGCCATCCAGGTCCACCACATGCAACCACGTGGCACCGTCGGCAGCGTAGCGCCGGGCCAGCTCCACGGGCTCAAAGGCGAAGGTGGTCTGCTGCTCGTAGTCGCCCTTGAACAGGCGGACGACCTTGCCGTCGCGCAGGTCGATCGCGGGAATGGGGAGGGTCATAGCGAAAGGAAATTCCGGAGAAGCTGGGCACCCACCCGGGCGGAGCGCTCGGGGTGGAACTGCATGCCCATGAAGTTATCGGCGGCGACCACGGCGGAGAACGGCGTGCCGTGCTCGCTCGCGACGAGCGTGTAATCGCCGACGGGTACGGCGTAGCTGTGCACGAAGTACGCCGTATCGCCTTCGCGCAGGCCGGCGGTGAGCGGATGTGAGCCGTGGGCTGCCAGATGGTTCCAGCCCATGTGCGGCACACGGAGGCCGGGCGCGACGGGGATGTGGCGCACGTTCGCAGGCACGACACCCAGGCATTCCGTATCGCCCTCGTCGGAGCGCTCGCAAAGCAGCTGCATGCCGAGGCAGACGCCGAGCACTGGCTGCTTCAGTCCGCGCAGTACATCGACCAGGCCCGCTTCGCGCAGGCGGCGCATGCCGGGCCCAGCCGCACCGACGCCCGGCAGGATAACGTGCGTGGCCGAGCGGATCCGCGCTGGGTCCGCGGTGAGTTCGGCATCGGTGCCAAGCCGCTGCAAGGCGTAACGCACGGAGCCGATATTGGTGCCGCCGGCATCGACGAGGACCACGCGCATCACAGGCTGCCCTTCGTGCTGGGCAACTCGGCACCTTCGCGACGGATCGCCTGGCGCAGGGTGCGTGCGACCACCTTGAAGCAGCCCTCCACCATGTGGTGCGCGTTTTCGCCGTGCACGGTGAGGTGCAGGTTCGCCCCGAGCGTTTCGCAGAGCGAGCGGAAGAAATGCGGCACCAGTTCGGTCGGCACATCGCCCACGCGTTCGCGCGGGAACGTGCCTTCAAAGACGAAGTACGGGCGCCCGGAGAGATCCAGTTCCGCGCGCGCGGCGCTTTCATCCATGGGCAATGCGAAGCCGTAACGGCCGATGCCGCGCTTGTCGCCCAGGGCGACACGCAGGGCCTGGCCGAGCGCCAGCGCGCAGTCCTCGATCGTGTGGTGTTCGTCGATGTGGGTGTCGCCGTCGCAACGCAGGCTCAGGGCGAAACCGCCGTGCTTCCCGATCTGCTCGAGCATGTGGTCGAAGAAGCCCAGGCCCGTGCTGACGACCGGCTCGGCCACCCGATCCAGGTCCACCTGGACGCGGATGGCGGTCTCCTTCGTCTTGCGGGTGATCTCGGCGACGCGTGGCGCATCGAGCACCGCGTGGGCGATCTCCGCCCAACCCTGGCCGCTCGCGCCGACAAGAAAGCCACGCACGCCCATGTTCGCCGCGAAGGCTGTATCCGTCTCGCGGTCGCCGACCATGGCGGACTGGCCGCGGCTCCAGCTGTCGTCGGCGAGCCAGTGCCGTGCCAGGCCCGTGTTCGGCTTGCGCGTGTCACGGTTCTCGTGGGGAAAGCTTCGATCGATCAGCTGTTCGCGGAAGGTGATGCCCTGCGAGCCGAGGATCCGCAGCAGGAGATTGTGCGGGCCATCGAAGGCTTCCTGCGGGAACGCGGGCGTGCCCAGGCCGTCCTGGTTGGTCACCATCACCAGCTCGTAGCCTGCACCCACGAAGCGTTGCAGCGCGGCCACGACGCCGGGCATGAGCGCGAGCTTTTCGAAGCTGTCGATCTGCTCGTCGGCAGGCTCCTCGATCAGGCAGCCATCGCGGTCCACGAAGAGGATCTTGCGGCTCATGCGCTGGCCCCCGCTCGCAGCACGGCAAGCACGCGGTCGTTCTCGTTGCCGGTGCCGATGGTGATGCGCAACGCATCGCCGAGGCCGGGATACTTCGTGATATCGCGCACGACGACGCCCGCGGCGAGCAGGCGCCGGTAGGTGCCGGCGGCATCGTCGAAACGGACGGCCAGGAAGTTGGCATGCGACGGGAGTACTTCGCGCACACTCGGTGCCTTTGCCAGTGCGACGGCCATGCGTGCGCGCTCATTCAGCAGTTCGTGCACGTGGTGGCGCTGCACGCGCCGGCCCTCGTAGGAGAGCGCGGCCAGCGCCGCATCCACGCACGGGGAAGGCAGCGGGTACGGTGCGATGATCCGGCGCAGCAGGCCGATCACCTCCGCGCGGGCGACCAGTGCACCGACCCGCGCGCCCGCCAGCGACCAGGCTTTCGAGAGCGTGCGAAGGACGGCGATGTGCTCGAAGGTATCGAGCAGCCGCGTCGCGCTCGGCGTGCCGGAGAATTCGGCATAGGCTTCGTCGACGACCAGCAGCGCCCTGCCCTGCAAGGCCTCGGCGAGATCGCGTAGCGCCTCGAGCGGCACGAGGTTGCCGGTCGGGTTGTTGGGCGTGCAGACGTAGACCAGCTTCGTTGCCGGGGTGACTGCGGCGAGCAGCTTGCCGGTGTCGAGCGAGCCATCCGCTTCGAGGGGCGCCTCGACCACGGCCGCGCCCTGGATACGCGCGGAGACCGCGTACATGCCGAAGGTGGGCGGCGAGATGACGATGCCGTCCTGGCCCGCGCGGCAGAACGCGCGGGTGAGCAGGTCGATCGCTTCGTCGCTGCCACGCGTGACGAGCACGCGATCCGGCGTGGTGCCATACAGCTCGGCCAGGGTGTCGACGAGGCCACGCGGCTGGGGATCCGGGTAGCGGTTCAGTCCATCGCCACCGGGAAAACTCGGCGCGCGTGCGGACTCGTTCGCGTTGAGCAGCACGGTACCGCCGGAGGCTTCCATGCGTGCGCTCGAATACGGCGCCAGCGCGCGGATATCGGGACGGGCAAGGTCGAGCACGCTCATGCTTCGGCCCCCATCGCCTCGAGGCGCAGGGTGACCGCACGACGGTGCGCCTCGAGCTGTTCCGCCGCGGCGAGCGTCGCGGCGCATGGGCCGATCGCGCGCAAGCCGGCGGCGCTGGCTTCCTGCACCGTCACCTGCTTCTGGAAGCTGGCGACCGAGACGCCGCTGTAGCTGCGCGCGTAGCCGTAGGTGGGCAGCACGTGGTTGCTCCCGCTGCAGTAATCGCCGAGCGATTCGGGCGTCCATTCACCGAGGAAGACTGAGCCCGCGGATTCGACACCATCGAGGAGGTCGCGCGGTTGGGCGGTCTGGATGATCAGGTGTTCCGGTGCGTAGCGGTTGCTCACGGAGAGCGCCTGGCCGAGGTCACGGACATGGACGAGGCGGCTCTCGGCGAGCGCGCTGGCTGCGGTGTCCGCGCGGGGCAATTCGAGCCGCTGGCGTTCGACTTCCGCTTCGACCTTGTCGAGCAGTTCTGCCGACGGGCTGACCAGGAGCACCTGCGAATCCGGCCCATGCTCCGCCTGCGAGAGCAGGTCGGCGGCGATGAAGCGCGGCTCCGCATCGGCATCCGCGATAACGAGCACCTCGGAAGGACCCGCGGGCATGTCGATCGCCGCCCCATCGGGGTCGCCCGAGACCTGCAGCTTTGCCTCGGTCACCCAGGCGTTACCCGGGCCGAACAGCTTGTCACAGCGCGGGACCGATGCGGTGCCATAGGCCACCGCGGCGATCGCCTGCGCGCCGCCGAGCTTGAAGACCTTGTGCACGCCGGTTGCCCTTGCGGCAAACAGCACCGCATCGTCGCAGCGTCCGTTCGCCTGCACCGGCGTGCACAGCACGACCTCCTGGCAGCCGGCGATGCCCGCGGGCACGCCAAGCATGATGGCCGTGGAGGGCAGCGGCGCGCCGCCGGCGGGGACGTACAGGCCCACCCGGCGGATGGGCCGCAGCACGCGCTCCACACGCACACCCGGCGCCGTCTCGACGCTGACCGCGGTCGGTGCGGCGGCACGGTGGAAGCGCTCGATGCGTTCGGCGGCTTCGCGAACGGCAGCCTTCAGGGCCGGGTCGAGGCGCGCTTCGGCGGCGGCGAATTCCTCATCGGTCACTTCGAGCGCCGCGAGCGTCACCCCGTCGTAGCGCGCGGTCAGCTCCCGCAACGCTTCGTCGCCACGCGCCCGCACATCGGCGACGATCGCTTCGACGCCTTCGCGCAGCGCCTTCGAACGCGACTGCGCGGGCCGTGCCAGCGCGGCATCTCGCCCTGCTTCGTCAAGCGTGTTCCAGTCGATCCGCTTCATGCCAGCATCTTCTCCACCGGCAGTACCAGCATGTCGCGCGCACCCGCACGCTTCATGTCTTCGAGCTGGCGCCAGCTCACGCTGCCCGCGCAGAGCGCCTGCAGCACCACTTGGTCCGGCGCGCCATCCACCGCGGTGAGCGTGGGGATCGGCAGGCCGGGCAGCAGGCGGGTGATCGCGGGCAACGCCTCGCGCGAGGCCTGCATGAGGATCAGGCGCGAGTCGCGCACCTGGATCACGCCATCCAGCCGCCGGAGTAGCAATTCAGCGATCTCGCCGCGCTCATCGCTGGGCAGTACGCGGTGGCCCGCAAGCACGGCTTCGCTCTCGACGATGACCGCCGCCTCGCGCAGCTGGTTGGCCACGAGGGTGGCGCCGCTGGAAACCAGGTCACAGATGGCATCGGCCGTGCCGAGGCGCGGCGCGATTTCCACGGAGCCGGCAAGGAAGACGACTTTGGCGTCTACGTTGTGCGTGCGCAGCCAGTCGCCGAGCAGGCCCGGATACGAAGTCGCGATGCGCTGGCCGTGCAGCTGCGCCGGGTTATCGTACGGTTCGTCGTGCGGCAGCGCGATCGAAAGCCGGCAGCTACCGAAGCCCAGCGGGCGCAGTTCATCGAGGCCGCTGCCCGCTTCCGGGTTGGAGAGCTGGAATTCGCGCAGCACGTTGCGGCCGACGATGCCGAGGTCGCAGACGCCTTCGGCGATCAGGCCGGGGATATCGTCATCGCGCACGAGCAGCAGGTCGACGGGTTCACCTTCGCCGAAGCAGAACAGCTTGTCGCGGCTCTGGCGGAATTTTAGGCCACAGCGCGCCAGCAGCTCCTGGGCCGGCTCGGTCAGGCGGCCGGACTTCTGCATGGCGATGCGCAGGCGATCACGTGGCTTCATGCGCCCGTCCCCTGGTTGCGGCGGGCGGCGGCGGCCATGTAGCCCCCTGCCCCCTGGTTGAGGTAGCGGGCGACGCGCCCGATGGTGGTGATGCTGACCGCGGTCCGCTCGTGGATCTCCCGGTACGAGCGGCCGTCGAGCAGGTAGGGCACCACCCGCCAGCGATCCACCATGACCTCGATCTCGGCCGGGGTGCACAGGTCGTGGAGGAAGGCCCGCATCTCATCGACCGTTGAGAGGCCGAGCAGCGCCTCGCACAGGCTGGTTTCCGCCGAGTCTGACGGGGTCTCGGGATCGAGGGAGCGTCGCTTCATAATGTACTAACGCGTTAATACGGTAGCTCATTGTAGGCCGACAACTACACAGTGGCAACTAATCAGAGAAATCGCCGACAGAAGATTGCGCTTTTGTTCCATATACCGCGGGTCGGGCGGTCGCCAAGATGACGGCTGAATCCCCTGGAGCCATGAGCCGCCGCATGACGATCCCCGTTGTCATCGCCGACGACCAGCCTGTCGTCGCCGCCGGAGTCGAAACCGTCCTCAAGAAGCACAGCTACCGCGTGGTCGCCTGCGTCAACGACACCGACACCCTTGTCGAGACCCTCGCCGATGTCGATGTCGAGGTCGTCGTCGCCGACCCCAACATGCCCGTGGGCCGGCACCCGGACGGCGTCAGCCTGGTCCGGCGGATCCGGACCATCCGCCCCGATGTGGGGATCGTCGTCATGAGCCGCCTCGATAACGTCGCCAACCTGCGCCTCATGCTCGACCTGGGTGTGGCCGCCCTGCTCGACAAACGCACCGCCCTGCGTGGCATCCCGGCGGCGGTGCACGCGGCGAGCATCGGGCGCAGGTTCCTCAGCCCCGCCGTGCGCAGGGCCTTCCGTGAAGTGGACGAGGCAAACGCGCGCCGCGACGCGCATGAACGCCTTACCCAGCGCGAGATCGCCGTGCTTCGCGCCTACGCGCGGGGGCTGTCGCTGGCCGAGGTGGCGCGCCTGATGACCCGCAGCATCAAGACGATCAGCCGGCAGAAGCGCTCGGCCATGCTGAAGCTGGGGCTGCGGAACGACGCGCAGCTCTACCAGTACCTGGTGAACGTGCGCTCAGGCCTGGTCGAGAGCTTCCTGCTGGGCGAGGAACACGAGGCCGTGCTTGCCGCGGCCTGCGATCCCTGGGCGGATGAGGACGAGGCCTACGTCGAGACTCGGCAGCAAGCGGCCGCGGTGCAGGAGGACGCCGCGGTGCCCGAGGACGCCGCGGCCAACGATGAGGCTTAGGCGTCGCCCGCGACAAGGCGGCCAGAGGCCACCAGCTCGCAGACAGCCCGCACGTCGCCATCCATCGCGCGGTCGCGCTGCATGAAGGCGATGTGCTCGCGAAGCGCCGCCAGGGCCTTGCGCACGGCAACGCCGCCGTGGAAGTCCTCGGCGCCCGCGAGCGCGCCCATCAGCGCGCGCACTTCCTTCTCGAACTGCGCGTAGTGCGGCGAATCCGTACGCGGCGCGCCGTTGATCTTCGACGCCAGCGCCTGCCAGTCGCCGCGCTTGGAGAGCGCGCGGGCCGCATTGAGCATGTCCTGACGGTATTCGAGCGCCTGCGCCGCCGTGTACAGCTCCATGGCCAGCACATGGCCGAGGTCTTCGGTCATTTCCAGCACGTGGCGCGCTTCGTTGGCGCCCATGGATACGTGGTCCTCGGCATTCGCACTCGTCGGCACCGAATACACCGATGCCGGATGCGCGCGGGTCGCGAGGTCGTTGACCAGCGCCGCGGCGGTGTACTGCACGATCATGAAGCCCGAATCGGTGGCGTCTTCGTTGCCGATGAGGAACGCCGGCAGGCCGTCGTTGTTCGCGGGATCCACGAGCTTCGCCGTGCGGCGCTCGGAGATCGACGCGAGCACGGGGATCGCCGCCTTGACGTAGCTCATCGCCAGCGCGAGCGGCATGCCATGGAAGTGGCCGGCGGAGATCACCTGGTCTTCGATGACCTCGGCGTTCTCGGCATCCGGGAACACCAGCGGGTTATCGGTAACGGCGTTGAGTTCCACATCGAAGACGCGGCAGGCCTGCTCCCACGCATCACGGACAGCGCCATGTACCTGCGGCGCGCAGCGCAGGCAGTAGGCATCCTGCGGCTGGTGCTTCTTGCCGCCCTTGAACGGCAGGAAGCGCGAATAGAACGCCTCCTTGCCATGGCGCTGCGTCGCCGGGACCCAGTCCCAGCCGATGTCGAAACGGTAGGCCTGTTCGGCCGGCTCCGACCACGAATCCGACAGCCACGGGCGGAAGCGCGGCACCAGGTGGTAGGCGATGTCGGCGAGCGTGGAACCTTCGAGCAGGCGGCGGAACTCATTGGCCGCGGCGACCTGGCCCGGGTGCGGACGCAGCGCATGCACTTCTTCCGCGTACGCGCCGGTGCGGCCAGCGAACGCATCGAGGGTCATCGCCAGTGCGAGGTCGGCGGTCTTGATCAGGGTTTCGATCGAAGCCAGCGCCAGCACACCCGTCGCGAGCATCTGGGTAGTGCCGTTGTTGAGCGCCAGGCCTTCCTTGAAGGAAAGACGCACGGGCTCGAGGCCGGCACGCTTCAGCGCCTCGGCGCCCGAGATGCGCTCGCCTTCGTAGAACGCTTCGCCGCCGCCGAGCAGCACGATGGCGAGGTGCGAAAGCGGTGCGAGGTCGCCGCTGGCGCCCACCGAACCCTTCTCCGGGATCACCGGGATGACGTTGCGGTTGAGCAGCTCGGCCAGCGCACGGAGGGTCTCGACGCGGATGCCCGAATGACCGCGCATCAGCGTGTTCACGCGGATGGCGAGCATGGCGCGGACCACATCCACCGAGAACGGCTTACCCACGCACACGGCGTGGGTGATGATCAGATTGTGCTGCAGCTCTTCCATCAGCGTGCCATCGCGCGCCTCGGGGTTGCCGCCCGGCAGCTCGTCACGCACGCGGTGCGCGCCGAGCAGCTTGTCGGCGTTGCTGCCGAAACCGGTCGTGACGCCGTAGATCGGCTCGCCGCCACCCACCTTTTCCGCGAGGAAGTCGGCAGCGCGCTTCACCTTCAGCAGCTGCTTCTCATCGAGCGTGATGGACGCGCCCTGGCGGGCGATGGCGACAACCTGGCCGCGCGTAAGGCTGCGGCCGTCGAGGAGGATGCTGCTGGTCATGGCGAACTACCGTTCTGAGTACTGCAGTGTCGTGGGAGCGCGCTTGCGCGCGATGGGTGTGCCGCTAGTCCGATCGCGCGCAAGCGCGCTCCCACAGGGGTTGGGGTTGGGATGGGTCAGGGTTTCGCCAGCGCGCCGATCTCGGCCTGGGCCAGCTCGACGCGCAGGGTCTTCACCAGGTCCGCGCGCGATACCTCGAACTGGTCTTCGCGGCGCAGGTCCTTCACCGTGACCACGCCCTTGGCGATTTCATCCTCGCCCAGCACGATCACGAAGCGGATGCCGGCGCGGTCGGCGTACTTGAACTGCTTGCCGAGCTTGCCACCCTCCAGCACGACCTCGGTGGCGATGCCGGCGGTGCGCAGCTCGTTGGCCACGGCAAGGTACGCGGGCATCTGCGCCGCATCCATCTGGGTGACCAGCACGTCGACGGTGCTCTGCGCCGTGGAAATCAGGCCGGCATCGCGCAGCTGCCAGTACAGGCGGGTCAGGCCGATGGAAATGCCGACGCCCGGCAGGTGCGACTTGGTGTACTGGCCAGCCAGGTTCTCGTAACGGCCGCCCGAGCAGATGGAGCCGATGCCGAGGTGGTCGTTGAGCGTCGTCTCATAGACGGTGCCCGTGTAGTAATCGAGGCCGCGGGCGATCGAGAGGTTCAGCGCGAAATGCGTTTCGGGCACGCCGAAGTCGCGGATCAGGCCCAGCACTTCCTTCAGTTCCGCCCTGCCCTGTTCGAAGGCTTCCGAACCGGTACCGAGCGCGTCGAGTTTGGCGAACGCATCGTCCACGCCGGTCGAGCGCACCTGGACGAAGGCGAGGATCTTGTCGGCGACATCCGCAGAGAGACCGAAGGCTTCGCCCGTGAGGGTTTCACGCACGTAGTCCGGGCCCCGCTTGTCGAGCTTGTCGACTTCGCGCAGCACGAGCATCTGCTGTTCCGCGTCGGCCACGCCCAGGTTCTCGAGATAGCCGCGCATGAGCTTGCGGTTATTGAGCTGGATGGTGAATGCGCCGATGTTGAGTTCGCGGAACACGCTGTAGATGACCGCCGGGATCTCGGCGTCGTAACGCACCGACAGCGAATCCTTGCCGATGACATCGATATCGCACTGGTAGAACTCGCGGAAGCGGCCGCGCTGGGCGCGCTCGCCGCGGTACACGCGCTGCATCTGGTAGCGGCGGAACGGGAAGCTGAGATCGTGCTCATGCTCGGCCACGTAACGGGCCAGCGGCACGGTCAGGTCGAAGCGCAGCGCCAGTTCCGGCACGGCACCCTGCTCCTTGTCGGCCGCGTTGAGCGAGCCGGTGGACTGCACGAAGTACACCTGGCGCTCGGTCTCGCCGCCGGTCTTGGTCAGCAGGACGTCGCTATGCTCGATCACCGGCGTTTCGATGGGCAGGAAACCGAACCGCTCGTAGTTACGGCGGATGGTATCCAGCATGCGCTGGAACGCGATCTGGTCGAGCGGCAGGAGCTCGAGGACACCAGGCATCGTGCGGGCCGGGGTGAGTGCCATGCAAATCCTCTTCGGGCAGTACGTGGGGCGCCAAGCGGCAGCCCCATAGAGTATCAGATGGCCGCGGACGGCCCTGCGGGCACTTTGTAAAAAAAGTGAGACGAAGTGTTGCAAGGGGGCCCGGTCATGGCTAATATACGCGGCTCCCGTCGGGGTGTAGCTCAGCCTGGTAGAGCGCTACGTTCGGGACGTAGAAGTCGCAGGTTCGAATCCTGTCTCCCCGACCAATCGTTTCATCGAAAACACCGGCCACTGGCCGGTGTTTTTGTTTGTGCGCCCGGCAAAACCAGCTGTTGTGGGAGCGCGCCTGTGGGAGCGTGCTTGCACGCGATGGGTGCTCGCGGCAGCGTCCATCGCGCGCAAGCGCGCTCCCACAGGAAAAAAACAAAAACGCGATTGGCGCAGCAACGAAAACAACGGACGCAGAAACGCAAAACGCCCCTTGCGGGGCGTCTTGCGTAACTGGCGGAGAGTGAGGGATTCGAACCCTCGATAAGGCTTTTGACCCTATACTCCCTTAGCAGGGGAGCCCCTTCGGCCTCTCGGGCAACTCTCCATTTTGATCGTTCGTTAGGCAGGTGCCCGAACGAGCCAGCAAGGATACTGATCCTTGCGTCGGCCGTAAAGCTTTTTACTGGTCGTGGTCGTCGCCCGAATGGCCGGCGGGATCGTTCTCGTTCTTGATGCGCTGGTAAATCTCTTCGCGATGGACCGCGACATTTTTCGGTGCGTTGATACCAATGCGCACCTGGTTACCTTTGACACCCAGAACAGTGACGGTCACCTCGTCGCCGATCATCAGGGTTTCACCGACCCGGCGGGTCAGAATCAGCATGATTGATACTCCATAAAATCAGGTATTGGCTTCCCCACCTACGACAACTCACCCCGAGTCTTGCCGCCGGTGGATTGACTTCTCGACCATCGAAGGCCGATCTGCCTTCCCCGGCTTGTTGTGTGCGTGTCGCTGACCAGCTGTCCTGCCTATATCGACCCGACTCATCGATGCCGAAAAACGCGCGCCGACATCAGATCATACTAGCTGAGCCAAACACGGTGGTGCAACGCACGGGCGGCCGAATCCGATGACCGGGGCGCCTTTACGGCACCCCGTTGAGGGGCCAGCCGGGGTTCGTTCAGCGAAGCTTGCCTTCCACCCAGGCCGGGATGTCGGCCAGGATGCCTGGCAGCGCCGGGCTGTCGATGCCACCGCCCTGCGCCATGTCCGGGCGGCCGCCGCCCTTGCCCTCGATCTTTGAGGCAACCTCGGCCACCAGATCGCCTGCCTTGACCCGGCTCAGCGCCGCGCCGCCGACGCCCGCGACCAGCGAAACGCGGCCGTCGGCCGCACCAGCCAGGATCACCGCGCAGTCGCCCAGCTTCTGCTTGAGGGCATCGAGGCTGTCGCGCAGCGACTTGGCATCCAGCCCTTCGAGGCGCGCGGCGACCACCTTGATACCTGCCACGTCAGTAGCGGACTCGGCGAGGTCGGCCGAGGCCGAGTTGGCCGCCTTGGCCTTGAAGGATTCGATCTCTTTTTCGAGTTTCTTCTGCTTGTCGAAGAGCTGGCGCAGCTTGTCGACCACCTCGTCGCCGGTAGCGGCGAGCAGGCCGGAGACTTCGCCCAGGATCCGCTCTTCATCCGCCACGCGCGCCATCGCGCCCGCGCCGGTCACGGCCTCAATGCGACGCACGCCAGCGGCGACGCCCGACTCCGACACGATCTTGAACAGGCCGATGTCACCGGTGCGGGTCACGTGGGTGCCGCCGCACAACTCGGTGGAGAAATCGCCCATCTTCAACACGCGCACTTCGGCGCCGTACTTCTCGCCGAACAGGGCCATGGCCCCGAACTCGATGGCTTCGTCGTAGCCCATGTGATGGACATCCGCCGAGGCATTACGACGCACTTCGTCATTCACCATGCGCTCGATCTCGGCCAGCTCCTCGCCGGTCACCGGCTTGAAGTGCGAGAAGTCGAAACGCAGGCGCTCCGGCGCGACCAACGAGCCCTTCTGGCTCACGTGGTCGCCGAGCACGGTGCGCAGCGCGGCGTGCAGAAGGTGGGTCGCCGAATGGTTGAGGACCGTGGCCTGGCGCTGGGCGCCATCGACCGACGCACCCACGACCGCGCCCTTCAGCAGCGGAGCGGAACCTTGCCAGGTGCCGAAGTGCGCGAAAAACGCGCCGCCGACCTTCTGCGTATCCGCCACGGCGAGCGCGCCCGACGGGTTGCGGATCATGCCGGTATCACCGACCTGGCCGCCGGATTCCGCATAGAACGGCGTGCGGTCGAGCAGCAGGAAACCCTCTTCGCCATCGGCGAGCTGATCCACGGCCTTGCCATCACGGACGATCGCGACAACCTTCGCATCGGCGAGGTCGAGCGATTCGTAGCCGGTGAAGATCGTCGGCTGCAATGCGCTGGCGACTTCCGCCGGCAGCTGCGCCTTGGTGGAGAAATTGCTGGCGGCGCGCGCGCGGGCGCGCTGCTCGCCCATGGCACGCTCGAAGCCTTCCATGTCCACCGTCATCTCGCGCTCGCGCGCGATGTCGGCGGTCAGGTCGACCGGGAAGCCGTAGGTGTCGTACAGGCGGAACGCGTCCGCACCCGGAATGATCTTGCCGGACTTCGACGCGATATCGTCGAACAGGCGCATGCCGTGCTCGAGCGTTTCGCCGAAGCGCTCTTCTTCCACCTTGAGCGCCTGCTCCACGAACGCACGCTTCGCGGCGATCTCAGGGTAGGCCTCGCCCATTTCCTCGACCAGCGGCGCGACCATCTTCCAGAAGAAGTCGCCACGCACGCCAAGCATCCAGCCATGGCGCAGGGCACGGCGGATGATGCGGCGGAGCACGTAGCCGCGGCCCTCGTTCGACGGCAGCACGCCATCGACGATAAGGAACGAGGCGGCGCGGATGTGATCGGCGATGACGCGCAACGACTTGTTGCCGAGGTCGGCCGTGTTCGTGAGGCGCGACGCCTCGCGGATCAGGTGCGCGAACAGGTCGATTTCATAGTTGGAATGCACGTGCTGCAGCACGGCCGCCAGGCGCTCCAGACCCATGCCGGTATCGACGCAAGGCGCCGGCAGCGGGCTGAGCGTGCCATCGGGCGCGCGGTCGAACTGCATGAACACGAGGTTCCAGATCTCGATGTAGCGGTCGCCATCTTCATCCGGCGAGCCCGGCGGGCCACCGGCCACGTCCGGGCCGTGGTCGTAGAAGATTTCCGTGCACGGACCGCAGGGGCCGGTGTCGGCCATCTGCCAGAAGTTGTCGGAAGCGAACGGCGCGCCCTTGTTGTCACCGATGCGCACGATGCGATCGGCCGGGACGCCCATTTCCTTGTTCCAGATGTCGTAGGCCTCGTCATCCGTGTGGTACACGGTGACCCAGAGGCGCTCGGCGGGCAGCTTATAGACGCTGGTCAGCAGCTCCCAGGCGTAGCGGATGGCATCGCGCTTGAAGTAGTCGCCGAACGACCAGTTGCCCAGCATCTCGAAGAACGTGTGGTGGCGGGCGGTGTAGCCCACCTGGTCCAGGTCGTTGTGCTTGCCGCCGGCGCGCAGGCAGCGCTGCACGTCGGCCGCGCGGACGTAACCCGGCTTTTCGCTGCCGAGGAACACGTTCTTGAAGGGGACCATGCCCGAGTTGGTGAACAGCAGGGTCGGGTCGTTCGAAGGCACCAGCGATGCCGACGGCACGATGGTGTGATCCTTGGTACGGAAGTATTCCAGGAAGGTCGAACGAATTTCGGCGGTTTTCATGAGCGATCGTGGCTTGGGGCTGCGAGGATCGCGAAAGGCGCCCAGTCACGGAATCAAGGCTCGCTGCCTTCAGTCGTCGTCGGGGTCTTCCGCATCGGCGTGGGTTAGAACACGTACTGTGGCGGCGGCGAAGCCGCGACGCAAGAGGAATTGCGCCCGTTTCTGCCTCTCTGCCGGATCGGCGGAGGGCGAACCGTAGCGCCGGCGGAGCTGGCTGGCGGCCAGATCGTCCCAATCGACGTCGGCGGATTCGATGAGGGAACGGACCGTGGCGTCCGGGATGCCCTGGCTGCGCAACTCGGCGCGGATGCGGGCGGGACCGTAGCCCTGCCCCACGCGGCTGCGCAGCAGGGACTCGGCGAAACGGCTGTCGTCCTGGTAGCCCTGGTCACCCAGGCGCTCCACGGCTGTGGCCGTTTCGTCACGCGAAAACCCGCCGCGCCCCAGCTTTTGCTGGAGTTCGCGGCGGGAGTGTTCGCGCCGGGCCAGGAGGCCCAGCGCCTTGTCGTAGGCCGTACGGGTGGGGCGGGAGACCTTATCGGTGCCCTCCCCGCCCACACCGGGCTCACGCCTCTTCTTCAACCTCATCCTGCTCGGCCTTCGCCGCGGACGGGCCCGGCTTCACGAGCAGGCGGGCGCGGAGCTCGGCATCGACTTCGTTGGCGATAGCCGGGTTGTCACGCAGGAACTGGCGGACGTTTTCCTTGCCCTGGCCGATGCGATCACCCTTGTAGCTGTACCAGGCGCCCGACTTGTCGATCAGGTTCTCGCGCACGCCCAGCTCGATGATCTCGCCTTCGCGCGAGGTGCCCTCGCCGTAGAGGATCTCGAACTCGGTCTGGCGGAACGGCGGCGCCACCTTGTTCTTGACGACCTTGACGCGGGTCTCCGAACCGATGACTTCCTCGCCCTTCTTCACCGCGCCGATGCGGCGGATGTCGAGGCGGACCGAGGCATAGAACTTCAGCGCGTTACCACCGGTGGTGGTTTCCGGGCTGCCGAACATCACGCCGATCTTCATGCGGATCTGGTTGATGAAGATGACCAGGCAGTTCGACTTCTTGATGTTGGCCGTAAGCTTGCGCAGCGCCTGGCTCATGAGGCGGGCGTGCAGGCCGACGTGGGAGTCGCCCATTTCGCCTTCGATTTCGGCCTTGGGCGTAAGCGCCGCGACCGAGTCGACCACCACCATGTCCACGGCGCCCGAGCGCACCAGCATGTCGGCGATTTCGAGGGCCTGCTCACCGGTATCCGGCTGGCTGACCAGCAGGTCGGCCACGTTCACGCCGAGCTTTTCGGCGTAGGTCGGGTCGAGCGCGTGCTCGGCGTCGACGAACGCGGCGGTGCCGCCGTTACGCTGGCACGAGGCGATCGCCTGCAGGGTGAGCGTGGTCTTGCCGGACGATTCCGGACCGTAGATCTCGACGATACGGCCGCGCGGCAGGCCGCCGATGCCGAGGGCGATATCCAGGCCCAGGGAGCCGGTGGAGACCGTGTCGATCTGGTCGTCCACGCGGTCGCCAAGACGCATGACAGCACCCTTGCCGAACTGCTTTTCGATCTGGCCGAGGGCACTCGCCAGCGCCTTGCGCTTATTGTCGTCCATCGTAGTTTCCGGTGTGCTTATGTGTAGGTAGGTATCTTGCCGGAGCGGGGTCTCAGGGACTGCGATCCGTCAGCGATTGATTTTGCCACAGCTGGGCGGGTTACCCGTTCAGCTCGGTAACTATTCCAGCCAAAGCCGCGGCCACGGTCTGTCGGCGAACTGCCTCGCGATCGCCGGAGAAATGGAAGACTTTCGCGTGGGCGTAGCCCCCGCGGCGCTTCCAGCCGATCCAGACGGTACCGACCGGCTTCTCCGGTGTGCCGCCTGAGGGCCCCGCGATGCCGGTCACCGCCACCGCCACGCCGGCGCCATACCGGGCCAACGCGCCCGACACCATCTCGAGCACGGTTTCCTCGCTTACCGCGCCGGTCCGCTCCAGCGTCCGGGGGTTCACCCCAAGCAGGGCCTCCTTGGCGCTGTAGCTATAGGTCACGACGCCCGCTTCGAACCAGGCCGAGCTGCCAGCCAGGTCGGTCAGGGCCTTGGAGATCCAGCCACCGGTGCAGGACTCGGCCGTCGCCACCATCACCCGCTTCTCGAGGGCCGCGGCGGCCACCTGCTGCGCCAGCGCGTTCAGCGCGGCGTCGTTATAGGAGGAGTGGGAGTCCATCGGGGTTCCAGGCGTTGAACAAGACGACGGTTCTACCTTGTAGGGGTTCCCTTACGCAACGGCGTGGGCGCCGCCCAATTGCGCAACTCCGGCTCGCCCTTCACAGTTTCGTTTCGCACGTTGTGCTCGACAAGTCGGGCCGGCGGTGCTTCGCAGGGAAAAACGTGCCCAGGGCACGGATCTTCTATAAGGAGCAGTACCCCATGGATGGCGACTTCGCCTCAGCCACGACAGCATCAGCATGCTCGGCCGTTGCGTCGCACGATCAGTTCGGTGCGTGTCGCGTCGCGCACATCAGCCGCGAACGATGCAACGCGAACGACACGAAGCGGCACACACGAGCGCGCTCGTGTGTTGGTCAAACATTGATCAATCAACACGCTTCATCGGCAGCAACGTCGACTGTCAACTTCCCGTCTTGGATTTTGTGGTCTAATAAACGTACGCAGCCGCATGGTTGCGTGTGCAACCATGTTCTTCGTGTTTTTTCCGTGAAACGAGTCACTTTATTGCGCATCGAATGTGCTCGCCATTTGCACGTTCATGAGCTATTTTTTTGACGCGGATCTCAGGTTCGCACGATGAAGGGGGAATACCTGTAACGCCCAAGGGCGACGTTGATGTCGATGACATCACTGTGCGCGGCGTATGCGGGTGCCACTTCGCAACATCGATTGGCAGGGCGGCAGTCTCGCCCGGAACAGGAAGTTTGAATGGATAGCTTGCACGAACCGCGGGGAGCCGTTGTCCCCCGCATGTACGGACAACCAGGGGCCAGCCTCGACTCGCCACCCCCTCAGACCGGAGCCATGCCCGTGGGCGCCTGCACGTTTTCGTGCGCGCCACGGCATTTCCTTGCCGATTACGCATAACTGAACTTGCCAGGTCTCGTGCCTGACGCAGGCGGATCACCGCGTCCGCTTTCCGACTCATTGTTATTGCTTTTCAACAAGTTATGAGCGCAACGTGAAAATAGGCCAGACCAACCTTGCCCTGATTGGCATCATAGTGGTGTTTTCGTCAGCCCTTACAGGTTGCGGAACCACGCCTGCCCGCGACTTCGGCGGCTCCTGGAAGCCAGTCAACCACTTCGAAGAAAAGACCACCGAGATTCCACTCGCGGTTCCGTATACGTACTACGCGGCGCCGATGGACGGCACGCTGAAGACGATGCTGACCCGCTGGACCACCGACAACGGCATGAAGCTGCAGTACAAGCTGCGCTCCGACTTCACGCTGACGAAGTCGGCTTCGGCGATCCATACGTCGGAGTTGCGGGATGCGGCTTCGCAGTTGAGTTCGATTTACTCAGCGCAAGGTGTGGCTATCACCGTCGATGGCCCGGATCTCGTCGTCGACGAAGTCAGCGCGATCACCGCACCGCCCACTTCCGCGCCAGCACCCTCTGCACCGCCGGTGCAGAAGCCAACCGCTGCCGCGCCCGCAACGGATGCAGCACCGGCCGCCGCGCCGGAGCATGTCGCCGTGACCGACAACAAGTAAGCGATCACGCAGACGCATCCCATGCTCAAGAAAAAGAACTCCCCCAGGATCGACGAAGCCGTGCAGCACGGCGTGGCTTTCGAAGTCACCCTCGCTGATAACGCGCGCCGCAACGAAAAGCGCGCGTGGATCGTCGCCATCTGTGCATGCATCGTGTCGGTGATCCTCGCGGCGGGCTACTTCGTCATGCTTCCGCTGAAGCAGAAGGAACCGTTCATCGTGATGGCGGACCCGTACTCGGGCACGGCGTCGCTTGCGCGGCTCACCGACGACGTGATCAACCGCCAGATCACGGCCAGCGAGGCGGTGAACCGAAGCAACATCGCGCACTTCATCATTGCGCGCGAGTCGTACGACCTGGCCATCAGCAACCTGCGCGACTGGCCCACGGTGCTGACCATGTCGTCCTCCGACGTCGCACAGCCATACATGGACCTGCACTCGCCGGCCAATCCGGATGCACCTTACAAGGTCTACGGCAAGTCGCGTGCGATCCGGGTCAAGATCCTCAGCATCCAGCTGAATGGCGCCGGCCCGGGCCAGACGCCCACCGGCGCCACCGTGCGCTTCCAGCGCAGCGTGTACGACAAGACGAATGGGGCCACCTTCCCGCTCGACAGCAAGATCGCCACGATGGCGTTCACCTATAAGCCCAACCTGCGCATGGATGAGCAGAACCGCGTGGAGAATCCGCTCGGCTTCCAGGTGACGAGCTATCGCGTGGATAACGACTACGGCAACGCGCCGCCGCCGGAAGTGCCGGTCGACGCACCGGCCGGTGCTGGCCAGACTGCAGTACCGGGCCAGGCCGCCGCCCCCGGTCAGGTACCCGCCGCTGGCCAGGTGCCACAGGCTGGCGCTGGCGTCCCGCAGGCCGGGGCGGTTCCGCCGCCGGGCGTCACACCGGTGCCGGGCGCACAAGGCTACGCGCCGCAACCCGGTGTCGCCGCTGGGCAGGCCTACCCGCAGCAAGCCATTCCTCTGGCCCCGGCCAACGGCGTGCCGCCGTCGACCATCCCGAGCGAAGCCGCCTACTCCTCCGCACAGCAACCCGCCGCACCCGCGGCCACACCCGCACCCCGAAGCGCCGCCAATGGAGGGCGCCGTTGATGAACCTTTCCAGCAAGCTGAGCCTGGCCTGCTCGTTCGGCCTCGTCCTGGCCGTGGCCCTACCGGCCGCGCATGCCGAGACGGGTGCCGAGAGCCTGCCGACGCAGTCCGTGACGTCGGCACCCGCCGTCCAGACGTATGAGTACCAGCCCGATCGCATCTTCACGATCCGTACCGGCCTGGGCATTACCACCCAGATCGAACTGAGCCCGAACGAGAAGATCCTCGACTACAGCACCGGCTTCAGCAGTGGCTGGGACCTGACGCGTCGCGACAACGTCTTCTACATCAAGCCGAAGAACGTCGACGTCGATACGAACATGATGATTCGTACGGCGACCCACTCGTACATTTTCGAACTGAAGGTCGTCGCCACGGACTGGCGCACGCTCGACCAGGCCCGCCGCGCCGGCGTGCAGTACAAGGTCGTCTTCACCTACCCCTCCGATACGAGCTTCATGAGCGAATCGAAGAAGGTGGAAGAAGCACCCATGCTCGATACGGAGCTGGTGAAGGGTCGCGACTACAACTTCGACTACGACTTCTCGAAGACCCGCCGCACCGCCCAGTGGCTCGTGCCGATCAACGTTTACGACGATGGTCGCTTTACCTACATCAAGATGCCGGACCTCAAGCAGTTCCCGACGGGCAACTTCCCGACGGTGTACATGCGTGAAAAGGAACACGGAGAGGACTCGGTGGTGAACACGACCGTGGAGGGCAACACCATCGTTGTCCACGGCACGTACCCCTACCTGGTTATTCGTCACGACAACAACGTCGTGGGTCTGCGAAGGAACACCAAGAAGTGAGCCCGAACACTCCTTACACCCCGGACGACGAGTCCAACCGCGGCGACGTGCCGCACGAACATCGCGACCAGCAGCACGAGCCGCTGGCGGGTAATCCGTATGCGAACCAGCAGCGCCAGGCACCGCAGCCGGATCTGGATACCGCCGCCCCGCGCCTGACCCAGAACGACATGCGCCGCATGAACCGCAGCGCGCTCGGCCTGCTTGCGGGCATCGTCGTGCTGCTCGTGGTGGTCGCGTTCTGGCTCTTCACGAGCAGCGGCAACGCGAACAAGCCGGCGCCCAAGCCCAAGGAAGAACTGGTTACGGTGCCAGACGCACCGACCGGTATCCCGCCGCCGCCGAGCCAGCAGCAGGCCCAGCCGATCCAGTTGGCGCCGGCGCTGCCGCCGCCGGAACGGAAAGCCGAGATGCCTCCGATGCCGACACCGCCTCCGGCCCCGGGCCCGCACATTCCGACGCTGCTCGAGCGGCGCCTCGCTGCAGCGAACAACGGCATGGACGGCGGTTTCCAGGCGGTCGGCCAGCAGCCCACCCTCGGTCCCAACCAGCCACCGGGCGGTGGTCTCGGCGGCATGGGCGGCATGGGCGGCATTCCGGGTATGCCCGGCCAACCCGGTCAACCTAGCTATCGCAACCCCTACAGCGCCAACGACAACTTCGCGTACGACGGCAAGGAACTGCCGAACGTATCGAACGCCAGCCCGCTCCAGCATCCGGATACGCTGATGCTCCGTGGCACGTTCATTCGTTGCGTGCTCGAGACCCGCATCATCACCGACATGCCGGGCTTTACCTCGTGCGTCGTGACTGAGCCCGTGTACTCGTTCACCGGCAAGCGCCTGCTCCTGCCCAAGGGCTCGAAGGTGCTTGGCAAGTACGAGATGGAGCCGAGCGGCCCGCGTGTCGCCGTGATCTGGGACCGCATCGTCACGCCGACCGGTATCGACGTGAACATGGCGAGCCCGGGCGTGGATACGTTGGGCGGCGCCGGTCACCCGGGCCAGTACAACGCGCACTGGGGCAGCCGCATCGGGTCCGCACTGCTCATCAGCCTGCTCAGCGATGCGTTCAAGTACGAAGCCGCCGAGCACGGTCCGCGCCAGACCACTATCAGCAATGGCGTAGTCACGACGAGCCCGTTCGAGAGCAACACGGCCGATACGATCCAGCAGCTCGCCAACCAGGCGGTACGTCGGGCAGCCAACCGTCCGGCTACGGTCACGATCAACCAGGGCACCATCCTCGCCATCTACGTGGCCAAGGATGTGGACTTCACTGGCGTCGTGGCGAGGTACTGAGGCACGCATGGAAAGCGCACTCGCCGCCGTCGGTAATGATTTCCTGGACTACCAGTACGAAGTGCTGGGGGTAAAGGATTTCCTTGCCGAGCCGGACGTCACCGAAATCTGCATCAACCGCCCCGGCGAGCTCTACCTCGAGCGCCGCGGCGGCTGGCAGAAAGTGGAAGTGCCCTCGCTCACGTTCGAGCGGGCACGCCAGTTCTGCACGGCAGTGGTGAACGAAAGCAACACCGGCCAGCGCATCACGGATGTGGATCCCGTGGTGTCGCTGACCTTCCCGACCGGCCAGCGCGCGCAGTTCGTGATCCCGCCGGCCTGCGAGGCCGGCCGCGTTTCGATCACGATCCGCCTTCCGTCGAAGCAGACCCGCACCCTCTCGCAGTACCAGGAGGACGGGTTCTTCAACGAGATCCTGGAGGGTGCGAACAGCATCAGCCAGGCCGACCAGGAATTGCTCGAACTGCGCGCCGAGCGCCGCTATGCGGATTTCTTCCGCCACGCGGTACTCAGCAAGAAGAACATCGTGGTCGCCGGCGCCACCGGCAGCGGCAAGACCACGTTCATGAAATCGCTGGTGAACCACATTCCGCAAGATGAGCGGCTGGTCACCATCGAGGACGCCCGCGAGCTGTTCATCGACCAGCCCAACGTCGTCCACCTGCTCTATTCCAAGGGCGGGCAGAGCCAGAGCAATGTCACCGCGAAAAGCTGCATGGAAGCCTGCCTGCGCATGAAGCCGGACAGGATCATCCTCGCGGAGCTTCGTGGCGATGAATCGTTCTACTTCATCCGCAACTGCGCCTCCGGCCACCCGGGCTCCATCACAAGTTGCCATGCCGGCAGCGTGGAGCAGACCTGGGACCAGCTGGCGCTGATGGTCAAGGCATCCACGGAAGGCGCCGGTCTCGAATTCAGCACGATCAAGCGGCTCCTGATGCTCACCATCGACATCGTGGTGCATATCAAGGCGCATGCAGGCCGGCGTTACATCACCGGCATTGATTTCAACCCGGCTCGCGCCCTCGGTGCGGACGGGGGGTAACGAGAAAAAACATCGGTCATGAGACAGGAGTTGTAAAGGTGCTACCAGGACTTGAAATGATGGGCTGCCAGAACCTTGCCGTACCGGCCGAGGTGATGCAGCACGTCGTCAATGTCGAATCGAGCCGCAACCCATACGCCATCGGCGTCGTGGGCGGCCAGCTCGTGCGCCAGCCGCAGAACCTTGGCGAAGCGGTAGCCACCGTCCAGATGCTCGAGCAGAAGGGCTACAACTATTCACTTGGCGTGGCGCAGGTGAACCGCGCCAACCTCGGTAAGTACGGGCTCGATAGCTATGAGAAGGCTTTCGAGTTCTGTCCCAACCTCGAGGCCGGCTCGCGGATCCTCGCGCAGTGTTACGCCAGCGCCAGCAAGGATTGGGGCAAGGCCTTCAGCTGCTACTACTCGGGCAACTTCACCACGGGTTACCGCGATGGCTATGTGCAGCGCATCTATGCCTCGATCGCCAAGAGCACTCTCGCCGGCGCCCGGGCGATTCCGCTGCAAGGTGCGGCGACGCCCGTTCGGGTTGTCAGCGTCGGCAAGGGCGTGACCGCGGTCAAGCCGGATAGCCCCGGCTACCGCGTCGCCATGCGCAGCGTGCTCGACGCCGCCGCCTCGGCGCTCGTCTCGCCAGCCATGGCGGCTGACAGCCCGCCTGCGCAGGTGGTCTCGCCGCAGGATGCAGCGAACGTGCAGAACGCGGTGCCGTACAACTATCCGCAGGGCGTCGCCTACCCAGGCGCCAACCCGGTGCTCGACCAGGCGCCCCCGCCGCCACCCGGCCGGATCCCGACTGACGCGGCGACTGCGGCCGCCATGTCGCTGGTCGGGCCGAACCTGCGCAATACGAACACCAACCCGCAGCCGGGCCGGATCGTCACCGATCCCGCCACCGCTGCGGTCATGTCGCAGATCGGCGTGTCGGCCAATGCAAACGGAAGTGCTCCCGCGCAGCCTGCGCCGCAGCAACAGCAGCCGATCCAACCAGACAACGGCATCTTCGAACCGCAGGTCCGCGGCCCAAACGATCCCCCGCCCGGCTCGGCGCAACAACAGGCCGCCCCCGCGGCGCCAGCGCGGCCGGCGCGCGACCCGGCCGATCTACGCAACGGAGGTGGCGATGGCGCCTTCGTCTTCTGAGCGCACGCGTTGCGCACGCATTAGCACGGCGGGGCACCGCATCCACCGTGCAGGCCCTCGGGCCAACCCTAGCCCGGTGACACCCGATCACCGGAAAACCCTGACCCACCCAGTAGAAAGGAAATACGAGATGGCCCTGCCTGCCCTGTCCAAGGTAATCGCCAACACGAAGAACCCGGTGAAGAAGACGCTGGGCCTCACCGCCCTGTTCTTCGCCCTGATGATCCCCAGCCTCGCGTTCGCCCAGATCGG
Source organism: Luteibacter sp. NPDC104163 (assembly GCF_055584245.1). Lineage (NCBI taxonomy): Bacteria > Pseudomonadati > Pseudomonadota > Gammaproteobacteria > Lysobacterales > Rhodanobacteraceae > Luteibacter > Luteibacter sp. NPDC104163. Next base: position 245,588 of record NZ_JBVJMK010000003.1, read on the forward strand.
CGACACGGGCACCAAGGTCTGCGGCTTCTTCCAGAACATCAACTCGCTGCTCAATGCCGCGTCGATCGTCGTCGTGACCATCGCCGTGATCTTCTCGGGCTACCAGATCGCCTTCGCCCACAAGCGCATCGCCGACGTGGCCCCGGCCCTGGTCGGTGGCGTGCTGATCGGCGCGGCGGCCCAGGTCGCCAAGATGGTGGTCGGTGGCAACGGCAGCGGCAACGGCGCGACGGCCTGCACCTCGAGCAGCGGCGGCGCGTTCCTGATGGATGCCATCAACACGGCCGTCCACCTGCTGCAGATCCATGCATAAGAACCCGCTGTTCCGAGGCTGCACCCGCCCGCCCATGTTCCTGGGCGTGCCCTACGTCCCGTTCTTCATGGGCGCGGGCACGGGTCTGCTTCTGGCGATGTACTTCAACATGCTGTTCCTGCTCACCATTCCCGTCGTGATCTTCGTGATGCGCCAGATGGCACGTCGCGACGAGATGATCTTCCGGCTGCTAGGCCTGCGCCTGCAGTTCAAGACCCGCGTACGGAATGTGCCCGAGCACGATGGCATGTGGGTGTTCACGCCTAACAGCTATCGCGATCCCTCGAAGGATAAGCGTAAGTAAGGACAGGCGCCCCGGCGTGTACGCACGCCGGGGCCTCTACAGCTCCAACGGCCCCGATGACCATGTTCACACCCGACGCGCCCATCTCTACCCACATCACGCTCTCCGCGCACGTCTCGCCCTCGGTGGTGAAGACGACGGGTGGCGACTTCCTCCTTACCTGGCGACTGGGCGGCCTGCCCTTCGTCGGCCGCGAGGAGTGGGAACTGGAACATCGCCACAACACTTTCAACCGCATGCTGCAGACGCTGCGTGCGCCCGATTACACCAACGTGGCCTTCTGGGTGCATGACATCCGCCGCCGCCGCGGTATCCGCGACAAATCCAGGTTCGGCCAGGAGTTCAACCAGACCCTGTCCGACCAGTACTACGAGGCCCTCACCTCGCAGAAGCTCATGCAGAACGAGCTGTACCTGACGATGATCTATCGCCCCATCGTCCAGGGTAAGCGCTTCGCCGAGAAAAGCTCGGACGTGCAGCGCCTGGAAGCCGAGCAGGCCCAGGCGATCGCCACTGTGCTCGAGCTCGCCGGCAACATCGAGGCCGTGCTGAAGGACTACGCCCCCACCCGTCTGGGCATGTACGAGGCGTCCAACGGCATCGTCTTCTCTGAGGTACTGGAGCTGTTCGGCTTCATCCTCAACCGCATCGACGAGCCGGTGCCGGTCCTCAAGGCGCCGATCTACGACTACCTGCCGGTAAGCCGCCAGCGCTTTTCGGCCAAGACGGGCGACTTCGTGCTGACGGCCCCCGATGGCAAGAACCACTTCGGCGCCATCCTCAATATCAAGGAATACGTCGACGGAACCTACCCGGGCATCCTCAATGGACTGAAGTTCCTCGATTTCGAATACGTCATCACGCACTCCTTCACCCCGATGGGCCGCCAGGACGCGCTCCGGGCACTGGAACGCACCAAGGGCATGATGGTGAGCTCGGGTGACAAGGCGGTCAGCCAGATCATCGAAATGGACCACGCGATGGATCAGCTCGCGTCGGGCAACTTCGTCCTGGGCGAGTACCACTTCACGATCTCGGTCTACGCGCCCTCGCAGGAGACGCTCTCTCAACAGATCGCGGCCACCCGCGCCGAGCTCTCGAATGCCGGTTTCGTCACCGTCAAGGAAGACCTGGCCGTGACGGCCGCTTTCTATGCGCAGTTCCCCGGCAACTGGAAGTACCGCACCCGCCTGGCCAACGTCAGCTCGCTGAACTTCCTGGGTCTCTCGCCGCTGCACAACTTCGCGACCGGCAAGAAGGAGAACAACCCCTGGGGCACCTGCGTCACCACGCTGCAGACCACCAACGGGCAGCCGTACTACTTCAACTTCCACGCGACCCACCCGGCCGAGAACTCGCTGGGCGAGAAGGCGATCGCGAATACCATGGTCATCGGTAAATCCGGTACCGGCAAGACGGCGCTGATCAACTTCCTGCTGAGCCAGGTGCAGAAGCTGGACCCGGCCCCGACCATCTTCTTCTTCGATAAGGACCGGGGCGCCGAGATTTTTGTCCGCGCCTGCGGTGGCAACTACCTCGCACTGGAGAACGGCAAGCCGACCGGCTTCAACCCGTTCCACTGCGAGCGTAACGAAGAGAATGTCCAGTTCCTGGCCAACCTGATCAAGGTGCTCGCTGGCAAGAGCGTCTACAGCTCGCGCGACGAGGAAGACATTTTCCGGGCGGTCGAGAACATCCTCGATACCCCGATGCACCTGCGCAACATGACCAATTTCCAGAAGAGCCTGCCGAACCTCGGCGATGACGGACTCTTCGTCCGCATGCGCAAGTGGACCGCCGGCAACGCGCTGGGTTGGGTCTTCGACAACCCGCATGACACGGTCGACCTGACACGCGCCAACATCATTGGGTTCGACTACACGGACATCATCGATAACCCGGAAGTCCGCGTGCCGGTCATCAATTACCTGCTGCATCGCCTGGAAGCACTGATCGATGGCCGCCGCCTGATCTACGTCATGGACGAGTTCTGGAAGATCCTGGACGGCAAGGGTGGCCTGAAAGAGTTCGCGAAGAACAAGCAGAAGACGATCCGTAAGCAGAACGGCATGGGCATCTTCGCCACGCAGTCGCCGGAAGACGCGCTGGCCAGCGATATCGCCTCGGCCCTGATCGAGCAGACGGCAACGATGATCTTGCTGCCGAACCCGAACGCCAGCCGCGACGACTACGTCAACGGCCTGAAGCTCACCGAGGCCGAATACCAGGTGGTCGTGAGCCTGGACGAGCGCTCGCGTTGCTTCCTGGTGAAGCAGGGCCACGCCTCGGCCGTGTGCCAGCTCAACCTCCGTGGCATGGACGACGCCCTCGCGGTGATCTCGGCCTCGACGGACAACATCGAAATCATGCACGAAGTACTGCAGGTACGCGCCGAAGCCGAAGGCATCTCCACGGATGCCCTACGCCCCGAGCAGTGGCTGGAGTTGTTCTATGAGAGCCGGAAAGGGAGCGGGAAAGGAAACCCGTCGCCCCGCCCTACCCCTAATTCGTCCCGACGTGCTGCCTAAGCCCTATGAATGCCTCACCTCGGAGTGACCTGATGAAGAACGACACCAAGACGAATCCCAAGCGCTGGGTCGGCCATGCGTGCCGAGCGCTGTTCGCGACAGCCCTGACGGCCGGCGCAGGCTTCTATACATCGTCGACCCAGGCGCAGTGGATCGTCACCGATCCCACCATCATCAGCAACGACCTCGAAGAGTTCGTCAAGGATGCCGCGCGCTGGACGGAAACGGCCTCTCATTACGCGAGTCAGGTGGAGTTCTGGCAGAACAACCTGATCAAACTGAAAAGCCTTCAGTACGAGCTGCTACGTACCCAGCAACAGTTCCAGCAGGTGGATGACAACTTCGGCGTCGAAGAACGTTGCCCGGGCGCGGCGCTCATTAGTGGCGACATCACCACCACGATGACATCCGCCATGAGCCAGCTCACCGGCGATATCAAGGCTCAGCAGAATGCGGTTTGCGTCCTGACCCAGCGCACCAGGAACCAGCGCTACAACAACACAGTGAAGTATCTGCAACAAATGACCGCCCAGACGGGAACGCTGGAGCAATTGACCGCGATTCGTCTTGCGGTCGTCGGTGACTCCCCCGGCAAGCTCCAGGGCCTGCAGGACGATACGGCCCGCTTCGGCGTAAATGTGGCGCAGGCGCGTGATTCGTGGAAGACCACGGACGAGCAGCTCGGCGCCCAGATCGACGCGCTCAATGAGAAGCAAACCACCTTGGCGAAGCAGGCGCTCGATGGCAAGCCGACAGTCCTTGGTACCGTCGTGAATGCGGCGATCCTCGAGGCAGCCCTGAAAGTAGGCAACTAACCCTTCCACGGACGACCAGAAGATCCATCAGCCACTCAATGCGCACTGAAGTGCCGCATGGCCAGGGAACACGAGAGACATGCCGAATATTGCTGATTACGTATTCTTCAAGCTGATCTACAACTATCTTGAAGACAAGATAGATAAGTTCGGCATGGAGGTCATGGGCCGAATGATGACGTGGGCGGCCACCTTTGCCCTGATCCTCGTCACCATCTACATCATGATCCAGGGATTCCGGATCATGACCGGCCGTTCGCGTGAGTCGCTGATGGAGCTGGTGATCAATCTGGGCCGCATAGTGCTGGTGGTATCCGCAGCCACGGCGATGGCTGTCGGCAGCACGGACCTCACAAAGTTCTTTACCAAAGATCTCGACCAGCACGTCCATTACCTGTTCACAGGCGATGACAACGAGAGCACGGCGGACTCCATTGATAAGAATTTGGCTTATACGCAGCTAGCACTTAACTCGATCGATGCCGTGAAGGTCCCAGACAAGGACCCCGAGAGCCAGAGCGAAAAGGCTAGATCATTCTTCATCGCGGGCTTTGGCGCATCCTCGCCGCCCATGGCCGCTGGGGCGATGCTTCTTCTCTACAAGTTTGCCATGTCGTTGTTTATCGGCCTTGGGCCGCTGTTCATCCTTTGCCTGATATTTGAACAAACGAAAGACTTGTTCAAACGATGGCTCATGTACGGCATAGGCACGATATTTTCCATGGCACTGTTAAGCGCAGTCTCCAGCATGGTGTTGGAGTTGACTTTGCGGGTGAGCATTGCAACGTGGGGTTCAAAGATCGTTGACGGGTTTCTTCCAGGCTCGAACGAGGGTCTGTCCAGCATGGCTATGCAGACAGGCGGTATCGGTATGCTTATGACGGTACTTATCGTCTCGGTTCCTCCGATGGCTGCAATGTTCTTCCAAGGTACTCTCGGCAACTTCCTCGCATACAGCGCCTTTGGCGCGGGAAGCGGTGGCTCGTCGCCGGGCCCCCAGGGCCAGCCACCAGGCAGCACTGCTTGGGTCAATGGTGGGGCGACACCTACCGCTGGCGCAGGATCTACCGGAGCGCAGCACAGCTCCGGCGCATTCAACAATCGCGTATCTGGCTCGTCAGCCGCTCCGGCACCAGAGACCGTGAAGAGCGGGCCATCTACATCTAGGTAGTAGAAATGATCAAGTATCTTCTGACCATGACCTTTTGCTTCTCCATCTTCATCGCCTGTAGTGCGCATGCGGAAGGCGGATGCCCCCCAGGACAATATCCGCAGCAAGGGCAAGGCTGGCAGGCTTGCGTGCCCATCCCTAGCAACAATCCACTACCGGCCGCGGGTCCTGCCAAGGTCATTCGCAACAGCTGGCAGGCGGTTGCGACAGATACCCCAAAAGGAATCCTTGGTACCGCCCTTGGGCTTCCAGAGCGATCGTCCGCGGAGGTTAAAGCCATAGAGGACTGCCAGTCGAAGGGGGGAACAGACTGCAAGCTAGAGGTCTCATATGGGAACGGATGTATCGCTATGGTCGTAGGAGATAAGACGTTGCAAGTCCAAGGAGCTCCTACGAAGGCGAAGGCCGAGAAGATGACCATGGACAAGTGCGATGCCGCAGGGAATTCATCATGCAAGGTCTACTACTCAGAATGCAGTCCTAAGTGATTCCTAAGTGAAACGATCTCCGTTCTTCCGCGCGGCGGCACTCCTGATCTTGGCGCAATGTGCGAACGCAGAACGAGGCTGTCCGCCAGGGCAAATACCCCACGGCGGTACGAATCTATCGACTTGCGGTCCAATTCCCGGTCAGGGCCAAGAGGCCCCGTTGAACCCAGCGTGGCTACCGCAGTGGCAGGCGATCGCTGGCGACGCAGAGGCGGCGGTACTTGGAACTTCTCGTGGAGAAAAGGACGCCTCGGCCGCCCAGAAGGCAGCAATAAATGACTGCCACGCGAAGGGCGGACGCAAGTGCGATCTCTACTACACGCAGGGCAACGGTTGTCTAGCCATGGTTACGGGCGCAAAACAAATTTGGGCCGATGGGGGAAAGACGAAGACACAGGCAGATGATGCTGCGATGAGTGAGTGCAGTAGCAACGACACCTCGTGTCAGATCTACTACGAATCCTGCAACCTTCCCGTGCGCGTTCAGTAGCATCCTCAGAACCTCCCCGCCTCTGCCTGATATTTGATCAAACAAAGGATCTGACACTAGGACGTCATCCAGTTCTTCGAGCAGACCGCAATGAAGAAATACATACTCGTGATGTTTTGCCTTTTGTTCTCCGTTTTCTCCATCAACGCATTCGCCGAAGGAGGATGTCCTAACGGTGAGTATCCCCAAGAAGGGCCGGGTTGGCGAACATGCATTCCGTTTCCCCCTGGGAAAGCCACTGCAAACCAGCCAGCGGGCCCTGCTTATCAAAACCAATGGGGCGCTCTAGCCGTCGACGCTAATACGGGGTCACTTGGCACGGAGCTTAAAGGCACCTCGAAATCGGACGCAGCCACGAAAGCTATCACTGATTGCAAAAACAAAGGTGGCGAAAGCTGCACCGTAATGATTCAAGTGCGGAACGCTTGCATGGCGATGGTAGTGGCGCCGGACGATCTCTTCACAGAGGGCGGATCGACAAAGACCGAAGCCGAAGACAAGGTCATGAAGCACTGCAATGGGCAGACTGGGAAGTGCGGTATTTACTTCTCAGGATGTAGTGTGCCGGTGGTAAGTGGGCCCTGAATGAAACGCTCTCCGTTCTTCTGCGTGGCAGCATTGTTGATGTTCGTGGCGCAAGCTGCGAACGCCGAACAAGGCTGCCCTCCTGGGCAGATTCCGCACAGCGGTACGAACATGTCATCTTGCGCGCCGATTCCTGGGCAGCAATCGCAGCAACCGCCTCAACCAGCATGGATCCCGCAGTGGCAGGCATTGGCGGGTGACAGCAACACAGGTGCACTGGGTGTGTCGCGAGGAAAGGCTGATCAAAGCTCTGCCGAAAAGGCCGCCATGAGCGACTGCTTTGCCAAAGGAGGAAAGAGCTGCTCTGTATACGTCTCTAATGGAAATGGGTGCATGGCCATGGTTGTCGGCGCCTCGACGATTTGGACTTCGTCCGGTGATTCAAAAGCTGACAGCGAGGCGAAGGCGAACTCGAAGTGCCTCGGAGGTGACAGTCAGTGCATCGTGTATTACTCGTCCTGCAACTTTCCGGTACGCGTGCAGTAACAGAGCATGACGAGCACGACATCCGCGTCTTTACTGAAGAGTCTCTTCCTTACGGCCAACCCCACCATGAACCGCACCGTCTTCACAACCTGCCTCGCCCTTGCCCTCGCCTCGACCGTGACCTTCAGTGTCCAGGCGATGCAGCAGTGCGCACCCGGCCAGACCCCTCAGGGTGACACCTGCGTTTCATCGGTGCGTCCGCAGGCTTACGCGGGAAATCAGGCGTGGGTCTCCCAGTGGCAGGCCATTGCGGGCGACCGCCGCGTCCGCGCGCTCGGGACGTCGAAGGGGCTGATGACGCCAGAAGATGCGCAGAGCGCCGCCCTGAACGACTGCCGTTTCAAGGGTGGAAGGCACTGCACGGTCTATGTCACTCACGGAAATGGATGCGTGTCAATGGCGCAGGGAGACCAGACGTTCTGGATCGCGACGGGAAACGACCTCGCGGCCGCAGAGACGGAAGCGACATCTACATGTTCCAGGGGTGATCAGGGCTGCAGCGTGATTTACTCGAACTGTAGTCTCCCCGCCCGCGTGCAGTGATCGACTTTTTTATAACGAATCGCATTGACGGACAAGGAGTTACCGGATGAAGAAGTATCTGTTTGGCGTACTACTCGGCGGTATCAGCACCGGCGCAATTGCGCAGGCTTACTACGAGCCCATCCCGTACTACGGCAACAACCCCTTCATCTTCTGCACGGTGGGCGTCCCACAGGATTGCTGGTTTCCGATTAGCAAGGAGCTCGGCACGTTCGGTGTATCGAACTACTACTGTTTCAACGCCTATTCCGCGCTTCTGTTTGCTCGCGTGTGCCCGCGCGCCTTCGGTCCCGCTGCCGCCGCGAGCGGAAAGACGGCCGCAGCCGCCGGTGTCGCCGCTGGCGTCGCGGCCGGCTCGATGGCCGGTGGGTCGTCGTCGAGCTCAAGCTCCAACTCCAGCTCGTCGTCGGACACGACAGACTCCGCCGATGCGAGCCCGCGCCCTCAGGTCCAGCCGGTTCAGGTGGACCCGGCTACACAGAGCCTCGATTGATACGACAACCAGTGTCGGATCTCGCCGCTGGTATGTAGATCAAACATAGATAGCGCAATCCTCCGATGATGATGGGCGTCACCAACCGCCGCCCCTGAGACTTGAACACGCATGAAGACTCTGCACACCACGCTCGCCATTGCCGCGCTAGTTGCCCTCACCGGCGCGGTCCAAGCCACCACCACCCTGCCCGCCCACCACAAGGAGTACGCCACCAGCACCATCGATGGCGGCCGCCAGTGCAAGGTCGGCGTCGTTACTGATGCCGATGGCATGAATGCCAAGGGTCTGGTTTACGTCAACGACGGCACGAAGCTCGTCTGGGCCACCACGCTCAAACTGCCGGAGTTCACGGAACAAGCGCGCGCGACGCATTGCGTGCAGTCGGGCAAGTCGGTCTACGTACTCGTGCAGGGCGACACCAACACCTCGCCGTCCCTCGGCCAGACCCTGCTCAACGTGGCGCAGCTCGATGCTGCAACGGGAAAGGCTCAGGGCATGGATTACGTCGATCTGGCCGACGTGAACGGCTCACTTAGCATGTCGGCGGATACCGACGCAAAGAATTTCCGGGTCACCAGCCCGGGAACCATCGAAGTCGCGGGCAAGTATGTCCTTACTGACGCACCGGACGCGTCACACGACTTCAAGGTCACGGTGAAGATACCACTGGCCAAATAACCCACCCGAAACACCAGGAGTTACACCATGGGTAGTAAAGAGCAGTTTATTGCCGACCTGTACCCGGCGGCAGTCAAGGTAAGCAAGCAAACCGGCCTCTCGGTCGAGCTCACGCTCGCGCAGGCGGCGGGAGAAACCGGCTGGGGTGAGAAAGTGCTTCCCGGCACGAACAACCTGTTCAACATCAAGGCCGATGCCAGCTGGCACGGGCCAACCAAGACCTTCAACGTCTGGGAAATCGAGCACGGCAAGAAGGTCTGGAAAGACCAGGCGTTCCGCGTGTACGGCTCGTATGAGGAAGCCCTGACCGACCGCGCCAAGTTCCTCAAGGAAAACCCGCGCTACACCAAGGCCGGTCTGTTCGATGAAGGCACGCTGGGCAATCTGGAGAAGGAAGCCGATGCCCTGAAGAAGGCCGGCTACGCCACGGATCCGAAATACGCGACGAACATGCGCGAGATCTACGCTGGCCGCACCATGCGCCACGGCATCGAGCTCGCCACCGGCCAGAAGCAGGACGCGGGCCATACAGCCCCGCATGCGAGCACCACGAGCTCGCTGAAGCAGGGCTCGCACGGCGATCGCGTCGAATCCATGCAGGCCGATCTGATCGCGCTGGGATACGCGAAGCAGCTCCACAGCACCAAGGCTGACGGCAAGTTCGGCGAGCATACCGAGGAAGCGGTGAAGGCGTTCCAGCGTGACCATCACCTCAAGGAAGATGGCATCGCTGGCAAGAACACGCTGAATGCCATGCACGAAGCCGTGCGTACCCAGTCGCAGCAGCACGCCGCCGACGCCCTGCACAAGGCAGCGACGCTCGCCGACCCGCAGCACCCCGCCCACCCGGTGTTCCGCGATGCCATGGCCGGCGTCGAGAAGCTGGATGCCGCCCATGGCCGCACTTCCGGCCCTGAAAGCGTGCAGCTCGCCGGCGCCGTTGCTGCCGGTGCGGCCTGCACGGGGATGAAGCGCATCGACAACGTGATGCTCGATGAGAGCGCTACGCGGATCTATGCCGTCCAGGGCGAGCTCAATTCGCCGTTCAAGCAGGTGGCCAGCGTGGAGGTGATGCACGGCTTGCAGACACCACTCGCCCAAAGCACGCAGCAGGTCGACCAACACCTGCAGCAGGCGCAAACGCAGCAAGCCCAGCATGTGCAGAGCCAGCAGCAGGCTCAGCCGGCGCCGCAAATGCCGTCGCAGCCGTCGATGTAAAACCACGGGCCGCCTCCGCAAGGGGGCGGCCTCTCCACCCACCCCGCGGAGCCCCACGCCACCATGACGCCGAAGACACGCTACCGCCTGGCCTTCCTCGCCCTGCTTACCGTGCCGGCCTGGGCCTGCGCACAGATCGCCAACCCCTACGCCAAACCCACCGCCGCACCGTCCGCTCCCCAGGACAAAGGAACCAAGATGGATGACCTCAAGTCGTTTGCGACGGGCGGCGCCAAGATTCTCGAGTCCACCAAAGGTGACCTCACGGGTGATGGCCGTCAGGGCGCGGTACTGATCATCGACCCGCCGGGTGGCGCGGATGCGAAGCTGGGCGAAGGCCCTGCGCGCGACGTGCTGCTGGTAGTGCCCGACGCATCCGGTCACCTGCAGAAGGCGGCGTCAAACGCACGCATCGTGCCGTGTGCCACCTGCGGCGGTGTCTCCGGCGATCCCTACGGTTACACGAAGATCGGCAAGGGCCAGTTCACCATCGTCAACGGTGGCGGCAGCCGTGAGCGCTGGTCCGATGAGTTCACCTTCACTTGGTCGGCGGCAAAGAAGGACTGGTTCGCCAGCCATGTGGTACGCAAGGCTTCCGATTCCGAATCCGGCGATGAGAAGCACGTGGATCTCTACGCGAAGGACTTGGGCGAGGTTTCGTTCAAGGACTTCGACCCGGGCAAGATCCCGGAGGCCACTCTCCCCTGAGAATTGTTCCACCACCGCCAGGGCTGGCGGTGCTACGGGTCCACGGCCGGACCGCCCCGTAAGTCAAACAGGAGCTACACATGGCGATTGATCGTGAAACCCAGGTCCTGACCGACGCGTATGCGGCCGGTATCAGGGACCCCAAGGAACTGGCCAACTTCATGGCCCAGGTCACCCATGAATCGAATGGGTTGAACCGGCTTGAAGAAAGCTTTCGCTACACCCGCAACATCCAGCAGATTCCCGTGCAATCGGCCTGGCGCGAGGGTCCGGAGGCGCTCGACGCCGCGCGCAAGGAAGCCCTGCAGGGCAAGCCGGAGAAGCTCGCCGAACTGATGTACGGCGGCCGTAACGGCAACGACGAACCCGGCGACGGCTGGAAGTATCACGGCCGCGGCTACATCCAGCTCACCGGCAAGGACAACTACGCCGCTGCGGGCAAGGCGCTCGACCTCGACCTGGTCAAGCACCCGGAGCTGGCCGCCGACCCGCAGAACGCCTCGAAGATCGCGACGTGGTACTGGGAAAGCCGTGTACCCGAAGCGGCGCGCGATGACGTGAAGGCCGCCACGAAAGCCGTCAACGGCAAGTACAACGGCCTGGAAGACCGCGAACAGCGTTTTGCCGACTGGCAGAAGCGCCTCACCCCCGAGGTGATGGACCGCCTCGCCAGTGGCCAGGTCGGCCAGACTGCCCCGACCCACAACGCGCCCACCACCGACCGCGCGCTCAAGGAAGGCATGAACGACGAGGACGTCCGCAAACTGCAGGCCGACCTCGCCCGCCTCGGCTATAAGGACGCCCACGGCCGCGAACTGCACACCGATGGCAAGTTCGGTCCGGGCACACAGGCGGCACTCGAAGCCTTTCAGCGCGAGCACAAGCTACAGGCTGATGGCGTCGCCGGGCCGAAGACGCGCGAAGCCATCGCAGCGCAAAAGCACCTCGATAACCAGAAGATCGACAAGGCAAACCTGACGAACCCGGCCAACCCGGACAGCGCCCTGTACGCACAGGCCACCAAGGGTGTGCACGCGATCGACGCGAAGATGAATCGCACGCCCGACCAGGCGAGCGAAAATCTCTCCGGTGCCATCGCAGCGAAAGCCAAGCAGGATGGCCTCACGCGCATCGACCACGTCCTCCTCAGCGAGGACGGCAGCAAAGCCTATGCCGTGCAGGGTGACCTGAATTCACCGATGAAAAAGATGGCGGAGGTGCAGACCGCGCAGGCGGTTAACACGCCGCTGGAGCAAAGCGCTTCGACCATGGCCAATACCGCGCGTACCCAGGCCGAGTCGAGCCAGCAGCAACAGCAACAACAACAGACGCCGCAGCCTGGCCGGTAACGAAAGGAAACCCGCAAGCATGAAACGACCAAAGATCGGCACCCGTGGTGCCACCGTCCTGCTCCTTGTCACGCTGCTAACCGCCACGATGGCCCACGCAGCCACTCCCGCCCAGGCCGCTTCCGCCGGTACGCGCCTGGCCCGGATGGCACCGGGTTCCACCACCTCCTGCGAGATCGGCAAAGGGGGCAACATCAACTGCCTCGTGGACTCCGTCCCGACGTCGGTCTCCGAATGCGCAGGCGACTACGCCTGGGGCCAGGTTCAGGACAAGGATGGCGTGACGCTCCAGTCCGCCTTCGACAAGGCAAAGGCCAAACCGACGGCGCATCTCGAGAAGCAGCAGTTTGTCTGTGTCGCCGCGACATCCGGCAAAACCCAGGATGCCGATCGATACTACGTCATTGCTTTTCCGACCAAGAACGTGGCGGATTGCAAGGGTAATGAGCTCTGCCAGGAGCGCGCCCAGACGTGGGTCGGCACCAAGCCTGCCGGTGCATGCGAGTGGGTTGGCAAAGAAGGCGACTTCACCGGCGCGTGCGCGGCGGGCTGGGTCGATAGCGACGCCGTCGAGGTCTTCTCGATGGGCTTGAAGTAGTCACGTAAACGCATAGGAGGCATACGATGAGCCGAGATATTTACGATCAGGCGCACTACCACTTTGCCGAGCGTGGCGAACGCTACGAGTACGGCCGTCCCGACGGCACGACCACCCTCAGGAACGGCAACGTCACCGACCGAAGCCGCAACGAGCAGGACCTGGACGGGGATGGGCTCCGGGGCGTGGATTGCTCCTCCCTCGTGTGGCGCGGGCTGAAGAACGCCGGCTACGACGTGGGCACAGAGCCGTTCAACACGCACGCGCTGTATTCCGGCAACACCATTACCGACTATTCGAAGAAGCACTTCGACGTCATCTCCGCGGCCGACGCCGCGAAGCACCCTGGCGACCTGCAGCCGGGCGATATCCTGATGCTCAAGGCAAAGCACGGCGGCAACCAGCATGTCGCCATCTTCCAGGGCTACGACAAGGACGGGAATATCGAGTTCTACGGTTCCCAGACCAGCACGGGGCCCGCCAAGGTCACGATGACCGAGAACAACTACTTCCGGACGAACATGGAGATCGTGGGTGCACTTCGGGCGAAGCCGGAGTTCCGCACGCACGAACCCGTCACCATCCCGGGCCACCCGAACGAGCCTGCCAGGACCAAGCCGGACCTGTCGCACGTGCCAGCTGCCACGCATGCCGCATCGGCACCCCATGGCGAGGTCCTGCGCAAGGGCGACCATGACAGCACGGATGTCCGGAAAGTGCAGGACGCGCTGAAGCAGCTCGGATACCACGACGAGCGCGGCCGCGCGTTGATCCCGGACGGCAATTTCGGCGACCACACTAAGGCAGCCGTCGAGCGTTTCCAGAAGGATCACGGCCTGGACGTCGACGGCGTCGTAGGCAAGCACACCCTCGATGCCATCCACGCCGCGGAGCGACAAGGGCCACGCCTCGATAACGCAGCCCACGCGGATAACGGCCTTTTCCGCCAGGCCCAGGCAGCGGTGCACAAGATGGATGCCGAGCAAGGCCGTACGCCCGATCACGTCAGCGATCGCCTCGCGGCGGCCGGCACCGTGGCGGCACGCAAGGAAGGCATGACCGGCGTGGACTCGGCGGTGCTCAACCAGGATGGCAGCAAGGCCTACTTCGTGCAGGGCGATATGAACTCGCCGTTCAAGCGGCTGGCCGAGGTCAACACCCAACAGGCGATCAACACCAGCATGGAACAGAGCTCGGCGCAGTTGAAGCAAACCCATGAGCAACAGGCCGCCGTGCAACCTGTCCAGCCGCAGCACCAACAGGCCCCAACCCAGCCGGCTTCGCCGCCAGCGCCGGGCCTTTAACCGCGCAACTCACCGCGCATCCGCACATTAACCAGGAGCTACACATGGCAAACGATCTTGCTAAGCACGCCCGGCATGCCGGAAGGAGAAAGACTTGAACCCGAACCGATGGCGGCGAATCGCCGCTACCGCATCCCTGTTCCTTGCCCTGCCCTTTTCCGCTACCGGTGCCACCATGAACAAGCCTGACGTCAAGCTCAACCCGAACCCGCGCATGCGCTACGAAATCACCATCGAGGTGAACGACGCACCGGGCCCGTTCGACAGTGTCGATGCGAACATCAATTACCGCGTCGCCAACGACGCCTGCGTACCCCTCACGCCGGTCGTCGGCGCGACCGTGGCGCCAACGCGCCGCGAGCCGGTCAAGCTCACCCACGCGGGTGGGAACACCTATAAGGGCGAATTCTTCGCCGACCTCCTCCAGGACGAGGACTACTACGGCAAGGGCGTCTGCCACTGGTCGGTCGTCTCGGCCGATGTCGAAGCCCACAAGGGGAAGATGGATTTCGCTTCCTCGGTGTTCAACGAGGACATCTTTAACCACAAGGAAGTCACCCGGTTCTACGCCAACCGCGCCTATGCGGAAGACCAGACCGCCCTGGTCAACAGCGGTAATCCGGATCGCAGCCAGTTCAAGGATCCGTCCAAGACCTTCTCCATCACCCTGCGCGCGGCGGAGAAGACCTTATGACGATCCGCTCAACGGACTATGCGCTGCTCGCGCAGGAGAGCTACCACGACAGCCAGGTCGATGCCGACGTCAAACTCGATGGCATCGCCTACAAGGTCTTCGCCACCACCGATGACCCGCTCACGGGGTTCCAGGCCACCGCGTACCAGCGCCAGGACACCGGCGAAGTCGTCATCGCCTATCGCGGCACGGAATTCGACCGCGAGCCCGTACGGGACGGTGGCGTCGACGCCGGGATGGTGCTGCTAGGGGTAAATGCCCAGTCGCCAGCCTCCGAGGTATTCACCCGCGAAGTGATCGAGAAGGCGACGCACGAAGCCGAGCTCAATGACCGCGAGCCCCGGATCACCGTGACTGGCCACTCCCTCGGCGGCACCCTCGCCGAAATCAACGCGGCCAAGTACGGTCTGCACGGCGAAACCTTCAACGCATACGGTGCAGCCAGCCTTAAGGGCATTCCGGAAGGCGGCAATACCGTGATCGACCACGTGCGTGCCGGCGACCTCGTCAGCGCCGCCAGCCCGCACTACGGGCAGGTGCGCGTGTACGCGGCCCAGCAGGATATCGACACCCTGCAACACGCCGGTTACCGAGATGACAGCGGAATCCTTAGCCTGCGCAACCCGATCAAGGCCACGGACTTCGACGCCCACGCCATCGACAACTTCGTGCCAAACAGCAAGTTGCTCGGCCAGTCGATCATCGCCCCGGAAAACGAGGCTCGCTACGAATCGCACAAGGGCATGGTTGATCGCTACCGCGACGATGTAGCCGATATTCGCAAAGGCATTTCAGCGCCATGGGAGATCCCCAAGGCTATAGGCGAGTTGAAGGACACGCTCGAGCGTGAGGCCTTCGAGCTTGCCGGCAAGGGTGTCCTCGCGGTGGAACACGGCATCGAGACGGTCGTGCACGAGGCGAAAGAAGGCTTCGAACACCTCAAGGAGGGTGTTGAGCACGTCAAGGACGAGATCAGGGAAGGTATACACGCCGTGGAAGAGAAAGCTTCCAGCGCGTGGCACACGCTGACCCATCCGAAGGAATGGTTCGAGCACGACAAACCTAAGGTCACCCTGGACCACCCTGACCACCCCGATAATGGCCTCTTCAAGCAGGCCCAGGGGGCGGTGCATGCCATCGATGCCGCGCAAGGCCGCACGCCTGACAAAGTAAGCGACCAGATCGCTGGAACGCTGGTGGTCGCGGTGCGTCGCGAGGGCATGCAGCGAGTGGACAGTGCCGTGCTCAGCGACGACGCCAGCCGCCTCTACGGCGTGCAAGGCTCGCTGGACTCACCGCTTAAGCAGTTCGCCGAAGTGAACACCGCCCAGGCGGCGCAGACCTCGTTGCAGCAGAGCAGCCAGGCGTGGCAACAACAAGCAGAAATCGCGCGACAGAACCAGGCCACGAGCCAGGCCCAGCGCATGGACCAGCCGATGCCTCCGCAGGCACCGGCGCACGGCATGTAAACCATACGGAAGAGAGACATGAGTAAAACCAAGGGGTATTGGGCAACCGGCTTGTTCGTGGCGGCCCTGGCGGTGGGCGAGGTGTTTTCAGGCTACCTGACGCAGCTATTCATGGGGATCAAGGGCGTCGCCCTGGAATTCACCACGTACATCTCGTACGTGCGGGTGCTGCATGTACCGCAGTACGCCCCTTACGCATGGAAGATCGTCACGGCGGGGGCCATAGGTTTCTTCGTGCCCATGCTGGTCTGGGCCGTCGTGACGTACCTCATGTACCGGAAGAAGAAGCAGTCTACCCACGGCGACGCCCGCTTCGCCCGTGCGGCTGACCTGCGCAAGCAAAAGATGCTCGACCCCGCTCCGAATGGTGTCCTCGTCGGCCGCTTCAAGGGCGATCTGGTCCGCCTGCCCGGCCAGCAGTTCGTGATCCTGGCCGCGCCCACCCGTTCCGGCAAGGGTGTGGGCGTGGTCATCCCGAACCTGCTGGATTACCAGGAATCGGTGGTCGTGCTCGACATCAAGCAGGAGAACTTCGACCTGACCAGCGGCTGGCGCGCCAGCCAGGGCCAGGAGATCTACCTGTTCAATCCGTTTGCGGAAGATCGCCGCACGCACCGCTGGAATCCGTTGAGCTACGTCTCGAAGGACCCGGCGTTCCGTGTCTCGGATCTCATGAGCATCGCCTCGATGCTCTACCCCGACGGCTCGGACGACCAGAAGTTCTGGGTGAGCCAGGCCCGCAATGCCTTCATGGCGTTCTCGCTGTACCTCTGCGAGAAGTGGGAGCACGACGAGAAGAACAACCTGCCCGAGATGCTCCGCGACAAGCCGACGCTGGGCATGATCTACCGCCTCTCGTCGGGCGACGGCACCGACCTTCGCGAGCTGTACGGCGCCCTGTCGCAAAAGGCCTTCCTCAGCGCCAACGCCAAGTCGGCCTTCGCCAACCTGCTCTCGCAGGCTGCGGAGACGTTCGCCTCGATCCTCGGCACCTTCAAGGAGCCGCTGAACGCGTGGCTCAACCCGGTGCTGGACGCCGCCACCAGCCACGACGACTTCCTGCTCACCGATGTGCGCAAGAAGCGCATGACTATTTATATCGGTATCCAGCCGAACAAGCTGGCTGAAAGCCGCCTCATCGTGAACCTGTTCTTCAGCCAGCTCATCAACCTCAATACGAAGGAGCTGCCGCAGAACAATCCGGAACTGAAGCACCAGTGCCTGCTACTGATGGACGAGTTCACGTCGATTGGCAAGGTCGAAATCATCGCTTCGGCCGTGTCGTACATGGCCGGCTACAACATCCGCCTGCTCCCCATCATCCAGAGCATGGCCCAGCTCGATGCCGTATACGGCAAGGATGTCTCGCGCACCGTCATTACCAACCACGCGCTACAGATCGTCTACGCCCCGCGCGAACAGCAGGACGCGAACGACTACTCCGAGATGCTCGGCTACACGACGGTCACCAAGACCAACGTCACCAAGAGCAAGGGCGGTGACAGCAAGAGCAAGACCGAAGAGAAGCGTGCGCTCATGCTCCCGCAGGAACTCAAGGCCATGGGCACCGACAAGGAAGTGTTCTTCTTCGAAGGCATCCCACACCCGGTGATGTGCGACAAGATCAAGTACTACCAGGATAAGTACTTCACGTCGCGGCTGTTGAAGAAGGCGGATGTGCCGGTGCTGGCGGTATGACGCGATGAGGGATGACACCAGATCCCGGGTATTTGGTTCCAAGGTGAGGGTTACGCTACTTACCGGCGTCGCCCTACTCCTGACGAGTTGTGCCAATCCGACCGGCGAGCCATCGGTTGAGCTAAACCCGCATCCAACGCAGCACTACACAATTGATGCTTCTATTGTCGGCGCCCCAGGCCCATTCGACGAAGTCGAGGCAGAAGCCGTTTATGAAGTCGAGGATAGGTCGTGCGTCCCGCTCACCCCGGTATCGGGCGCTCGCATTACACCGCGACACGAGATACCACTTTCCGTGACCAAGGCCGGAGAAACTTACCGAACGTCGTTCACGGCTGACGCGCTGTTGGATGGTGATTACTACGGCCATGGCGTGTGCCATTGGACCCTAAGCCTCGTCAGCGTCGCCGCGGTGGTACAGAACCGACGCTTTGTTACCGTCATCCCACCCGTGGGTCGCTACGCCAAGGGCAGTGTCACCACCTATTTCTCGCGCCGATCGTTCAATCATGCATCGAAGAGTTTGGTCGACACCGGACTTTACGACAAAGCGGGGTTCGACCACCCTGATGAAACGTTTCAGATCAATCTAGTCGCCAGGAAGGCTACCCCATGAGTGAATCCACCAACGTTTACGCCCATCTTTCTGCTCGGTCTTACCAGAGAATGCAGGACAGCAAATTCTTCCGCTATGAAGACAAGGAATTCGAAGTCGTCGACTCCGCTGACAGTCTCGTCACCGGGTTCTCAGCGACGACCTATCGACAAGTTAGCACCAACGAGCTAATCATTGCTTTCCGGGGAACCGATGACCCAGTGGATGGGTTGATTGACGCAACGATGGTAGGTTCCCGTATTGATCTACAGGCCATCGAGTCCGAGATCTACACCGCAAATACGCTGAAGCGCGCCATGGATCACAGAGGCGACACGGACGCTCAGCAGGTAGTCACTGTGACCGGCCACTCGCTCGGAGGTGGTCTCGCCCAACTCAACGCCGAAAAGTTCGGGCTCTGCGGCGAAACGTTTAACGCATACGGCATTGTCGGCCTCAGGGGACACGATGTTTCCGGCGGTGACCAGATGATCAACCATGTGCGTGCAACCGATGCCGTGAGCGCGGCAAGCCAACATTTTGGACAGGTGCGCGTTTATGCCACCTCATCTGATATCGATGCCTTGAAGGCGGCCGGTTATGGATCCTCCGCGCACCCTGGCCTGGGAAAGATGCTTGACAGTATCGATGTCGGCGCCCACTACATCGATAACTTCGATCAGCGAGTCGGGAATCCCAGCATCGTCAACGACGTCACGGCGAAGCGATATGAGGACAACAAGGCGCTCGTGGACGGATTTCGCGAAGACGTTCTCAACCGTCGAGCCGCCCTTACGTCAAACCTGACGGATCCGGCGCTGATCGGTGCGCGCGCCATGCGCGGCTCGGCCGAGGCAATGGTTGCGACAATGGCCGGCCAGGCTCTCTACACCGCCGGCGAGGCCATCCACGGCGCGCAGATGGCGCGAGACGCCGGCAATAGCCTGCTCGACGCCACGCGGGCCGCCATGCACCGTGTGTCCGAGCGCTTTTCGGATCCGGCCACGGCGAATGCGCTGGGCACCGCCACGTACGGCGCGCCGATTCCAACCCCACCGCGCAATGATTCGGACATCCGGCGAGCGGACCACCCAGGCCATGAACTTTTTACACAGGCTTACCGGGGCGCGTCGGCCGTCGACAAGGATCTGGGACGCAAGCCTGATGAGAACACGCAAAAGCTCGCAGGAGCACTCGCCGTTGCTGCGGCGAGGGATGGTCTGAAACAGATCAACCATGTGGTGCTGAATGACGATGGCAGCACGGCGTACGCGGTTCAGGGGGAGTTGAATTCGCCGCACAAGAAGTACGTCGAAGTGAGCACGCATCAAGCGATCAGCACGCCATTGGAGCAGAGTTCTCAGCGCTGGACCGCGGCGGCCGCCACTCATCAACAAGAGGCACAGACCCAGCAGGCAACGCAGGCCCAGAACCAGGCACAACAGGCTTCGATGCGGCCTCACGGGCCTTGATCAGCGCCCCGCTTCAGGCGCGTAACCTTTCCGGATCGCGCCTGACTAACCGCCACCCTTGCACTTCGTAACCTTAGGCACGTCGCCGCCCTTCGGCTTGCGATCAAGAACAACATACTGTTCCCCCTTCCCTCCCGCCGCACCGGTGGCGCGGTACCACGCCAGCTTCCCGCCCTCCGCTGTCATGTAGGCCGCGACTTCGCTGTAGGCGGGACAGGTTGGGTAACCGCCGCGCTCGTCATCGTCCGAGCAGAAGCGAACGGCAAGGGTGCCGTCGTACCATGCGCCCTGGAGGTGGCCCTGGCTACCGGTCGTCCGCGTACCGTCTGACCAGGTTCCTTCGAACGCGGACGACCCCTCGTGGATGGTGACCTCCACGTCGTGGCCGAGGTTGCAGTCAGTCCGATAGCCCCACTCGCCCACAAGGGCGGTTCGGTCGTTCGCGGTTTGGGCGATACCCGCGCCTGCAATGCCCTTGTCCAACGTTGATGGCCGGAAGACCTTCTCTTCGGCACTGGATGACGCCGCAGAAGCCCCGCTGCTGATCGCTAACAGGCCCGCGATCGCGAACAGTGCTTTTCCAATAGCCAAGCGTCGCATGCTGATGGTTTCCTTTCCCGTGGGCATGGACCGAATACTAGCGTGCCGCGTGGTCAAAACGCTGCGCCCGTAGGGAAATCCCCGACCCCCAGCGTCACCTTTCGCCTACACAACTCACAGGCATACCCGCCGGACGTTGTAGTCCGCCGCGCGTTACCGTGCACCCGGCTCACGGAGTGGGCCCACGGAACCGCAAGGCAAGGGACGACGCATCACCATGAACCGCGAATCACAACTGGCGACACTGGCCTACGCGGCCGGCATCATCCATCCACTGGAACTGGCGAACTTCATGGCGCAGGTGTGCCATGAATCGAACGGGCTGAGCGTGCTTGAGGAAAGCTTCCGCTACAGCCGCGGGATTGAGCACATCCCCGTACGCTCGGCGTGGCGCGAGGGCCGTGAGGCGCTCGAGGCCGCTCAGAAACTCGCCCTGCAGGGCAAGCCGGAATCGCTGGCCGAGCTCATGTACGGCGGCCGGCTTGGCAACGACGCGCCGGGCGATGGCTGGCGGTACCGCGGCCGCGGCTACATCCAGCTCACCGGGAAGGACAACTACCGCGCGGCGGCCGACGAGTTGCGCATCGATCTGCTCGGCATCCCGGGCCTTGCCGCGGAGCCCGAGACGGCCTCGCACATCGCGATCTGGTTCTGGCAGACGCGCGTGCCGATCTCGGCTCTGCAGGACGTCAGGGCCGCGACGCTCGCTATCAACGGCGGCTTCAATGGCCTGGACGATCGCCAGGCGCGTTTCGATGCATGGGAGGCCCGGCTATCGCCCTTCACCATGCAGGATCTTTCCGCCGGGCTCGGCCTGCTGCCGGCGGTCGAGCAGCCACCACGCCTGCTCAGGGAGGGCATGTGGGGCCTGGATGTACGCGCCCTGCAGACGAACCTGATGCGCCTGTGCTTCACCGATGGCAAAGGGCGCCCGCTGGAGATCAACGGCGTGTTCGGCCCCGGGACCGCCGAGGCTGTGCGGGCGTTCCAGCGCCTGCACAAGCTTGGCGCGGATGGCCTCGTCGGCCCGCGGACGCTCGCCGCCATCGCTGCCCAGCTCGCTCGCCTGCAACAGCCACGGCGTACGCCGCTGGGGAGCCGAAGCATCCGGCCCTGACGTAGCTCATCGCTCTTGCTGAGGCCATCGTAGGGGTGCGTGTGCGCACGATGCGGGCCTGCCGCGATCATCCATCGCGCGCAAGCGTGCTCCTACGCTGGACTTTCGTCGGATGACGGTCTGTTCGTGCCGGGATTCAGCAGGACTTTGTCGCGTTCGATTGCCTTGCGGAACGACTCGTCTGTCGACGCCCAGTCCACTACATCAACCTTCCATGGAAGGTCCGATTCGGAGAACGCCTCTGCTAGCGCAGCGGTGAGTTCGAGGGGCAGCGGCACATCACTGATCACCGCGATATCAAGGTCCGAGTAAGGCTTGGAACTGCGCCTGGCGCGCGAGCCGAAGGCAAAGACATCGAACTGCGGCACATGCCGTTGCAGAATGTCACGCACGATGCCCCATTGCTGGGCGTCGATGTCGATTTCGGGCGGTGCGACGTCCGTCATGCCGAGGGGCGAAGGCGCGCGAGAAGAAACGTAGCCTCGTCAAGAAAATCAGGAATACCCGCCACCACCTGCAGAGCAACGTTCTCAGCGTAGGTATGGCTAGTCCTGCCGCGCATGTCACGGTAGTTCCGCCACGCAGGCCAATCCTTCCGCAGGAGCCCTCGCTCGTTACCACTGCGGATCAACTCCTGGAAGCTCATGGCGTCGAATTCGGCAGGATTCGCGGAGGTCATTTCCAGGAAGCGCTTCAGCATCTTGTGGCTGATTTCGTACGTGAACTCGAAACGCTGGATCAAACCATCGCGAATCTGGTCGTCAGTGATGTCGCGCTCGTAACGTTCCAGACCCTCACGGAGCCGACTCACGGCACGCTCCAGGGGCGTCAGGTCAAGGCCTTCGCTATTCACTTTTGCTCTCTCGCCGCGTCCAGCCGCTAGTTTCGGACATCCGGCTGGGAAGCGATACCCGGAGTCCGAGGGCAGTGCTCGCACTGCCCGGGGCGGTATCATGTACGACCGGCGTGCCATGGGTGGCACGCCTTCGGCATGGAACCAAGCAAAATCATGGCTTTAGCAGAAGACATCGCCTCGGCGGCCGGGCATACGCCGTTCATGCGCCAGTACCTGGCGGCGAAGGCGGAACACCCGGATATCCTGCTGTTTTTCCGGATGGGTGACTTCTACGAGCTGTTCTACGACGACGCCCGCAAGGCGGCGCGCCTGCTCGATATCACGTTGACCCAGCGCGGCCAGTCGGCCGGTGCGCCGATCCCCATGGCAGGCGTGCCCTACCACGCGGTGGAGGGTTACCTGGCCCGCCTGGTGAAGCTCGGCGAATCCGTGGCCCTTTGCGAACAGATCGGCGATCCGGCCACCTCCAAGGGGCCGGTGAAGCGCGAGGTCGTGCGCATCGTCACCCCGGGCACCGTCACCGATGCCGCGCTGATGGAAGAGCGCCGCGACAACCTGCTGCTCTCGATCGCCGCGGGCCCGAAGGGTTACGGCATGGCCTGGGTGGATCTTTCCACCGGCCGCTTCCTGCTCACCGAAACCGCCACCGCCGAAGGCCTTGCCGGTGAACTCGCCCGCCTGCAGCCGGCCGAAACCCTGGTCAGCGAAGACGTGGCGTGGCCGAAGCTCGTCACCTCCCTGCCCGGCGTGCGCAAGCGCCAGCCCTGGCACTTCGATGGCGATGCGGCGACGCGCGAGCTGTGCCGCTTCTTCAAGACCCGCGACCTGCGCGGCTTCGGCGTGGATGGCTTGCCGCTCGCCGTCGCGGCCGCCGGTTGCCTGCTCGGCTATGTCGAGGAAACCCAGAAGAGCGCGCTGCCGCACCTCACCGGCATGGCCGTCGAGAACGCCAGCGAAACGATCGCCATGGATGCCGCTACCCGGCGCAACCTGGAGATCGACACGCACCAGAGCGGCAACGTCGAAAACACCCTGCTCGGCGTGCTCGACGAAAGCGTGACGCCGATGGGCGCCCGCCTGCTCCGCCGCTGGCTGAACCGCCCGCTGCGCGATCGCGCGCTGCTGCGCGGCCGCCACCAGGCGATCGGCGCGCTGATCGATACGCGCCGCCATGGCACGCTGCGCGAGAAGCTGCGCGGCGTCGGCGACTTGGAACGCATCCTCGCCCGCGTGGCCCTGCGCTCGGCACGCCCGCGCGATCTTTCCACGCTGCGCGATGGCCTCGCCGCCGCACCGCGCCTGCGCGAGGAGATCGAAGGCGTCGACAGCCCGCTGCTGCACGACCTGGTGCAGCGCATCGGTGACCACGCCGATACCGCCGCCCTGCTCGCCCGAGCCATCATCGAACAGCCGCCCGTGCTGCTGCGTGATGGCGGTGTCCTCGCCGATGGTTACGACGACGAACTCGACGAGCTGCGCCGCCTGTCGACCAACGCCGACCAGTTCCTGGTCGACATGGAAGAACGCGAAAAGGCCAGCAGCGGTATCCCGACGCTCAAGGTCGGCTACAACCGCGTGCACGGCTATTACATCGAGATCACCAAGGCGCAGGCGGAGAAGGCACCGACGCATTACACGCGCCGGCAGACCACGAAGAACGCCGAGCGCTACATCACCGAGGAACTGAAGCAGTTCGAGGACAAGGTGCTATCGGCGAAGGAGCGCTCGCTGATGCGCGAGCGTGCCCTGTACGAGCTGCTGCTCGACAAGCTGATCGAACAGCTCGGTACGCTCAAGGTCGCGGCCTCTGCCATGGCCGAACTCGACGTGCTGGCCAACCTGGCCGAGCGCGCGGAGGCCCTCGACTGGGCGGCGCCGGTCCTCACCGACGTGCCGGGCATCCGCATCGAGCGCGGCCGCCACCCGGTGGTCGAGAAGGTGCGCGACGAACCGTTCGAGCCGAACGACCTGAACCTCGACAAGTCGCGGCGCATGTTGATGATCACCGGCCCGAACATGGGCGGTAAGTCGACCTACATGCGCCAGAACGCGCTGATCGTGCTGCTCGCGCATGTCGGCAGCTACGTGCCGGCGTCGGCCGCCATCATCGGCCCGATCGATCGTATCTTCACCCGCATCGGTTCGGGCGACGACCTGTCGCGCGGCCAGTCCACCTTCATGGTGGAGATGAGCGAGACGGCGAACATCCTGCACAACGCCACCGAGTGCAGCCTGGTGCTCATGGACGAAGTGGGCCGTGGCACGAGTACCTACGACGGCCTCTCGCTCGCCCGCGCCGCCGCAGTGCATCTCGCTGCGACCAGCTGTGCGTACACGCTTTTCGCCACGCACTACTTCGAGCTGACCGAACTTGCTGGCGAATACCGCACCATCGCCAACGTGCACCTGGATGCCGTGGAATACGGCGACCAGCTGGTCTTCATGCACACGGTGAAGGAAGGCCCGGCCAACCGCAGCTTTGGCCTGCAGGTCGCTGCGCTGGCCGGCCTGCCGAAGACGGTGATCGCTGACGCGCGGCGCTACCTCGCGGCGCTGGAGCAAGGCCACGAAGTCACCGCCGCGGTCGCGGCCCCGGAGACGCCTGCGCCGCAGATGGGACTGTTCGCGCCGCCGCTGCCTTCGCCGGTGGAGGAAGCCCTGCGTGCCGTGGACCCGGATGATCTCAGCCCGCGTGAGGCGCTGGAGCAGCTGTACAAGCTGCGCAAGATGCTCCGCTAACCCACCTTGTGGGAGCGCGCTTGCGCGCGATGGGGTTTGCAGCGAGCACCCATCGCGCGCAAGCGCGCTCCCACAGGCCAAGAGCCGGGCGGTGCAGCGATAGGGGTGCCCTATCGTTCCGATCCAAACAATCGAATTCCCCCGCGGTTTGGGCGCTCTTATAGTCACCCCATCACGGCTCCTATCGACTCTCCATCCATCGGTGCCGTGATGCCTTCCGCCCCGCCCTGAGAATTCAGCAGCCCGGTGGCCGGGGCGGGAGGCGTTCTTCTAGTAGCTCTTGTTGCTCGTCACGCCGCCCAGGCCGTAATGGCGGGATTCGATCAGCGTGCGCATCAGCACGATGAACAGGTCCGCGCTGAACAGCGACAGGTAGTGCACGCCCCACAGGGTGTTGCCGCGTTCATCGAGCAACCGCAACGAGCCGGACGTCGTGCCTTCGTCCACGGAGGCGATGTCCGCGAGCGGAATCGTCATGCCTTCGAACTCCACGCCGAGCGGACTCAGGTAGAACGCGCTTGCCTTCGTATCCTGCGCGCCGCGTCCCTGGCGCCGCGCGTGGCGGTCTTCGTCCGTTACCGTGTGGAAGACGACGCCTTCACCGGCTTCGAGTGCACGCAAGGTCAGCGGGCCACGCTCACGCAACTGCCCTTCGATGATCGCGCCACGCAGGCGAAATGCGTCACCGAGATTGTCGAGGACATCGATCCAGGGCGATTGCGCATCGCGGCGGAATGCCAGCGCGTTGACGAACCCGCCCTGCTGCCCTGTCCGGTAGAGATAAAGGTCCGCCATGTGCGCGAACGGCACGAAGTCGTTGGTCTTCGTGCGCGTGTGCTGGATAACCACACCGCGCTCGTGCAAGGACAGTACGGTTGCCGGCTCCAGCGCCTTCCAGGCGACTGCAAGGCCAAGCCCGCCGATGCAAAGCAAAACGGCGATCACCGTGGCGACGGGATGTGCGGCGAGTGAGCCGCCGGCAGCGACGAGCAGCGGCGTGGCAACACCGGCGAGAAGCAGCAGCGCAGACGTCGCGAGCAGGACGGCGTGCGATCGCGTCCGCCCATGCCGACTGACAAGCCGGCCCGGTGCGATGCCTGACGCTGGAACCATGCGAATCCCTCCGCCGGTGTGGGGACGTCACCGGGATGCCGCGAGGCTACAAAATCTCACGCCGGATGAAAACAGGTTTCACGCCCACCGCCTGTGGGAGCGCGCTTGCGCGCGATGGGTGCTAGCGGCAAGACCTATCGCGCGCAAGCGCGCTCCCACAGGTCGTAAGCGGTGCGACATCGAGCGTCAGAGGGTTTTCTTCAGGTCCTGGATGAGACGGCGGTCGCGCTTGTCGGGACGGGCATCCGGCCGGAACAGCGCGCCACCGGTGAGCCGGCGGTCTTCGCGCATGCGGGCGCGCTCGGCGATGCTCTCCTCGGTCTCCTGGTAGAGCTTCTGCGCCTCGGGCGCGGGGCCACGCTTCTCGGCCAGCCCGGCCACGAGGCAGATGAGCCGCTCCTCGCCGCGGGTGACCCGCAGCTGGTCGCCTACATGCACCGTCTTGGCCGGCTTGCAGGCGGCGCCATTGAGTTCCACCTTGCCGCCGTCGATGGCCTGCTTGGCCAGGCTGCGGGTCTTGAAGAAGCGCGCGGCCCAGAGCCACACGTCGGCGCGGACGCCAGCGGTCATGGAAGTTTCGGTCATGCGAGAAGTGTGCGGCCGCCGCGCGGCAAACCCAAGCCTCAGGCTGGCAGGAACAGGTTGCCCAGCGGGATGGTCGCCAGCGAGAGCAGGATGCCCGCCCCCAGCACAGTGTTCGCCAGGCGCGGCTCCAGGCCATGCTGGTCGGCCAGGATCGCCGCCGAGATCATCGGCGCCATGGCCGCCTGCAGCACGCCTACGGTAAGGATCACACCACCGACACCGGCCGCCAGGCCCACGCCCAGCGCGATCAATGGGGCAAGCACCAGCTTCCAGCCCAGGCCCGCGGCAAGGGCGCCGACCTGGTCACGGTGCAGGTGCAGCTTGAACTGCAGGCCGACCGAGAACAGCGCCAGCGGCGTCAGGGTCTGCCCGATCTGCAGCAAGAGCTTGTCCACGGCAGCCGGCCAGCCGCCAAACACGCCGGCGATCACACCGATGATCAGGCAGACGAACGGCGGGAAGCCCAGCACGCGCTTCGCGATCAACGCACCGCTGGTGCTCTTCCCCGAATAGAGCGATGCCACGATGATCCCGCCCGCGGCCAGCAGCGGAAAACAACCGAGCTGGTCGGCGATCACCGCCACTGAAAGCCCTTCCTTGCCGTGCAGGGCCTCCATCAGCGGATAGCCCATGAACGACGTATTGCCGAGGCCACACACAAGCGTCAGGCAACCGATGCGTTGTGGCGTCCACTGGAAGATCCGTCCCAGCGTGGCAAACAACACCCACGCGCCGAAGAAGGTGATCCACATCCCCACTACCGGGAACCACAGGTGCGGATCCACGGTGACCTGCGGCACCAACCCGAGCACCAGCGCCGGCAGCGCGATGTTCAACACCCACCAGTTGATCCCCGGGACGATGCCGTCAGGCAGGTTCGCATAACGCCGGCAGAGGATGCCGAGGGCGAGGCAGACAAAGAGGATGAGCAGCGCGGACATGGCATAACCATACCGGATGCATCGGGCTCACTGTGGGAGCGCGCTTGCGCGCGATGGGCCTTGTCGCATGGCCCATCGCGCGCAAGCGCGCTCCCACGGGGGCTCGTTAGCCCAGGAGGACGCGGTTCATGCGCTGCACGAAACCGGCCGGGTCGGCGAGCTGGGCACCGGCGGTGATCTCGGCCTGTTCGAAGAGCAGGTTTGCGAGATCGCCTGCCTTGCTGTCGTCACCTTCGGCGGCCAGGCGCTTCACCAGCGGGTGTTCCGGGTTGAGCTCAAGCGCCGGCTTCGAGTCGGGCACGTCCTGGCCGGCTTCGCGCAACAGGCGAGCCAGGTGCGGGGCCAGGTCGAAGTCGGACAGCGCCAGGCACGACGGCGAATCGGTGAGGCGCGCCGAGACGCGGACGTCGCTGACCTTGTCGCCGAGCAGGGCCTTGGTGCGCTCGATCAGCGGTGCGGCGGCCGTGTTGGCGGCTTCCTGCTTTGCCTTGTCGGCTTCATCCAGCGGGAAATCGCCCTTCGCCACGTTGCGCAGGCGCTTGCCTTCGTACTCGGTGAAGTAGCCCAGCATCCACTCGTCGATGCGGTCGGACATCAGCAGCACCTCGATGCCCTTGGCCTTTAGCGCCTCGATCTGCGGGCTGCCGGCGGCGGCCGCGTAGCTATCGGCGGTGACGTACCAGATCGCATCCTGGCCCACGGCCATGCGGCCGATGTAGTCGTCCAGCGAGACCGTCTTCGCCGCGCCTTCGCCCTTGGTCGAGGCGAAACGCAGCAGCTTCGCGATGCGCTCGCGGTTGGCGGCGTCTTCGACGATGCCTTCCTTCAGCGTATTGCCGAAGCCGGCGAGGAAGGTGGCGAACTTCTCCGGCTCATCGCGCGAGACCTTCTCGAGCAGGTCCAGCACGCGCTTCACGCACGAGCTCTTGATCTTCTCGAGCTGGCGGTTCTGCTGCAGGATCTCGCGGCTGACGTTCAGCGGCAGGTCGTCCGCGTCCACCACGCCACGCACGAAGCGCAGGTAGTTCGGCAGCAGCTCCTCGGCGGCATCCATGATGAAGACGCGCTTGATGTACAGCTTGAGGCCCTTACGCTCCTCGCGGCCACCGCCCATCATCATGTCGAACGGCGGCTGTTCCGGCACGTAGAGCAGCGTGGTGAAGCTCTGGCTGCCCTCGACGCGGTTGTGCGCCCAGGCGAGCGGATCGTTGAAGTCGTGGCCCAGCGCCTTGTAGAAGTTCTGGTATTCCTCGTCGGTGATCTCGCTTTTCGGCCGCGCCCACAGCGCCGAGGCGGAGTTCACCGTCACCCACTCGTTCGGATCCGGCTTGCCGTCCTTTTCTTCCGGCATGCGGATAGGGAATGCGACGTGGTCGGAGTACTTCGTGACCAGCTGGCGCAGCTGCCAGCCCTTGAGGAATTCGTCCTCATCGGCCTTGAGGTGCAGCACCACGGTGGTGCCGCGTTCGCTGACGTTGGTTTCCTCCAGGGTGTATTCACCCTTGCCGTCGCTCTCCCAGCGCACGCCCGATTCGGTCGGCTCGCCGGCGCGGCGGGTGATCACGGTGACCTTGTCGGCCACGACGAAGGCGGAATAGAAGCCCACGCCGAACTGGCCGATGAGGCGCGAGTCGGCCTTCTGCTCGCCGGAGAGGGCTTCGAGGTAGCGGCGGGTGCCCGAGCTGGCGATGGTGCCGATATTGGCGACCACATCCTCGCGGCTCATGCCGATACCGTTGTCGCGCACGCTGATGGTGCGGGCCTCCGGATCCCAGGTGACCTGGATGCGTAGCTCGGCGTCTTCGGTGACCAGGCCGGGGTTGGCGAGGGCTTCGAAGCGGAGCTTGTCGCAGGCGTCGGAGGCGTTGGAAATGAGCTCGCGAAGGAAGATTTCCTTGTGCGAGTAGAGGGAATGGGTGACCAGGTGCAGGACCTGGGCGACCTCGGCTTCGAATTTGCGGGTTTCCTGGCTCACGGTGCCGTTCCTTCAGGGATGGACAGACCGTGAATTATGGGGACCGCGGGGCGAAAGAAAAGTCTTTGGGGCGGGCGACGCCCCGTGGGAGTGAGCTTGCGAACGATGCGCCGCCACGGGGGGGGGCATCGTTCGCAAGCTCACTCCCACAAAAAGCAGCGGGGCGCGGGGCTTAGCGGGCCGCCTGGAGGGCGGCGATGCGCTCTTCGATGGGCGGGTGGCTCATGAACAGGCGCTTCATGCCCGTCGCCAGGTGCCCCGCGATACCGAACGCCTGGATCGTCTGGGGCAGCGAGGTCTCGCCGTGGTTGGCCGACAGGCGCTGCAAGGCCGAGATCATCGAGGCACGGCCGGCCAGGTTCGCACCCGCCGCGTCCGCCCGGAACTCGCGCCAGCGCGAGAACCACATGACGATCATGGACGCGAACAGGCCAAACACGATCTGCAGCACCATCACCGTCACGAAATAGCCGATGCCGCCCTCGCCTTCCCGCTCGCGGCCGCCGCTCAGCCAGCTGTCGATCAGGCGGCCGACGATGCGCGCGGCGATGATCACCAGCGTGTTCAGCACGCCCTGGATGAGGGTCAGGGTGACCATGTCGCCATTGGCAACGTGGCCGATCTCGTGGCCCAGCACGGCGGAGACCTGCTCGCGATCCATCTGCTGCAGCAGGCCGGTGCTCACCGCAACCAGCGCGTTGTTGCGGCTCATGCCGGTGGCGAAGGCGTTCATCTCGGGCGCGTCATACACCGCGACCTCGGGCATGCCGATGCCGGCCTTTTCGGCGTGGCGGCGCACCGTCTCGAGCAGCCAGCGCTCCGTCTCGTTGCGCGGCTCGGTGATCACCTTGGCGCCGGTGCTCATCTTGGCCGTCCACTTGGAAATGGCCAGCGAAATGAACGCGCCGCCCATGCCGAAGATGGAGGCGAAGACGATCAGGCCACCCAGGCCCATGCCGCGCTGGGCCGCCCACTGGTCGACGCCCAGCAGGTGGCAGACGATGCTGAGCAGCGCGATGACGGCGATGTTGGTGGCAAGGAAAAGTGCGATACGTTTGAACATGGTTGCTCTCTCTGAAGCGGCTGGCTATGTGGCGCCGCCTGACCTCATTTTTTAGGGCGGAGACTGAATGATTCAATGCCCGAATGACCCGCGCCCCGCGCGATGCGGGCCGCACGCGCTAGCGATCGCCTACACTGTCGCGGCCTCGTCCCTGACGCCATGAGAAACGTCTCAACCCGTGCCCGGCCCAACCGCATGAGCTACCGCGGACGCTTCGCGCCCTCGCCCACCGGTACCCTCCACTTCGGTTCGCTGGTGGCGGCGGTCGGCAGCTGGCTGGCGGCCCGGCACGCGGGTGGGCACTGGCTCGTGCGAGTGGAAGACATCGATCCACCGCGCGAGGTTCCCGGGTCGGCCGAGGGGATCCTGGCCGCACTCGACGCATTCGGCCTGCGGGCGGACGAGCCGGTCCTGTTCCAGTCGACCCGCGGCAGTGCCTACGAAGCCGCATTCGAACACCTCCGTTACGCCGGCCAGGTCTTCCCGTGCTGGTGCAGCCGGGCCGAACTGGCTGCCCATGGCGGCCTGCACCGCGACGGCGCCTGCATAGGCCGGCCGGACCCTTCGCGACCGCCCGCCTGGCGCCTGCGCTCGCCGGATCGCACGATCCACTGGGTCGACGACCTGCAGGGCCCGCAGGCGGAAAGCCTGCGCGAGGTCGCCGGCGATTTCGTCATCCGCCGCGTCGAGGGCCTGTGGGCTTACCAGCTCGCCTGCGTGGTGGATGACGGCTTCCAAGGGGTGAACCACGTGGTTCGTGGGGTGGACCTGCTCGATTCGACCGCACGGCAGATCTACCTCCAGGAATTGCTCGGCCTGCCCCATCCCGGCTACCTGCACCTGCCCCTGGTGCTGGACGCCGACGGGAAGAAGCTCTCCAAGTCTGCGCAGGCCCTGCCGGTGGACCCGGCGGCCCCCCTGCCGGCGCTGCGCCGGGCGTTGGCCTGGCTGGGCGTAAACGCGCCGGAGGCGGCCACACCGGAGGCCACGCTTGCGGCTGCGCTGGCGGGTTTCGAGCCTGCGGCGCTTCGCCGCAGTAGTCTTACCGCCACGCGGGCGCTATAAAAACAGATTACCCGCGCGGCGGGTCACTTACTTACGGGATCCTGGTGAGTCATGAAACACGGCACGACGCAACGCACCGCACTGGTCACCGGCGGCACCGGCGGCATCGGCACGGCGATCGTCCGTTACCTCGCCCGGCAGGGCCACAAGGTAGCCACGAACTACCGTGACGAGGCCCGCGCGGCCGCCTGGCGCGAGGACATGATCCGCGACGGCATCGATGTGGTGATGGTCCCCGGCGACGTCTCCGACCCGGTCGGGGCCGCGAACATGATCCGCGACGTGGAAGCGCTTGCTGGGCCGGTCGAGATCCTGGTGAACAACGCCGGCATCACGCGCGACAGCACGTTCCACAAGATGGACTACCAGCAGTGGACCGAGGTGGTGAACACCAACCTCAACGCCTGCTTCAACGTCACCCGCCCGGTGATCGAAGGCATGCGCTCGCGACAGTGGGGCCGGATCGTGCAGATCAGCTCGATCAACGGCCAGAAGGGCCAGTACGGCCAGGCCAACTACGCGGCGGCGAAAGCTGGCGTGCATGGCTTCACCATTTCGCTCGCGCAGGAGAACGCGCGGTTCGGCATCACGGTGAATACCGTCTCGCCGGGCTACGTCGGTACCGACCTCGTCATGGCCGTGCCTGAAGATATCCGCGCCAAGATCATCGCGCAGATCCCGGTGGGCCGCCTTGGCCGTCCGGAGGAAATCGCCCACGCCGTGGCGTTCCTTACCTCCGAAGAATCCAGCTGGATCACCGGTTCCAACCTGGCCATCAATGGTGGCCATTACATGGGTTGGTAAGAGACCAGACCTTGTGGGAGCGCGCTTGCGCGCGATGGGGCTTGCCGCAACGCCCATCGCGCGCAAGCGCGCTCCCACAACGGCATCTACAGCTTCAGCTCGTCCAGGCTTTTCGGCTCCCTGATATCCACCTTGTTGTGGTGCGCGCGGAACTTGGCCATCACTTTGTAGGCGAGGCGGCGGGCGCGCATCACGGAGCCCAGCGGGCGGTGTTCGACCACGCCGTGCCAGGGGCTGAAGGCCAGGCCGTCGTCGATGGCGGCGCGGCGCGCCTCGTTCCACGCGGGTTGCGGCGGCACGACCAGGCGGGCGACTTCCAGGTATGGACTCTTCTCTTCGGGCCACGGTACCGAGGCATCCTCGATCGGCATGGTCTCCGGGTCGGTATAGAACTGCACGCGAACATCCCACTCACCGCCTTGAGCGACGAAGTGTTCGCGCATGGCGTCGCGCAATCCATCGGGCTTTCCATTGACGTTGAGGGAAGCGTCAGTCAACGCGGTGAGGTTGGGCGAGCGCGGCGCCACGCTCACCTTCACCACGTAGTCGCCAAAGCGCAGGGGCACCTGGCTGTAGTAGGTATCGCCGAGCGGATTTGTTTCGGGCTGGCCACCCAGTGCGATCAGGGTGCTGCTTCGCGTACCGAAGGCTTCCAGCACACGCTCGGTGCCGCGCAATACCGCGGAAAGCGCCTTCTTCGCCCCTTCCGCGCGATCGGTGGTCGCGGCGGTGAGCTTCAGCGAGCTCAGGAATTTTTTCGCGTTGGGCGCGGAGAACGCCGGGCCGTTCACCAGCACGAAGTCTTGGCTCGTCGCACCTTCGCTCCCCGGCAAGCGCTCACCTTCCACGCCAAGGATCTTGAGCGCCATGCCGCGCGGTGTGGAAACGCTGTCGTCGAGGATATCGCCGGGCACCGTCGACAGACGCAGCACTACGCCGTACCTGCCGGGCTTCGCGAACACACCCTGCGCCAGCTCGCGCGGCAGGTCGTCAGGCACGATCAGCTCACCGGTAAGCAGCGCGTGGCTCTTCGCGTGCACCGAACGCAACGCGTGGCCGGAGTGTTCCAGCGTGGTCTGGTTGATGTCGGTCAGCGTCGCGATCAGCTGCTCGGCCGTCTCCACCTCATCCGGCTCGATCTGCTCCAGCGACTCGTGGTAACGCAGGGGTGAGGGATACAGCGACAGGGGCATGGCACGGCGTCCGGACGGGTTCCCCGCATCGTGGCGCCGCCGCCGTGAAGATGTGGCAAACAGCCACCGTATCAGCCGTGTTACATGAGGTTGTAGCTGAACGTCAGGTTCCAGCGCGGGCTGCGGTGGTTGCTCTCCGGGGGTTTGTCGCCGGTCGGCCTGGCCAGCGCGAAGTCGATGGAATAGTGCTTGCCGTCGGAGGCGCGCACGCCGAGTGCCGCGGAATCGAGCCGGTCGATCAGCGGCCGCGCGCCATTCAGGTACACGCGCGCGGTCTGGTAAGCCACGTAAGGCGTCAGCCCCGTCAGCCACTTCGAAGCGACGGTGAAGCCGCGGTTGAGTTCACCGGAAGCCGCCCACCCGCTGTCGCCCGCCGCGTCGCCCGGATCGTACGCGTACGCGAAGCTCGGGCCACCGAAGTTGATCTGCTCCGTCGAGGGCAGCGTGTTGTCGCTGTACTGACCTTGCGCGCGGAACACGGTGCCGAAGCCATGTGGCCAGGGATCCGCCAGGGCAAGACTCATCGTATAGCGGGTGAACTTCACGTCCGGCGTGGCGACCGCCAGCCGCACGGGCAGGTTTGTGACTGCGCGTGAGTATGCGCCCAGTCCGTCGAAGCCATGGAAGATGCCGACGCTGAACTGGCGCGAGCGCTTGTTCGCGACCTTGACCCAGGCGAGCTCCGCATTCAGTACGCGGACGCTGGACTGCAGCGCGAGGGTCACGCCGGTTTCGGTGTTGCGGTATTCATCGCTCTGCCGCGACGCATACGTACCGAGCGTGAGGTTCAACCGTTCGCTGTTCGAGAGCTTGATGGGATAGAGCGCCGATAACGCCAGGCGATCCTGGGTCAGGCGGTGATCGAGGTACGCGGGCAACTGGTTATCCGTATCCGGCGTGCCCCAGTAGCGCGTGGCATCCACCTTGCCCTGCCAGCCATCCGAGCCGAACGGTTCGGTCCAGCCCACGTTGTACAGACGCTGGTTGCCACCATTCGGGAACAACGTGGCGACGCTAAGCTGTTCGCCCAGCGGGGTCAGCCCGTTTTCCGACAGCGCGAAGACACCCTGCGTACCAGGGTGATTGAAGTCCAGGCCATAGCTGAGGTCGTAGCGCTTGCGGGTCACATCGAGCACGAGCGTCGTTGCGCCGTCGGTGGTCGTCGGCGCGGGTACGCTGGCGCTCACTTTCGCGCCAGGCAGCTGGCCCAGTAGCTGGGTATAACGTTCAAACGTTGCCTGCGTCAGCGGGCGCTCACCAACGATGCGCGCCGCCATCGCGCGCACGCGCTTGTCCATGTTGCCGGTGTCGCCGCGCACATCCACCTTGGCGACGTAGCCTTCGACGATGGTGACGCGCACGATGCCGTTGGCGAAGTCCTGCCCCGGAATGAAGGCGAACGACAACGCGTAGCCGCGCGCGCGGTACATCGCGGTGACCTTGTCCGCCGCGGCGACGAGCTCACCCACGGTGATCGCCTTGCCGCGCATCGGGGCGAACAGCGCCGCCACCTCGGGAAACGGGATCGATTTGACGCCTACGACATCGAAGCGGGTAGGCGTGAGTTTCGTGGCAAGCAACGCCTGCAGCGCCTCGCTGGGCGCCTGCACGTTCACCTGCACCGGGGCCTGGCGCGGTGCTTCCGTGCGCGGCAGGGTCTGCAATGGGTTCGCAGGCGCTCGTACCTGCGCGGTGGTGGAGCTCACGACGGCCATGCCAAGCAGGCAGCCCAACCATCGGTTCATGGAATTCCTTTGTGTTGACCGGGCAAAGCGTGGCGCCGGCGTTGCGCCGCCGGCGCCGTCCTTACAAGGCGTGCGGAAGCGGCATTGCACCGCTTCCGCCCTGCCTTACCGCGTGGAGGTCTTGTGCTGGAGGAGGTTTCCAACCCCACCCAGGAGGCCGCCAAGCGGGTCCTGCTGAGACCCTGCCGAGCCATTGCCGTTGCTGCCCGTGGTGTTGTTGAGCGTCGTGGCATTCGCCAGGCCGTTCACTACCGAGTTGAGCGTGTTGGTAAGCGGCGCGAGCGGCTGGCTGGATGCAGCGGCCGTTACGCCGTTACCGACCTGGGCCACCGTATTCGCCACCGCGCCCGTCACCGGCGACAGCGGTGCGAGCGCACCCGTGCCGACGTTGCCAACGACGCCACCCACCGAGGTGACGGTGCCGCCCACGCCCGCGAGCGTCGTACCCACCGGGTTGGCATCGGGCGCCTTGCCCAGGCCGCTACCCAGCGTCGTACCCACGGCGCCGAGCGTGCCGCTGGTGGCCTGGAGCGTATTGCCTACCGTGGTGCTCAACGGAGCGAGCGCACCCGGTGCCGGGTTCGCCTGCACGCTTGAGGCCAGCGAACCGACGCCCGCACCGACGCCCGAGACCAGCGAGCCGCCGCCGTTGCCCACGGCAGCGACGAGGTTGGTTGAGTTTTCAGGATTCGTCGCCGTGCCGACCGAGGCGACGATGGGTGTGACTGCGCCACTCACCGCGGAGGTCAGGCTGTTGGCCGCCGTGGAATCCAGCACGGTGCCCAGTTGCGTGCCAAGGTTCTCCACACCGGACCCGGTCGTGGCAACGACCGTGCCCAGCGTGCTGGTGATCGGCGCGATCGGCGTACCGGCACCGACAGTGCCGACGCCCGTACCAAGATCATTCACCGCCGCGCCGGTCTGCGTGACGACATTGCCCACTACGTCCGTGGTGGTACCCAGCGGATCGCTGATGTTGCCGGTCTGGCCAAGGCCATTCGTGACACCGTTGCCGAGCGTCGTGACCGCACCACCGAGATCCTGCACGGCATTGCCTACCGACGTGGTGAGCCCGTTGGTGCCACCCAGGACGGTCGTGGCGGGTACCTGAGCACCGACACCCGTCACCGTGCCGCCAACGGACGCGATGATGCCGCCAAGGCCGGTCGCTACCGCGCCAACCGCGTTGCTCGCCGGCGTCGGCGTGCCACCGCCACCGCCCGCGCCGCCACCGTTGCCGTTGCCGCCACCATTGCCGCCGTCGCCACCACCGGTGCCGCCGCCCGTACCGCCGGTGCCACCACCGTTACCGCCGCCCGAACCGCCGCCGGTACCACCCGTGCCGCCACCGCCGGAACCGTCGCCACCGCCACCCGTGCCGCCCGAGCCATCGCCACCACCGGTGCCACCGCCGGTACCGCCAGCGCCGCCCGGGTTCACCGTGCCCCCCGAGCCACCGCCCGAGTGCGTGGAACCGTGGCCACTGCAAGCCGCCATCGATGCCGCGGCAGCGAAAATCGCGCCAGCCAACAGCGTGCGCGTGAAGACCTTACCGAAACCCTGCTCGTTCATGACGCCCTCCTCGTTCGCGAAGACAGCCCCCCTGTTTTCGAGGGCGCGAACTTATGAGACGCCCGACACATTTTCGGTTTTACGCAAATTAGGCCGGTAAGTAGGTCTACGCAAAGCAATTTCGGCCATATGTCGAAGGCGCGCGAAAGCAATCAAAGCGTTCCGTGGTGGTCGCGCGAAGGGATTGCGCATGGAATGACTGGCGGTCGGCCGATTGAGCGACTCCGAGTTCAGGCCGATGCGCGATCCCATGGCCATTGCGCATGCGCCTGCGCAACGCCATGCACACCAAGGCGCGTCATCGCTGCGATCGCCTCGAGTGACAGGGCCATATCCTGGGGATCGACGCTGTCGGCTTCATGGATCAGGTCCGCAAGTAACGTCGTCACGCCCCGCGCGTACTGCAGCCATTCGGTGGCTTCGTTCAGGAGGTCATGGGAGGAGCGCTCGCGCTCATCGTAGCTCTCGCAGAGCGCATGCAAGTGTTCGCATTCTGTGGGATCGGGTCGACGCATGGTCATGTTCATTCCGCTTCAATAGGGATAGCGCGCGAACGTAACAGAGCGAGACGCGGGCGTGATTGAGAATGCTGGACAACTCTGATCGTAGGCGCAAAAAAGCGGTTCTTCGCGGAAGTCCAGGGACGAGTCCTGCATTGCGCCTTCGAATCGGTTCATTCGCTGGTGCGAATGCATGTGCCCAGCGGCTGACGCCGCCTCGCTCATGTGCGTTGAGGAAGCTGCGGGTGGGCAGGCCCTTGGGGCCGCCAGGCGCGGACCTTCGGACCGGGCCGTAGCGCCGCTTTCGCGAAAATCGTTACGCCACGCGGCCCTCCGCTCATGTCGGCCCCAAGGGCCTGCCCACCCGCGCCCCGAACGGTGAGGTTCACGGTGGGAAAGCTCGCGACGTGTGCTCACTTGCCTGTGGGAGCGCGCTTGCGCGCGATAAGCCCGCGGAGCGGTGACGCGGCTAGCCATCTCACGCGCTAACCGTTGTTCGATCCGCCGAGGCGTGGCGGCGATGACACCAGTCGGCATCGCATCGCCAAGAGGGCTTCCCTGTGTACGGACTGCTGAGCGCGCGTGGTGTCTGCCGGGATACGGCATCGCTGCTTCGTTGGCTATCGCGCGCAAGCGCGCTCCCACAAGCGGCGGGGCCTCGGTGTGCCGGCTTGTGCGGCACCAAACGGAGTGTGTCGACTCGGGAGCGGGCAGGCCCTGGCGGCCGACATGAGCGGAGGGCCGCGTGACGTAATGCTTCTCGCGATAACGGCGCTACGGCCCGGTCCGCAGGTCCGCGCCTGGCGGCCGCCAGGGCCTGACCGCTCCCGACCCCGGGACGCCACCAGCCTAAGGCGGCGGAAGCCGCTCAATACATGCGTTCGCGCCAGCGAATGACCCGCATAAAAAAAACGCCTCCCGAAGGAGGCGTTCCATGAAGCTCAAGGCGGTCTGCTGTCGCTTTTAATGCACGGTGAAAAGCTTATCGAAACCCGCGATGCGCAGCGTGTTGCGCAGGTCGGCGCTGGCGTTGACGATGCGAATCTCCGCACGATCGCCGCCTGCGTGTTCACGCAGCAGCATCAGCATGCCGAGCGCCGAGCTATCCATGCCCGTGACCTGCTCCAGGTCCAGCACGTAGCTGCGCGACTGCGCCACGTCGCCGAGGCAGGCGTCATGGAATGCGCGGTGGATCGAGAAATCGAAACGCTCGCCCAGGTGCAGGGTCAGGCAACCGTGTTCGGTATCGTTGTGGACGGTGATAGACATGGTGCGTTCCCCTTAGAACAGATCGATATCGCCAGCAGCCATCGACTGCTGCAGGGCGGGGCCGCGGGCACGCAGGCGCGCACGCTCACGCTGCTCGGCCAGGCGGGCACGCACGCGCTGGGCGCGGGCGCTCAGCTCGCTCGCATCGGCCGGCGCACAGGCCAGTTCCTCGATATCGCGGGTGCAATCGGCGGTGATTTCCTGCAGCTCCACCAGGCGCGAACGGGTCTGGTGCAGCAGCTGGCTCAGGATGTCTTCGAACTGCAGCGAGCGGATCGTGGTCGACACGTCGTTGCCGAGGCCACGGTTGATCGTCGCGGCCTCGTCGGCGGCGGCGCTGGTGCGCGCGTTGCTCTCGGTGATCGTCGACATCATCGTGTCGATGTCGCCCTTCGCCTGCAGCGCCACGTTCATGTCCTGCGACGCCATGCGGCCGACCAGTTCACGCAGCTGCTCCATCGCGGTGCGCGAGCGCTCCACGTGGGTACCGATCTTCTCGTTGAACTGGTTGCTGTGCTGCGCGAGGTTGCGGATTTCACCCGCCACCACCGCGAAGCCACGGCCGGATTCGCCGGCGCGCGCCGCTTCGATCGCGGCGTTGAGCGCAAGCAGGTTGGTCTCTTCGGCGATCGTATTCACGTTCTTCAGCAGCGCGAACACGGCGTCCATTTCCTTCGCCATGCCATCGATGCGGTAGACGATGCGCAGGCTCTCGCGCGAGAGCTGCACGATCAGGCCCACGAAATGCTCGAGCAGGCCGGCGGTGCGGTCGGCGAAGTCCTGCACCGAGATGCCCTTGCCGCCGCTCTCGATGATCTCGCTCAGCAGCTTCTGCTGCTTGCCGGTCTTCTGCGACAGGCCGTTGAAGCCGCCGCCGAGTTCGGCCACGGCATCGCGGACCAGGTCGAGCGCCTGGTGCAGCTCGCGGCTGGCATGGCCCAGTTCGTCGACGATGGCGCTGCGGACGTCTTCCATCGCATCGCGCACCGACTGTTCGTCGGCCTGCATGCTGTTGGTGACGACCAGCTCGACCACCGGCTCTTCAAAGCGCGGGCGCAGGGCGATCGCGATCCAGGTGGCGGTGAGCAGTGCCACGACCAGCGGCGCGACCCAGGCAGCGCGGAACACCAGCACTGCCAGCAGCGCCACGGCGCTGACGGCGAAGCCGGTGATGCGTTCGTTCTTCGGAATGACCATGGTGACGTCTCTTCTTCCTTCAGGTGCCGACGCGTGCCGCGACGGCGGGAATGGGGGTATGGGCGAGCGCGAGCAGGCGTGCGGCGATCTGGTCCAGCGGCAGCATCTCGGCCGCCGCGCCAGCCTTCCAGGCGGCGCCGGGCATGCCCCAGACGACCGAGCTGGCCTCGTCCTGCACGAGCGTATGGGCACCGATCTCTTTCAGCTCGCCGAGGCCGCGGGCACCGTCGTCGCCCATGCCGGTGAGCAGGCAGCCCACGGTGGCGGCGCCGACGCTGGCGGCCATGGAACGGAACAGCACATCGACAGCCGGCTTATGCCGGTTCACCGGCGGGCCGTCGTGCAGGCGGCACACATGGCGTGCGCCGTCCCACATCACCAGCAGATGCTGGCTGCCGGGGGCGATATAGACGTGGCCCGCCTGGATCGGCTGGCCATCACGGGCTTCGCAGACCTTCATCGCCGAGCACGAATCCATGCGCGTCGCGAACGGGCCGCTGAAAGCGGCGGGAATATGCTGGGTGATGACGATCGGCGGCGCGGTCGGCGGCATCGCCTCGAGGACCACGCGGATGGCCTCGGTGCCACCGGTCGACGCGCCGATGGCGATGATCCGCTGGCCGCCACGGCTACCCGGGGTCTGCGCGCGCGGCAGCACCGCATCCGCGGAGAGGCGCGGGGCGACTTCCAGCTTGCCGAGCGAGAGGTCGACCTTCTCGATCTTCGTCACGGTGGAGCGCTCGCGCGGGTTGGCACCGGCGGCCAGGCGAACCTTGGCGCAGATTTCCGGCGCGTGCTCCATGAAGGTGTTGGCGAGATCCGCGGCCGGCTTGGTGAAGAAATCCACGGCGCCGAGTTCCAGCGCGCGCAGGGTCACGTCCGCGCCCTTCTCAGTCAGCGTCGAGACCATCACCACCGGCATCGGCCGCAGGCGCATCAGGTTCTCGAGGAACGTGAGGCCGTCCATGCGCGGCATTTCCACGTCCAGCGTCAGCACGTCCGGGTTCAGCGCCTTGATCTTCTCGCGCGCGATCAGCGGATCCGGCGCGGTGCCCACCACCTCGATGCCCGGATCGGACTCGAGCATGGCGGTCAGCACCTTACGGACCAGGGCCGAGTCGTCGACGATGAGAACGCGTACTTTCTGCATGGGCACAAGGAACTCGGGTGGCGGGACATCCCGGCCGGCGGGCCGGGCGGGCGTGGAACGGGCGGTGGTGCTGGCTGACGGCAGGCGTCAGAACAGCTCGACCTCTCCCTTTATCGGATCGTTTTCCAATCGCTTGAGGTACCGCTTCTCGCGATCGGCCAGCTGGGTATCGTGCGTGGAGCGCAGCTGGCGCACGCGGACCTTGCCGCTCACCGGGAAGAACTGCACGTGGCGCGGGTAGATATCGCCGACATCGGCGGCGCAGAGCTTCAGCTTTTCGGTCGCGATGTAACGCTGGACGAAGGCGATGTTGCGCTGGCCGATGTCGGTCATGGTCTGCAGCACGCGGCCACCGCCGAAGATCTTCACTTCGAGGTCTTCGCGCCGGCCGCCCGCCTTGAGGATCGCGTTGATCAGGTGTTCCATGGCGTCGTTGCCATAGCGCGCCGCGCGGCCCACGGTCGAACCCCAGCTGTCGCGATCGGCGCTGGCCGGCTCGGGCAGCATGAAATGGTTCATGCCCCCGATACGGCGGCGCGTATCGCGCACGCACGCGGCCACGCACGAGCCGAGGACCGTGGAGATCATCTCTTCCTGCATGCTGACGTAGTACTCGCCCGGCAGGATCTTCACCGTGACCACGTCCTGGGCGGGATCCCAGAAGCGGCGGACGTGCTCAAACCCGGGCAACACACTCTTTGGATCGAAGCCGGCGAAAGTCCGCGGCTGCGCGACGAACGTGTCGCTCATGTACGTTTCCGGTAAACCGTGCGGCCGATCAGGTCAAAATCGTCGGAGAGTCCATACATGGATTCCGAATGGCCAAGGAACAGGTAACCCCGGCTTTCCAGCATGCCGGCGTATCTAGCGAACAGGCGCTGTTTCGTCGGCTTATCGAAATAGATGACGACGTTACGGCAGAAAATGGCATCGAACTTGCCCTGCATGGGCCATTCGTGGAGCAGGTTGAGCGGCTGGATGGTCACCAGCTCGCGCAGGCGCGGGTGCACCTGCACGTAGCCATCGAACGAGCCTTCGCCACGCAGGAACCAGCGGCGGCGGCGCGCTTCATCCACGCCGCCGAGGCGATCCACCGGATACACGCCCTTCCGGGCGGCTTCCAGGGCCTGCGGCGACAGGTCGGTGGCCAGGATCTTTGCGTCGATAGTGGCACCGGTGCGCTCGAGCGCCTCGGCCAGGACCATCGCGATCGCATAGGGCTCCTCGCCCGTGGAGCAGCCGGCCGACCAGATTCGCAGGCGGCCGCCGTTTTTCTTCTTCTCCTCGAGCCAGCGCGGCAGCAACTCATTCACGAGCATGTCGTAATGGTGCATCTCGCGAAAGAACGAGGTGACGTTGGTGCTGATGCAGCTGGCCAGCTCGCCGAGTTCCGCGTCGGGGTCGCGGCGCAGAAGATCGCAATACGCCGCGAAACCCGGCAGGTTCAACGCGCGCAGGCGGCGCAACAGGCGCCCCTGCACGAGCTGGCGCTTGTGCTCGCCCAGTGAGATGCCGCAATGCTGCAGCACGAACTCACGCAGGAAGGCGAACTCGGTTTCGCCGAGGCTGGGCCCCGTCGCGCTCGCCTGCACGACGGCATCGCCGTTGTTGACGAGCGCGTTCATGGATCAGAACT
This sequence comes from Luteibacter sp. NPDC104163, assembly GCF_055584245.1. Lineage (NCBI taxonomy): Bacteria > Pseudomonadati > Pseudomonadota > Gammaproteobacteria > Lysobacterales > Rhodanobacteraceae > Luteibacter > Luteibacter sp. NPDC104163. The sequence continues at coordinate 288,710 of NZ_JBVJMK010000003.1, forward strand.
CCTTCCACACACCGGCATCGCCAGCGGCTTCGGCCGGGCGCTGCGTGCGAGCGGGAGCCGGCTGGCTGCGCACCGACGCGAAGACGGTTTCCATTTCCTGCTGGGTCGGGTCCTTGCGGGCGGCCTTGCTGGTCGTGGCGGCGGCGCCGCTCACCTGGAAGAACGACACCTGGCGGCTGAGCTCCGTGGCCTGCTCGTGCATGGCACGGGCGGCGGCGGCGGATTCTTCCACCAGCGCGGCGTTCTGCTGGGTCATCTCGTCCATCTGCAGCACGGCGTGGTTCACCTGGTCGATACCGGCGGACTGCTCCGAGCTGGCGGCGGCGATCTCGGCGACGATGTCGGTCACCTTCTTCACGCTGTCCACGATCTCGGCGAGCGCCTTGCCCGACTGGTCGACCAGCTCCGAACCGGCCTTCACCTTGTTCGCGCTGTCGTTGATCAGGCCCTTGATTTCCTTCGCGGCACCGGCCGAACGCTGGGCCAGGTTGCGCACTTCGGTCGCGACCACGGCGAAGCCGCGGCCCTGCTCACCGGCACGCGCCGCTTCCACCGCGGCATTGAGCGCCAGCAGGTTGGTCTGGAACGCGATTTCGTCGATCAGGCTGACGATGTCGGAGATCTTCTTCGAGGAGCTGTTGATCTCGCGCATGGCGACGACGGTCTGCGCGACGACTTCGCCGCCCTTCTCCGCCTGCTCGCGTGCACCGCGGGCCAGCTGGTTCGCATGGCTCGCGTTTTCGGCGTTCTGCTTCACGGTGGAGGTCATTTCCTCCATCGACGAAGCGGTTTCTTCGAGGCTCGAGGCCTGTTCCTGCGTGCGCTGCGACAGGTCGTCGTTACCGCGCGAGATCTGCTGCGCGGCGGTGCTGACCGAGCCCGAGCCGTGGCGCACTTCGGAGACGATCGCGGCAAGGCGCTCGTCCATCGCCTTGAACGCGGCCTGGAGCTGGCCCAGTTCGTCGCTGCGGGTGACCTTGATGTCGTGACCGAGCTTGCCGTCGGCAATCTTGTTGGCGACATCGACGGTGTGCGACAGCGTGCGGATGATCGAACGCACGACCAGCACGGCGATCAGCAGGCTGACCAGCAGGCCGGCCGACAGCGCGACCACGACGAAGATCCGGATGGCGTGGTACTGCGAGGTCTGCTTGTTGAAGATGCCCTGCGCTTCGGCGCGCTTGGCTTCGATCAGCTTGGCAAGCTGCGACTGGCGATCCATGAGGATCGGGCGGACCGACAGCTCGATGATGTCCGAGGTACCTTCGTCGCCCTGCTTCAGGCCGTCGAGCACATCGTTCTTCGCCGAAGCGTAGTCGTCGTTGGTCGCCTGCCACTTGTCGTAGAGGGACTTGATTTCCGGCGACATCGGCATCTTCTTGAACTCGTCCTTCAGGACGCCCATCGATGCCTGGAGCTTGTCGTACTCAGCCAGCTTCTGCGCGACGACACTCTTGTCGGTCGCCTTGCTCGCGCCTTCGCTCAGCACGATGAACGCCATGAGCGACTGCGTGCTCACCTGGCTCAGCATGTTGGCCGGCACGAGCTCTTCTTCGTAGACCTCACGCATGCCTTCGTTCTGGATATACATGACGCCGAGGCCGATGGCCGCGCCACCGATCAACATGGCCGCCATCAGGCCGAGCACGCCGTAGAGACGGCCGCGGACCGTCAGGGCGGGGATCTTCAGCTTCAACTTCTTCATCACGATTCCAGTTCGAAGGTTTTCGAAGGCAAGTTCAACGCGGCCTTCAGGCCACGGCTTTCGTATCGGCGGAAGCCAGCGCGGCTTCCAGCATCTGGGCGTCCTGCGGCTGCAGCAGGCGGTCGACATCGAGCAGGAGCACCATGCGCTCACCGACCGAGGTCAGGCCCTTCAGGTATTCGGTATCGACCGTCGTGCCCATATCCGGCACCGGGCGGACGCCCGACGGCGAGACTTCGACCACGTCGGAGACGGCATCCACGACCACGCCGAACTGGCGGCCGGCCACCATGACGATGACGCAGACGGTGGTAGCCGTGTATTCCTCGCGGGCCAGGCCGAAGCGCAGGCGGAGGTCGAGCACGGGGACGATGGCGCCACGGAGGTTCAGCACGCCCAGGACATAGGACGGCGCCTGCGGGATGCGGGTGACCGGTGTCCAGCCACGGATTTCACGGACGGCGAGGATATCGACGCCGTATTCCTCGTTGCCGAGGTTGACGGTCAGGTACTGCGCGGCTTCATCGGCCACGGTGGCGGTGCTGGCTGGCTGGTTCATTGTGTTCCCACTGCGGATCGGTGCGGCGGTTCGGGACCCCTCAAGGGGGTATCGGCCGTGACCGGGGGACCTTTAGTGGGAATTTCGCGGGTTTCGCTGGGGCTTATCGCGCGCAAGCGCGCTCCCACAGGGCCGCGAAGCTCTTGTGGGAGCGCCCTTGGGCGCGATTCGCTGGATCAGGCCGCCTTACGGCGCCCCTGCATGCGAACGAGCCCGGTGATATCGGTGATCAGGGCCACCGAGCCGTCGGCCAGGATGGTCGCGCCGGAGATGCCGGCGACGCGGCGGTAGTTCGCCTCGAGCGACTTCACCACGGCCTGCTGCTGGCCAATGAGTTCATCGACGAACAGGCCGATGCGCGTGCCCTCGCCTTCCACCACGATGACGATGCCGTCCTCGATGGCACGACGCGGGCCTTCGCAGCCGAACACGTCGTACAGACGGATGATCGGCAGCCACTCGTCGCGGAAGCGGAACAGTTCGCCGCCGCCGACAACGCTGCGCAGCGCCTCGGGCTTCACCTGCACCGATTCCACGATGGAAACCAGCGGCACGATGTAGGTCTCCTCACCCACCGCGGCGGTGAGGCCGTCGATGATCGCAAGAGTCAGCGGAAGCGTGATGGTGAACGTCGTGCCCTGGCCGTACTTGCTGGAAATCGCGACGGTGCCGCCGAGATCCATGACGTTGCGGCGGACCACGTCCATGCCCACGCCACGGCCCGAGAGATCGGTGGTGGCGGCGGCGGTGGAGAAGCCGGCTTCGAAAATGAGTTCGGCGACCTGTTCGTCGGACATGCCATCGCCCGAGGCGATGATGCCGCGCTGCACGGCCTTGGCCACGATGGCATCGCGGTTCAGGCCGGCGCCATCGTCGCCCACTTCAACCACGATGGAGCCGCCGCGGTGGAAGGCCTCCATGCGCAGCGTGCCCGTATCGCCCTTGCCGGCCGCCAGGCGCTTCGCCGGCACTTCCAGGCCATGGTCGATCGCGTTGCGCACGAGGTGGACCAGCGGGTCGCCGATCTTCTCGAGCACGGTCTTGTCGAGTTCGGTGCCTTCGCCACGCAGGTCGAGCACCACTTTCTTGTCCAGCTTCTGGGCCAGGTCGCGGACCAGGCGCGGGAAGCGGTTGAACACCGTGCTGATCGGCAGCATGCGGATGCTCATCACGCTTTCCTGCAGCTCGCGCGTGTGGCGGCCGAGCTGGGCGAGGCCCTGGCGCAGCATTTCCAGCTGTGCGTCGGAGACGCCGTCGTGGAACTGGCTGAGCATCGACTGGGTGATGACCAGCTCGCCGACCAGGTTGATCAGCGTATCGATCTTTTCGATGCCAACGCGGACCGAGCTGGCCTCGCTGTTGGTAGCCACGTCGCGCACGGCGCGGGGTGCGGCGGGCGTGGCAGGAGCGGCGGGCGCGGCGGCCACGGGGGCCGGTGCCGCGACACGCGGGGTGATCGTGAGGTCGCAATCGCCATCCACCCAGTCGAACACGCCTTCCACCGCGGCGCGCTTTGCACCGGCGGCAAGGTTGAGCGTGTACGCAAGGTACGACGACGAGGGATCCATCTCCGCCAGCGGCGGCAGCTTCGACAGGTCGGCCGTGACCGTGAGCGGGCCCATGGCCTCGAGCTCGCGGAACATGCGCGCCGGGTCGTTGCCGGTCTTCAGCAGGTAATCGAACGGACGGAACGCGATATCCCAGCCTTCGATGGTTTCCGCCGGGGCGGCGGCCTTCGCGACCGCAGCCGGGGCAGCGGAACCGCCCGAGACCATGGCCGAGAGTTCACCGAGCAGCGCCTGGCTCTCGGCGGTGGCGCCGGGCTGGCCGGCCATCTGCAGCGAGAGCATGTCGCGGATGATGTCGCCCGAGCGCAGCAGCAGCTCGACCACGGCCTTTTCCATCGGGCGGCGGCCGCTACGGACCTCGTCCATCAGGTTCTCGGCCACGTGGGTGAACGCGGCGACATCGGCAAAACCGAACGTGGCCGCGCCGCCCTTGATCGAATGGGCAGCGCGGAACACGACGTTGATCAGTTCCGGGTCTTCCGCACCCTCGTCCAGCGCGAGGAGCGCCTGCTCCATGGCGTCGAGGCCGTCGAGGCTCTCTTCATGGAACGCCTTGTGGAATTGCGCCAGATCGACTTTGGACATGGGTAAACCCTGGAATAAACCGGAACGCTTGGAACTGTGGATTAACCGAGCACGCGGGCGACGGTGGCCAGCAGCTGGTCGGGATCGAACGGCTTGACCAGCCAGCCGGTGGCACCGGCGGCCTTGCCTTCCATCTTCTTGTTCGTGTCCGACTCGGTGGTCAGCATGAGGATCGGCACGCCGCTGTAGCCGGCCATCGTGCGCATCTCGCGCACCATCGAGATGCCATCCATCACAGGCATGTTCACGTCGGCCAGCACGAGGTCGAACTTGTGCACACCCGCCTGGTCCAGCGCCGCGCGGCCGTTATCGGCCTCTTCGACGTCATGGCCGGCGCCACGCAGGGTGAAGGCGACCATGCTGCGCATGGAAGCCGAGTCGTCTACCGCAAGAATCTTAGCCATCGGAGTGCTCTACCTTCAGTTCACGCCGGCCGGAGCCGGCAGTTCAATCAATGCATTAAGCCCGAGCACCGTGACGCCACGGCGAAGGGTATCGCTGGCACCCACCCAGGCCACCGGCACGCTGGCCGCGCGGGCATCCCGGCTGAACGCGGCAAGGACCTGCAGCGCGGCCGCATCGGCCTGCGCCACGGCCGTGCCATCGAGCTGCACGGGCTTGCCGGCGTTGAGCGCCGCGAGCAGGGTATCGCGCAGCGCCGGGGCGGCGCCGATACGCAGGTCCGCTTCCAGCGCAAGCGGCGCCGGGGTTGCGTCTTGGGAGGATTTCTTCGCCATGGTCTTACCGTGCCCGGGGGGTCGTTCGGATGGCTTATCGGCGCTGTGGAGGAAAGCTTTAGGGCGCGGTGTGGCCCCATGCATGGCGCCTCAGAACGTATGACGCCATGCAGTCTGCGACGAAACGAGTTCGCACACTGGACGTACCGCGTGGTGTTTCGTGCCGACGTACCGGCCTACCCGCCTTCCATCAAGGTGGTGTGGCAAGGCGTACAGGGTGGTAACGGAGAAAAAGCCGTCGCGGACGTACTGAAGGACCATGAGGGCGCTGTGCCCTACGGTGAGAGCAAGCTTGGTCTTTGAAGATTTTTCCGCCTCATAGATGGCGCCCGTCTCCTGAAGCTTGAGCCAAACGAGTTCGGCAACCGGCATCGGCTCCTTACGCATTGCAGCTGCCACGCGGGCGACCCAACCGCCATGGCGGGCCAGCACGTGTGCCTCACCCCAACCTACGTTCTTTCCGTGGTCGTGGAAACCACGAGCGAGGCGTATAGGGAGTTGCTCTGCGGGATAGGCGCCCGAGAGGCCGGTGGTGTCTAGAAATCCAAGGTCCGCACAGCCATTGACCTCCCATCGATCGTTGGCGTGGGGGCTCGGCGCGGTTTCCGCTCCGCCTGGCACGATGATTTGAGTCATCCCTGAAAATCCATTGACAATCCATTGGGTTACCCATAGCTTTATAACAAACCCACCGACGATTTACCCTCCCGCGCGGCAGTAGGGTGAGGTAGTACAAGGGGTCTGGAGCCTAAGACCGCAAGGTCCATCCAGTTCGAGCGAGGATCCGGATTCCGGATCGGTGAGCCATTTCGTATGGCAGCCGCGGGCGGCGCTCAAACTCTGAGGGGAGCCTATGGCTCCCCTCTCCTTTTTCAGCATCTCTGTTTTCGCGATGCCTTACGAAGATCGCGGCGGCAGGATCAGCATCGCATCGCCGTAGCTGAAGAAGCGGTAGCGCTGCAGGACGGCGTAGCGGTAGGCGTCGAGGATCGCTTCCTTGCCGGCGAGGGCCGAGACCAGCATCAGCAAGGTCGACTGCGGCAGGTGGAAGTTGGTGACCAGCGCATCGATGCTGGTGATCTTGTAGCCGGGGAAGATGAAGATCTGCGTTTCGCCGGCGAACGGGCGCAGCACGCCTTCGACGGTGGCGCTCTCCAGCGCGCGCACGACCGTGGTGCCCACGGCGATCACACGGCCGCCGTTCGCGCGGGTGTGGCGGATCTTCTCCACCAGCTCGGCACCGACGTTCAGCCACTCGCGGTGCATCACGTGGTCCTGGACGTTCTCCGCGCGCATCGGCTGGAAGGTGCCCGCGCCGACGTGCAGGGTGACATAGCCGAAATCCACGCCCTTGTTGCGCAGCTTTTCCAGCAGCGCTTCATCGAAATGCAGGCCCGCGGTCGGCGCGGCGACGGCACCGGGTTCGCGGGCGAACACCGTCTGGTAGCGCTCAAGGTCAGTCTCATCGGCGCTGCGCTCGATGTACGGCGGCAGCGGCATCTCGCCCAGGCGGCCGAGCAGCCGTTCCAGCGGCTCGTCGATCTCGAAGCGCAGGTTGAAGAACTCGCCATCGCGGCCCAGCACGGTGATCCGCGTGCCGTCGGCGAGCTCGATGATCCCGCCCTCCTTCGGCTTCTTGCTCACGCCCAGCTGGGCGCGCGCCTCACGGGCGCCGGTGACGCGCTCGATCAGGATCTCGACGGCGCCGCCGCTGTCCTTCCGGCCGTACAGGCGGGCCGGAAGGACCCGGGTGTCATTGAAGACCAGCAGGTCGCCCGGCTGGATCAGGTCAGGCAGGTCGTAGAACTTCCGGTTCGACTTTGAGCGGGCCGCCACGTCCACCACCAGCAGCCGGCTGCCTGAGCGGCGCTCGAGCGGCGCCTGGGCGATCAGGTCTGGCGGGAGGTCGAAGTCGAAATCGGATTTCTTCACGTAACTGGCCGGTGGAACAGGGGGCATGGGATTATGGCGCAATCGGGCATGAACATCGCGCGCAAGCGCGCTCCCACGGCCCGCGCCCTGTGGCCGGACCCTTGTGGGAGCGCGCTTGCGCGCGATTGGCCCGGCGGCCCTAGAGCCACCCCTTCTGCCGCGCCAGCCGGTACGCCTCAATCCGGTTGGCCGCGCCGAGCTTGCCAATGGCCTCGGAGAGGTAGTTGCGCACCGTCCCGTGCGAGAGGTTCAGCTGCGTGCCGATGTCGCTGGCGGACTGCCCCTCACCCGCCAGGCGCAGCACCTGGCGCTCACGGTCATTCAGCGGATCCGCCTCGGACCATGCCTCCAGCGCCAGCTGCGGGTCGATGGCGCGGCCGCCGCGGTGGACGAGGCGCAGCGATTCGGCCAGGTTCTCGGCCGGCGCGTCCTTCAACAGGTAGCCGCTCACGCCGGCATCCAGTGCGCGGCGCAGGAAACCCGGGCGGGCGAAGGTCGTGACGATCACCACCTTGATCGGCAGCTCGTGGCGGTGGACGCGCTGGGCGATCTCGAGGCCGGTCAGGCCGGGCATCTCGATGTCGGTGACCAGCACATCGGGCTTCAGCCGCTGCAGTTCGCGCCAGGCGGTTTCGCCGTCGGCGGCGGAACCAAGCACTTCGATATCGGATTCCAGGTTCAGCAGCGCGGAAAGCGCACCACGGACCATCGCCTGGTCTTCGGCCAGCAGCACGCGGATCATGCGATGCGCTCCTTTAGCATGGCCTGGGAAAGCTCGATGGCCAGCGCCGTGCCCTGCTTAGCTGGCGAATCGATGGCGAGGCGGCCACCGATCTGGCGCACGCGCTCGCGCATGCCCGATACGCCGTTGCCGTGCGCGGCGAGCCCGCCGCAACCGTTATCCGTGATTCGCATCGAGAACGTCTGTCCTTGCTGGGTGATGATGACCTGCGCCTCGGTGGCGCGGGAATGGCGGTGGATGTTGGTGATCGCTTCGCGCAGCACGAGCGAGAGCGCGGCCTCGGCCTGCGCCGGAAGCTGGAGTTCGGCGGGCTTCTCGACGGCCAGTGCGATACCGGATGCCTCGAGCATCAGCCGCGCGGACACCAGTTCGCAACCAAGGTCGCCTGCGCGCATGCCGGTCACCGCGTTGCGCACCTCGGCCAGCGTGTGCCGCGCCACGCGCTCCACCTCTTCCATCTCGCGCTGCGCGCGCGGTGGATCGGCGATGGCGAGGCGTCGCGCGAGTTCGGATTTCAGGGTGATCAAGGACAGCGTGTGGCCGAGCAGGTCGTGCAGGTCGCGGCCGATGCGCTCGCGTTCGGCCAGTGTGGCGAGGCGGGTGACCTCTTCCTGGGTGAGGCGCAGTTGCACGTCGCGGCGGATCGTCCGCGCGTACAGGTAATTGCCGTAGCCGGTGACCAGGCCCACGAAGGGCATGACCCATGCCTGGACGGCCGGAATATCGAACCAGTGCACCCACAGCAGGGTGAGGAGGCTACTGACGGTGGTCGCGATCAACCAGGGCCGGGGCGTGGTAGCGAAGGCCAGCATCGAGATCGAGATGACCACGTATCCGATCGCAACCGGGTTGACCGTCCACAGCGCGAAGCCCATACCGATAACGGTCGCCCCGTTGCGAACCATATGGCGCAGCGGCCCGAAGAACACCTGCAGGTAGCAAGCCACGTACACGAACATCGAGAGGACCGAAGGGAGGACCCATTCCCATTGGAAGCCCTTCACAGACCACGGCGCGGTGATCAGCGCTACCAGCCAGAACATCTGCAGGATGCACGTCCAGCGCAGGTAAACCGGTGAATTCAGGCTCCCCATCAGGGAGTCGGGCCGCGGATGCCTCCACCAGTTCACGAAGCGAGTCTCCGCGACTCGGCCGGCATCTCCCTGCGCTCGTCCGCCGTGAGCGGGACACGGATCATCACCCGCGTACCCTTCCCCTTTGCCGATTCAAACGACATGCTGCCGCCGAGTGCGCGCACACGTTCGCGCATGCCGCACACGCCGTTGCCCTCGGAGCCTGCGGTGCCGCGCCCGTTGTCCGCGATGCACAGGGTCAGCTCATTGCCGATGACCTGGACCTTCGCGTCGGCGGTGGTCGCCTGCGCGTGGCGGTGGATGTTGACCACGGCTTCGCGCAGCACCAAAGCCAGCTCGCTTTCCATGCGCGCAGGGAGTACGGGTACTTCGGTGATGTAATCGAAGGTCACCGAGGACGAACCGAGCAGGACACGCGCGGAAGCCAGTTCGGCGGCCAGGCCAGTCGCGCGGATGCCGGTGACGGCGGCGCGGACCTCGGCCAGCGCATGCCGTGCGACACGCTCGGCTTCTTCCATTTCGCGGCGCGCGGCATCGGTGTCGCGGTCGAGCAGCCGTCGCGAGAGTTCCAGCTTCAGCGTGATCAGCGACAGCGTGTGGCCGAGCAGGTCGTGCAGGTCGCGGCCAATGCGTTCGCGCTCGGCGGTGGCGGCGAGGCGGCGCACTTCATCGTGCGAAAGCTTGAGCTCCCATTCCTTTTGCCCGTTGATCCGCCAGAGCAGGTTCGCGATGGCCACGAACAGGTAGACCATGCCGAGGATGAGCGTCGGTTGCCAGCCCCAGTCGCGCGCGACGTTTGCGGCGATGATGTAGCCACCGAGCACGGCCAGGACACGCAGCACGCAGACCCGTGGCGAGCCCGAGAACGCCATGAACGAACCGGCGAAGATGACATACGACGTGCCACCCGCCGAATTCACGCCGACCGTGGCGTAGCCCAGCAAAGCCATGGCCAGCCCGTACCACGGGGTGTGCCGACAGGGCCGGATGTAGGCCAGGCCGTACAGCGCGAGGAACGTGATGAACGACAGGATCGTCACCCACCACCAGTCATCACCGACCGTCCCGTTGAAACCCACGTCGGCGAACGCCCAGATCACCCACACCAGGTTAAACAGCGAGGCGATCCGTGCCTTGCCCCGGCCTTCGAGGCGACGCCAGAGCGAATCAGGGGTCGGGGTGAACCACGACGTGGACATGGGCGTTCCCGGGACGGTGCTGGAAAGCATGCTACTTCAACCGTGGCGTGCCAGACGACGGGCGGCAAGCGTGAGGAAGACCACCGTGAAGCCTGCCAGGACCAGGCCGTGGACCAGCTCGCCACCCTGCCCCATGCCGATCGCCGAGAGCGCCAGCTGGTCGAGGTGGTACGCCGGCCACAGCGGCGCAATGGCCTGCAGGAACTTCGGCATGACCGAGAGCGGGAACCAGAGGCCTGAAAGGAAGGCCATCGGCAGGTAAACCAGGTTGACCAGGCCCGGGGCGGACTGCCCCTTCGCCAGCGTGCCGATCAGCAGGCCCAGCGAACAGAACACCAGCACGCCGAGTACCTCGGTGATGAAGAACGTGGCGATGTTGCCCGCGCCAAGCGACACGTGGGCACCGAAGATCGCAAGGCACAGCATGATCGTGGTGATCACCGCGGCCATCATCAGCGCCATGCACATCTTGCCGAACAGGTAAGCGCCGGGCGGCATCGGCAGCGCGCGTTTCAGCGTGAGCAGGCCCTGCTCGCGATCGATGGCCAGCGACACGCCGAAACCGAACAGGCCGGGTGCCATCACGCCGAACGTGCCGTACGACGCGAGCAGGTAACGCGCCGCATCGGGTGAATTGTGCTGGGCGAGGAAGATGCCGAACATCAGGTAGAACACGGACGGGAACAGCATGGTCGGCAGGAGGAAGCCCGGCAGGCGCAGGTAGCGCAGCACCTCGGCGCGTGCTTCCTGGACGTACGCGTTCACGACCTGGGCGAACGACATGGCCGGCGTGGCGGAGCCTTCGAGCGTGTTCGTGTTCATGCGGCCTCCTGCGCGGCATCGGCCGCTTCGCTATCGCGGGTGATTTCGGTGAAGGCCTCGGCCAGGCCAGCGCGCTGCACTTCGAGTTCGGAGAGCGTGGCGTCCTGCGCGAGCAGGCGGCGCACGACCGTTTCGGCCTGCGTGGTCGCGACGACCAGGCGGCCCTGCTGCGACAGCGCACTCTCCACTTCCGGCCATGCGGCGACGGTTTCCGCCGGGACGCTCGTGATGCAGCGGATGCGGCGCACCGCCACGTGGGCACGCAACGCGTCCACCGTGCCTTCCGTGACGACGCGGCCCTTCGCGATGACGCAGACCCGATCCGCCAGCGCTTCGGCTTCTTCCAGGTAATGCGTGGTCAACACCACCGAGGCGCCACCGGCAACGAGGCTGCGGATAGCGGCCCAGAGCGCCTGGCGGGAGGTGATATCCATGCCGACGGTCGGCTCGTCCAGGAACAGCAGTTCCGGGTGGCCGGCCAGGGCCATCGCGAACTGCACGCGGCGCTGCTGGCCGCCCGAGAGCGCCACGTAGCGGCGCTCCAGCAGGTCGGTGATGCCGGCGAGCGTTGCGCATTCCGCCACGGTGCGCGGGGTCGGGTAGTAGCTGGCGGTGACCCGCAGCAACTCCCGCACCTTGAGCGTCGGCGGCAGGTTGGCCGACTGCAGCATGACGCCGATGCGGCGGCGGGCGTCGATCTCATGCGGGTCACGGCCGAACAGGCTGACGTTGCCGCTATCCGCCTGCTGCAGGCCCAGCAGAAGGCTGATGCTGGTGGTCTTGCCGGCCCCGTTCGGGCCAAGCAGCGCCAGCAGTTCGCCGCGATGGATGTTGAGGTGGATGCCGTCCAGCGCGGTGACCGCGCCGTACCGCTTGTGGACGCCGTCGAGGCGGGCGATGCAGGTGTCTTCGTTCATGGTGTCCTCCCTTGCGACGCAACATAAACGGACGCAACCCCTTGGTGGCAGTCGCTTGCGTCATTGTGCGGATGTGACAAGCGTCACCCGGGGGTTACGGGGCAAAAAAGCGCATGCTATGCTGGGTCAATAATCCCTTTAAAGATAGATAGTTAGAGACACATTAAGGGATCTGCAGCGGCACTGTAGGAGCGCGCTCGGGCGCGATCCAAAGCCGCCTCACCACGTAACACTGAGGAATGGTTAATGGACGTCATCGCTACCCTGCGCGAGATGCGCGACTTCGGCGGCAAGGCCCGCACCACCGGCCTGCCCGATGCCACCATCCAGCGCTTCGCCGCCCATGACGCCAGCCTGCGCCGCGCCATCGAAGAGGCCGCCGCCTATCACCAGGGCCTGCGCGCCAGCATGGGCGAGTTCCTGCGCATGGATGAGGATGCCCAGATCCACCACCTGCAGTGCGGGCTGGTGAACTTCTACCCGGATGATGGCGTGAACCCGTACGTGCCCGCCGCCGCGCGCGGCCCGTGGGTGGTGACGCTGAAGGGTGCCGTGCTCCACGACGATGGCGGGTACGGCATGCTCGGCTTCGGCCACAACCCGGAGCACATCCTCGAGGCGATGTCGCGCCCGCAGGTCATGGCCAACGTGATGACCGCCAATGTCTCGCAGCTCCGCCTGTGCGAAGCACTGCGCAAGGAACTCGGCCAGACCCGCGGCGGCAGCCCTTACTCGCACTTCCTCTGCCTGAACTCGGGCTCCGAGTCGGTGACCCTGGCCGGCCGCATCGCCGACGTGAACGCCCGCATCATGACCGACCCGGGTGCACGCCATGCTGGCCGCACCATCAAGCGCCTCGCCGTGAAGGGTGCGTTCCACGGCCGCACCGAGCGCCCGGCGATCTATTCGGATTCCTCGCGCCGCAACTACCAGCAGCACCTGGCCAGCTTCCGTAACGAGGACACGCTGATCACGGTCGAGCCGTACAACGTCGCGTCGCTGAAGCAGGCGTTCGCGGATGCGGACCGCAACGGCTGGTTCATCGAAGCCATGTTCCTCGAGCCGGTCATGGGTGAAGGCGACCCGGGCCGTGCGGTGACGCCGGAGTTCTACGCGGCTGCACGCGAACTCACCCGCGAGCACGGCACCCTGCTCCTGGTCGATTCGATCCAGGCGGGCCTGCGTGCGCATGGCGTGCTGTCGGTCATCGATTACCCGGGCTTCGAGAAGCTCGACCCGCCGGACCTCGAGACCTTCTCGAAGGCGCTCAACGCCGGCCAGTACCCGCTTTCCGTGCTCGCCGTTTCCGAGAAGGTCGCCGGCCTGTACCGCAAGGGCATCTACGGCAACACCATGACCGCCAACCCGCGCGCGCTGGATGTCGCCGTGGCGACCATGGCCGAGCTCACCGACGAAGTGCGCCAGAACATCCGCGAGCGCGGCAAGGAATTCCTGCAGAAGCTGGAAGGGCTGAAGTCCGAGCTGGGCGGCCTGATCACCAAGGTGCAGGGCACCGGCCTGCTGTTCTCGTGCGAACTCGCCAACGAGTTCAAGTGCTACGGCGAAGGTTCCACCGAGGAATACATGCGCGAGCGCGGCATCGGCGTGATCCACGGCGGCGCAAACTCGCTGCGCTTCACCCCGCACTTCCGCGTCACCAGCGCCGAGGTCGACCTCATCATCGATGAAGTCCGCCACGCCCTGCTCGAAGGCCCGCGCCGCGCGGCCGAACAGGCGGCCTGATCGGCCACCGCCGTGGGGGGGGGGGGGGGGGGGGGGGGGGGGGGGGGGGGTTGGGGGGGGCCCCCCCCCCCCCCCCGCCCCCACCCCCGCTCCCACAACCAAGGCGCACCCTGCCCCCTTTCCGTTTGAGAAAAGGCGTAAGCTCGCGGACGCCGGGCTGACCGGCGTCACGTAGGGGTTCGCCATGCGCGTGCAGTTTCGTGTCCTTGCCGTTTCCGCCCTCTTCGTTTTCGCTGGCTCCGCCTTCGCCGCGCAGCCGCAAGCCCAGAAAGACCTGACCCCGCAGCAGACGCGGATGAAGACCTGCAACGCGCAGGCCACCGGCAAGACCGGTGATGACCGGAAGACCTTCATGAGCAGCTGCCTGAAGGGCGAACAGCCGGCCAAGATGACCCAGCAGGACAAGATGAAGGCCTGCAACGCCGACCCGAAAGCCAAGACGCTGAAGGGCGATGAGCGGAAGGCGTTTATGAGTTCGTGCTTGAAGGGTTGAGGGTTTCGCGGGCACTTATCGCGCGCAAGCGCGCTCCCACAACAGCAGCGCCCCTGTGGGAGCGCGCTTGCGCGCGATGGGGCGTGCGACGCGGCCCAGCCGTGCGAAAATGGCCACATCGAAACCACCGCCCGGCCCTGCTCATGAAAATCGTTGAAGTCCGCCACCCCCTCATCCAGCACAAGCTCGGCCTGATGCGTGCCGCCGGCATCAGCACCAAGGAGTTCCGCGAGCTGGCTTCCGAGGTCGCCGCGCTGCTCACCTACGAGGCGACGGCGGACATGGAAACCGAGTGCAAGACCATCCAGGGCTGGGCCGGCCCGGTCGAGGTCACCCATATCAAGGGCAAGAAGGTCACGATCGTGCCGATCCTGCGCGCGGGCCTCGGCATGCTCACGGGCGTGCTCGAGATGATCCCGGCCGCCAAGGTCAGCGTTGTCGGCCTGCAGCGCGATGAAGAAACCCTGCAGCCGGTGGCTTACTACGAGAAGCTCAGCGGCCGCATGGATGAGCGCACGGCGATCATCGTCGACCCGATGCTGGCGACCGCCGGCACCCTGGTCGCAACGGTCGACATGCTGAAGGCCGCGGGCGCAAAGCGCATCAAGGGCCTGTTCCTCGTGGCCGCGCCGGAAGGCCTGGCGCGCATCGAGGCCGCCCATCCGGATATCGAGATCTACACCGCCTCGATCGACGACCACCTCAACGAACTGGGCTACATCCTGCCGGGCCTGGGCGATGCCGGTGACAAGATTTTTGGTACGAAGCAGAAAGCCGACTGAATAACGACCTCAGGGGGAGGCCATGGACGAAATGAAGCAGTACGCGGTAGGCCCTGCATCACTCGCTGACACCGCCGAGGCGAAGGGCCGACGGCGTGCAAGGAGGCCGTTGGCGGTGTGGCTGGTCCTCGCCTACGCGATCCTTTGGGTTGGCGGCATCGTTTTCGCGCTATCCCAGATGAACTACCTGGCGATGCTCGACAGCGGTCAGCGCTCGCTGCTTTCAGAAGTGGTGGGTTTCGCCTTCCCACTCACGGTGCTCATCGGCGCCCTGTACCTCCTGGCCATGCGCAAGGCGGCGATCTGGATCTTCGGTGCTCACGCGCTTTGGGGCATTCTCCATTTCGTGCAGCACCGTGGCGACATTTTCGGGCTAGCTATCGACGTTGCCGTAACGGTCTACGCCTGGCGCCTGGCCCAGCGCGGCGAGCTCCGGTAACCCCATTCACGCGCCCCGTCACATTCGGTTGTCACAAAAGCGAGGCAAAATCCTGCGGCGGACCTGACAGGGGGAGCGCCGCCGCAGGGGATTGCGGGCGTCTTGGGTCGCGTACAACTCAACGACTCGAGGGGATTATCGAATGCGTTCGACCAAGCAGCAGCGCGCCCTGTGGGCGGCGCTCGCCGGCCTCATGGCCGTCTCGTCGCTCCAGGCGGCGGATCTTTCCATCACCCAGTTCCGCGTCCGCGGCCCGGCTGGCGGCAACGACGAATTCGTCGAAGTCCAGAACTCCGGCACCGCCCCGCTGGATGTGTCGGGCTACAAGCTCAACGCCTCCAACAGCGCCGGCACGACGGGTACCCGTTTCACGTTCCCGGCCGGCGTGACCATCGCCCCGGGTTGCTACCTGCTGCTGGCTAACACCGCCAGCTCCGGTTACTCCGGCAGCGTGGCGTTCGACCAGAAGTACTCGACCGGCGTCACCGACGATGGCGGCCTCGCCCTCCTCGACGCCTCGGGCACGGTCATCGACCAGGTCGGCCTGAGCGCCGGCTCGGCCTACAAGCTCGGCACGCCGCTGGCGAGCCTGGGCAGCACCAATGGCGACCAGGGCTACGGCCGCAAGACCAACGCCGCCGGCTTCCCGCAGTCCACGGGCGATAATTCCGCCGACTGGGTGAAGGTCGCCCCGACCACCCCGCATAACAGCGCCAGCACCTGCGTGGCCCAGGGCCCGAGCCTGTCGATCGCCGACGCCTCGGTGAGCCTGCGCAACGCCGATGACGTCGCGATGCCGTTCACCGTGACGCTGAGCCAGGCCGGCGCCGCTGACGTCACCGTGCACGCCGCCACGGCCGACGATACCGCCACGGTCGCCGCGGGCGACTACGACGCGGTCAACACCGACCTCACCATCCCGGCTGGCCAGACCACGGCCACCGTGTCGGTGAACGTGCACGGCGCGAAGGCCGCCGGCCCGGACAAGGCGTTCAAGGTGAACCTCACCAACGCCTCGGGTGACGTCGCGCTGGCCAAGGCCACCGCCGTCGGCGCGATCCTCAACGAGATCCCGGTTGCTGCCGAAATCTGGCAGATCACCGGCCACGACCAGGTCTCGCCGCTGCTTGGCAAGCGCGTGTCGACCAAGGGCAACATCGTGACGGCCGTAGGCCCGGCGGGCTTCACCATGCAGACGCCCGACGCCCGCGCCGATAACGATGCGCTGACCTCGAACGGCATCTACGTGTTCACCAGCACGGCGCCGACGGTGAAGGCCGGCGACCAGGTGGACGTGGAAGCCACGGTCGACAACTACTTCAACCTGCCGGAACTGAAGAACGCGACGATCACGACGACGATGCACGGCGCGCGCCTGCCGGCCGCGGTCGTCTTCAACGACAAGGTCCCGTCGAACGATCCGAACGCCCTCTCCTGCGGCACGACGAACTACCAGTGCTTCGTGGGCATGCGCGTCACGATCAACAACGGCATGATCACCACCGGCAACCTGCGCTTCAGCAACGAGCCGTTCGCCGAGGTGTACATCACCGCCAACGGCCAGCGCTCGCTGCGCAAGCCGGGCGTGCGTTACACGGTGCCGGTGCCCGATGGCGTGAACCTGCCGAACTGGTCGGGCAACCCCGAAGTGCTGAAGATGAACACGGCCGATTTCGGCGCCGTGCCCGCCAACACGCCGTACAACGCCGGCACCACCTTCAAGGCGGAAGGCGTGATCTCGTATGCGTTCGGCGCGTACACGTTCATCCCGAGCAAGATCACCATCACCAAGGCCAACCCGCTGCCGCGTCCGGTCGATAGCCGTCCGTTCTACGCCGCGCGCATCGGTGCTTTCAACATGGAGCGCTTCTGCGATACGGACTTCAACACCACGTTCACCTGCAGCGGCGGCAGCACCGAGCCGACGGCGGACGAGGTGAAGCTGAAGACCCAGCGTCTCTCCGCGTACGTCGGTAGCGTGCTGAAGCTGCCGGATATCCTCTCGGTCGAAGAGGTGAAGAGCCTCGCCGTGCTGCAGGGCCTGGCCAAGCAGCTGGGTGACGATTACCCGGTGCAGTACGAGGCGTTCCTGCAGCCGGGCCACGACCCGAGCGGCATCAACGTCGGCTTCCTGGTCCGTACCGATCGCGTCCGCGTGGTCAGCGTGCGCCAGCTCGACGCGGATGCCACCTGGGATGATGGCGGCACGCAGTCGTTCCTGCATGACCACCCGCCGCTGCTGCTCACGGCCGACGTGCCCGCGATCATCGGCCGCATGCGCGTCAACGTGATCGCCGTGCACCCGAAGGCTCGCCAGAACGTCGACAAGACCGGCACCACGGCCGACCGTGACCGCCAGAAGCGTTTCCTCCAGGCACAGTCGCTCGCGAACCAGGTGCAGTTGCTGCAGACCGACAAGAAGAACCTGCTCACCCCGATCATGGTGGTGGGTGACTTCAACTCGTACCAGTTCAGCGATGGCTTCACCGACGTGGTGGGCCTGGTCTCGGGCAAGTACGACGACAGCCAGAACCTGCTGAAGCTCGGCAAGAACATCGTCAAGCCGGCACTCTGGAACGCGGTGGATTCGGTGCCCGCGCAGGATCGCTACTCGTTCCTGTTCACCGAGAACTTCGGCAACATCCAGGGCCAGGCCCCGCGCTCGGTGCCGACGCACCAGGTGCTGGACCATGCGCTGCTCAACACCATCGCGCGTGGTCTGTTCATCCGCATGGAATACGGCCGCGGCAACCTCGACGCCCCGGTGCAGACGCTGGATGATTCGGCGAAGGAAACCGGTGTGAAGAAGGCGATCGGTTCGTCCGACCACGATGGTTTCGTGGTGGACCTGCTGACGCTGCCTTCGATCCTGTTCTAAGCACGACGCACGTGATGTAAAAAGGCGCCCGGCTCACACCGGGCGCCTTTTTTTTATCGGCTGTTGTGGGAGCGCGCTTGCGCGCGATCCAGTCCGCCGCGAGCACCCATCGCGCGCAAGCGCGCTCCCACAACGAAGGGTGCGCGCGAGCGGTGGTATTACTTCGCGAAAGCGTCCGTCGCGCGGACGAGCTCGCGGGTGATGCCGGGCTCGAAGGCGGAGTGGCCGGCATCCTGGACGATGCGCAGCTGTGCCTCGGGGAACGCGCGGTGCAGGTCCCATGCGCTGCGCACCGGGCAGACCACGTCGTAGCGGCCCTGCACGATCACCGTTGGGATATGGCGGATCTTGCCGACATCACGCAGCAGCTGGCCATCGACCTCAAAGAAGCCGGCGTTGACGAAGTAATGGCACTCGATGCGCGCGAACGCCAGGGCGAACTCGTCTTCGCCGCTGGAGGCCATGTGGCCTTCATCCTGGTAGAGATAGCTCGTGGCGGCTTCCCACACCGACCACGCACGCGCCGCGGCGACGCGGACGACCGGATCGCTGCTGGTGAGGCGGCGGTGGTATGCGCTTATCAGGTCGCCGTGCTCGGCCTGCGGGATCGCGGAGAGATAGGTCTCCCACGCATCCGGATAGAGCTGGTCGCAACCGCCCTGGTAGAACCACTCCAGCTCGCTGCGGCGGAGCATGAAGATGCCGCGCAGGACGAGTTCGCTCACCTGTTTCGGATGGGTCTGCGCGTAGGCCAGCGCCAGCGTCGAGCCCCACGAGCCGCCGAACACCTGCCACTGGTCGATGCCCAGGTGCTTGCGGATGCGCTCGATGTCTTCAACCAGGTCCCAGGTCGTGTTGCCTTCCAGCTCCGCATGCGGGGTGGACTTGCCGCAGCCGCGCTGGTCGAACAGGACGATGCGGTACTTCGCCGGATCGAAGAAGCGACGGCAGCGCGGGTTGGTGCCGCCGCCCGGGCCACCGTGGAGGAACACCACCGGCTTGCCGTTCGGGTTGCCGCTCTGCTCGTAGTAGAGGGTATGCAGCTCGGACACCTTGAGCGAACCGACGTCGTACGGCTCGATCGCGGGGTACAGGTCGGGGGATTCCTGGGCCATGGGGGTGTCGCCTTGGGGGATGGGGGAAATGTTACAAGGGTAACCTACCCTGCCCCCGGCCTGTACCGGCCGTCCGGGAGCATCGCGCGCAAGCGCGCTCCCACAACGTCAGCCGCGCCCGCCCCCCCTGTGGGAGCGCGCTTGCGCGCGATAGCCTCCCCGGCTAGAGCAACTTTCCCGGGTTCATTAACCCTTTTGGATCCAGGACGCTCTTGATCCCCCGCATCAAGGCAATCTCCGCCTCCGAGCGCACACTGCCCAGCCACGGCTTCTTGACCAGCCCGATCCCGTGTTCAGCCGATATCGAACCCTCGTGCCGCTCCAGGGTTTCGACCAGCAGCGTCGTCACATGCTCGCACTGCTCGACGAAGGTGGCGTACTCGACGCCATCAGGCTTCAGAACGTTGATATGCAGGTTCCCGTCGCCGATATGGCCGAACCAGACCACATCGACGTCCGGGTAGCCCTCTTCGAGCAAGGCCTGCATCTCGGCCATGAAGGCCGGCACCCGTGAGATCCGCACCGACACGTCGTTCTTGTACGGCTTGTACTTCGCCAGGCTCTCGGTGATGCCCTCGCGCAGCCGCCACAGTGCCGCAGCCTGGGCGTCCGACGAGGAGATCACGCCGTCGACGACCCAGCCCTCCTCCATGCAAAGCTCGAAGAAGCCCAGCGCGTCCGCTTCCGCCTTCTCGTCAGCGGCGTCGAACTCGGTGACCACGTAGAAAGGGTGTGTCTCATCGAACGGAGCCTGCGCGCCATGCTCGAGCACGTGGTGCAGCGCCCGGTCGGTAAAGAATTCGAATGCCTCCAGGCGCAGCCGATGGCGCGCCTCGGCGAACACCTTCATCAGCGCATCCATGGCCGGCACGGCCAGGAGCATCACCTGCGTCGCGGGTGGCGGCGACGTCAGCGCCAGCGTGGCTTCGACCACGATGCCCAGGGTGCCTTCCGAGCCGATGAAGAGGTGACGCAGGTCGTAGCCCGACGCGTTCTTGACCAGGCCCTTGTTGAGGTCCAGCAACTCGCCGCTGCCGGTCACGACCTTCAGGCCCATGACCCACTGGCGGGTGTTGCCGTAGCGGATGACCCGGATGCCGCCGGCATTCGTCGCGATATTGCCGCCGATCTGGCAGGAACCGCGTGCGGCGAAATCCACCGGATAGATCAGCCCGTGTTCCTTCGCCGCGTTGTGCACCGCCTCAAGCGCGATGCCGGGCTGGACCGTCAGGGTCCGGTCGACCGGATCGAAGGCCAGCACCTTGTTCATTCGGTCCAGCGAGACGACCAGCTCGCCGTTCGCAGCTACGGCACCGCCGGAGAGCCCGGTGCGGCCGCCTGACGGCACTATGGCGACCCCGTGCTCGTTGGCCCAGCGGACCACCGCCTGGACCTCGGCGATGTCCGCCGGAAAGGCGATCGCCAGCGGCGCGGGCGTCCAGCGGCGCGTCCAGTCACGGCCATGGTGTTCCAGGTCCCCGGGCCCGGTGGAGAGCTTCAGGCCGGGCAGCTGGCGGGCGAGTTCGGTCAGGCGCGGATCGCTCATGGGTGTCTCGCAAGGGTGGCCATCCGAGGGTGCCAGTGCGCGGCGACCTCGTCCACTGCACTGCAACATCGCGGTCACGTTCTGGCATAGTGGAGCTTCACTTCGCTGGAGACCGGGCTGGCCATGAAGCGCACGTCGTACCCCAAAGAGGACATCAAGGTGCTGCTCTTGGAAGGCGTCAGCCGGAGCGCCCTGGATACCTTCCGCCAGGCCGGTTACACCCAGATCGAGTTCCACGAGAAGTCGCTGCCCGAGGATGAGCTGCGCGAGCGCATCGCGGACGCGCACATCGTGGGCATCCGCTCACGCACCCACCTGACCGCCGAGGTACTGGCCGAGGCACGCCGGCTGATCGCCGTGGGCTGCTTCTGCATCGGCACCAACCAGGTCGACACGGCCGAGGCCGAGCGGCTCGGCGTGCCGGTGTTCAACGCACCCTATTCCAATACGCGCAGCGTGGCCGAGCTGGTGATCGCCGAGGCGATCATGTTGATGCGCCGCATCCCCGAGAAGAACGCGCAGTGCCATCGCGGCGGCTGGTCGAAGTCCGCCGCCGGCAGCTTTGAAGTGCGCGACAAGGTGCTGGGCATCGTCGGTTACGGCCACATCGGCACGCAGGTCGGCGTCCTCGCCGAATCGCTGGGCATGCGGGTGATCTTCCACGATGTCGAGGCGAAGCTTTCGCTGGGCAACGCCCGCCCCGCGTCGAACCTGGAGGACCTGCTCGAGCGCGCTGACGTCGTGACGCTGCACGTGCCGGAAACCCCGCAGACGAAGCTGATGATCGGCGCGGCCGAGATCGGCCGGATGCGCCCGGGCAGCATGCTGATCAACGCCTCGCGCGGCACGGTCGTCGACATCGACGCGCTCGCCGCCGCGCTGCATTCGAAGCACCTGGCCGGCGCAGCCATCGATGTCTTCCCGGTTGAACCCAAGGGCAACGACGATCCGTTCGTCTCACCGCTGGTCGGCATGGATAACGTGATCCTGACCCCGCACGTCGGTGGCAGCACCGGTGAAGCCCAGGAGAACATCGGTATCGAGGTGGCCTCCAAGCTGGTGCGCTACAGCGACAACGGCAGCACGCTCTCGGCGGTGAATTTCCCCGAGGTCTCGCTCCCCGGCCACGCGACCAGCCGCCGCCTGCTGCACATCCACCGCAATATCCCCGGCGTGCTCTCGCGGGTGAACGACGTCTTCTCGCGTGCCGCCGTCAATATCGACGGCCAGTACCTGCAGACGTCGGGACAGGTGGGTTACGTGGTGATCGATGTGACCACGACGGAAGAGCATGCGGCGGCGTTGCGCAACGAGCTTGCCGCGATCGATGGCACGCTTAGGGCACGCGCGTTGTATTGAAGTCATCCGCGCTCTGGCATCGCGCGCAAGCGCGCTCCCACAGGGCCGTGCCTGCTGTTGTGGGAGCGCGCTTGCGCGCGATCGCGGTGCGTCAGCCTTCGGCGACGACGCGGTGGCGGCCGCGTTCCTTGGCCTTGTAGAGGCGGCTGTCGGCGACGCCGATGAACGGCAGCACGGCATCGTGTTCACCCGGCACCAGCGTGTTCACGCCGGCGCTCAGGGTCAGGCGCTTGCCCGGGCCCACGCCGGCATGCGGGATCAGTGCCTTGTCGATGAGATCCAGGCAACGCCAGGCCATGGCCATGGCCGCGGCCTCGTCGGTGTTCGGGAGCAGTAGCACGAACTCCTCGCCACCGAACCGGCACAACAGGTCGTCGGTGTTCCGCACGCCGCCGGCCAGTGCCTTCGCCACGCGCTTCAGGCATTCATCGCCTTCGAGATGGCCGTAGTGGTCGTTGTACTGCTTGAAGAAATCGATATCGAGGACCACCACGGACAGTGGATGCCGCGCCTGGCGCGCATCGCGCCAGCGGGTTTCCATCACTGCGTCGAAGCGACGGCGGTTGGCGACCCCGGTCAGGCCGTCCTTGAAGGAAAGCTCTTCCAGCTCGCGTTGCATGTCGAGCAGCTTTTCTTCCGTGCGCTTGCGTTCGCTGATATCGAACATGAAGCCGATCAGCGCATTCGGGGTACCGTCTTCATTGCGAACCACGTGGACCACATCGCGGATCCAGACGAATTCACCGTCCTTCCGCAACGCCCGGTAGTCCGCTTCGTGATCGATGCCCGCCTGCGATTGCGATACGCAGAAGTTGAACACCCACTCGCGATCCTCGGGGTGCATGCGGTCAGCCCAGTCCTGGACGGTCTGCCAGGACTGCGGCGACCAGCCGAGCAGCTCTTCGATCTGCGGGCCGATGTAGGCGAAGCGCAGGGTCGCCCAGTCGATCTTCCACGGGATGGCGCGTGTGGATTCAAGCAGCGTTTTATAAACGCTGATGTCTTCGGCAAGGATGGCGTCGTCGATGCTCATGGTCGTTTCCGGCGGCGCGGCAAGGTCTTCTTCAAGGGCAACGCCTTCGAGTGGCAACCCTGCGAATAGTTCAAGGATGGAGAGGGTCGCCTCCGGCGCTTCCACCAGTGCAGTGCTCCCATCGGGCACCTGGATGTAGATACGCGGTGCCCCACCCTTCGCCCCGCGCACATGTTCCATCAGCCACATGACGCTTTCCGGGATACTGCGCCGCAGGGTGTCGTGATCGTAGCGGTCGCGCATGCCCGATGGGGCAAGGTAGACCTGCTTGATGATGCTGGGCACCTCGAGGCCGCGCAGGGCTTCCTGGCAGGGTGTCGGGTGGTAAACGCCCGCGGGGTCGACCCGGCCGACAAGGGTCACCGCGTGGCCGGGGCCCGCCCAGCCGCCTTCGGGGGCCTCGCCGAGGGCGAGATCCAGGAGTGCCGGATCGATCTGCTTGTGACTGGCCACCCTGGCCTTGGCCTGCGCGAGCGCTTCACGCGCCCGCTGCCGTGCTTCCGTTCCAGACATCGGTAACCCCCATGGCCCCCGGGCCATGTTCTTATGCGTCCTCCTAGTATCGGCCAGAACCGTGTCAGCTTGAGAACGTCGTCACACTTCGCTGAGCCACGGAGTGGTACCGGTAGGCACCTGCCCCCAGGAGATCGTGCATGGCTTCCCGGATGATCCGACTCGCGGCCATGGCCGCCCTCTGCACCCTCCCGGTGCTGGCCGTGGCCCAGACGGGCCTGGGCTCAGCCGCGACCTACGCCTCCAAGCAGCTACACCAGAAGTTCCTGAAGGCCGACAAGGACAAGGACGGGTTCCTGACGAAGGAAGAGGCCGAGGCGGGGAACATGCCCGAGACGGCCAAGAACTTCGACAAGATCGATACCACCGGACGCGGCAAGGTCTCCGAAAAGGAGATCCAGACCTACCTGCTCCAGCAGGCCGGGACGAAGGCGGCGAAGCCACCCGGGGGCATGTGAGCCCGGGGCCGGCCGGCCTTAGTGCAGGCCGGCGAAGCGGAACGGCTGGGCGGTAACGAAGCTGGCCGAGACCTCGCCGGCGAAGGTGTGCCGTTGGTCCGCACCCAGGTCGAGTTTGCGCACCGGCGCGCCCGCCGCGAAATCGATCTTCTTCAGGTCGACCCAGAAGGTGTTGGGCGTAACCGCTGACTCGAACAGGTAGAGCCGGCGCTTATGGTCGAACACGCTGCGCCACCGCGTCGATGAGATATTCGGCTGGTCGGGCGTGGTAATGCCCAAGGGCACCGAGACATTGCGGATCACGGAAAAGACGCTCGCCAGCGCCAGATCGGGGTCGTCGCTTTTCGGGATGGCATTTACGTAGAACGACGCGCGGGCGAAGCGATCCGCCGAGCGGTTCGTCCCCGGCAGCATGACCGTGCCGCCGATCCCTTCCCAATAGGTATTCAGCGCCAGCTGCTCGTCGAAGGTCGGCGAGTTGGTCATGACCTGGTATTTGCGATCGTGGTGGATGACCTGTTTGCCGCCGATGTATTCGACGATGGCGCTATCGCCCGTTGCGTCTGACATCGAAAGGTGCAGCGTCGCAAGGCGCGGCTCACCGGGGACTTCATCGGTGACGACCACGAAAGGCTCTTTTTCCAGCGCTTTTACCGCCTCGTCCACCGTGGCGTAATGGTCGAGGACGTATTGCGCCCACAGCGCAATGCTTAGCGTGTGGTCGCCCTTCTTCGGTTTCGGGTAGCTGGACTCAACCAGCCACAGCACATTCGCCATCAGGCCTTTTTCGTTCGCGCCATCGGTCGTGGATACGTCATAACCGGTCGCGATGACGCTACCGTACTTCGACGTCCACGCCACCGACCCCGGGCCAGCTTCGCCAACGCGTTTCATGCCACGCGGGAAGATCCACAGGTTCGTGCCGACATCGACCTTCCAGTCCATCGACCGTGCGGTGATGACGTCGTCGTTGTTGCCGAGGTAGACCACGCGTGTGCAGGCGTCCGTGGCCATGGGCGCGGCGCATAACGCCATGAGCAGCGCGCACACGCCGTGCAGCGTGTTTCGTTTAGGTCTGATCATTGCGAAGCTCCGACGAAGTAGCCCTCCCCTGCCAGCGGGAGCATACGCCCGCTGTGGCACGGAACCATTAGGAAGTTTTACTTACCGTAGACCGCTCATGCGGATTCGCACAAACGAAAAAAGGCGCCCCAATGGGACGCCTTTTCGAATAATTGGTCGGGGTGGCGAGATTCGAACTCGCGACCACTACACCCCCAGCGTAGTGCGCTACCAGGCTGCGCTACACCCCGACGAGCTAACGATTGTAGCAGCAACGCCCTGCCCTGCGGAAGCAGGATCAGCGGCGCAGCAGCGTAAGTACTTCTTCCAGTTCCAGGCGGACCTGGCGCACGATCTGGTGCGACATGCTGGCTTCCATGCGGGCCTGGGGGCCCTCAAGGCGGGCGCGGGCGCCCGTGATGGTGAAGCCTTCGTCGTACAGCAACGAGCGGATCTGGCGGATCATGAGCACGTCGTGCCGCTGGTAGTAACGGCGGTTGCCACGGCGCTTGACGGGCTTGAGGGCCGGGAACTCCTGCTCCCAATAGCGCAGCACGTGCGGTTTGACGCCACACAGCTCGCTGACCTCACCAATGGTGAAGTAGCGCTTCGCCGGGATGGCGGGGAGTTCGGTGTTATTCCCTGGATCCAGCATAGCCCTCGACTCTTACCTTGAGTTTCTGGCCAGGACGGAAGGTGACTACCCGCCGGGCCGAGATGGGGATTTCTTCGCCGGTCTTGGGATTACGACCGGGCCGCTGATTCTTCTGTCGCAGGTCGAAGTTGCCAAAACCCGACAATTTCACCTGTTCGCCTCGCTCCAGGGCTTCACGGACCACTTCGAAATAAGCGTCCACGAATTCCTTGGCCTCACGCTTGTTGAGGCCTACGTCGAGGAAAAGCCGCTCGGCCATTTCCGCCTTGGTCAGCGCCATCTTATCCTCGCAATCTCGCCTTGCATGTCTGCTCCAATGCTTTCACCGCGTCTGCCACGCAAGCGTCGGCATCGTCGTCGGTAAGGGTGCGTGAAGCGTCCTGTAAAATCAAGCCCATAGCGAGACTCTTTCGCCCTTCCTCGACGCCCTTGCCCACGTAGCGATCGAACAGGCGGACCTCCTTCAGGAGCTCGCCGAGGGCGCCGCGGACAGCGCCTTCCACGCTGGCCCAGGCCACGTCTTCCGGCAGGTCCATGGCGATGTCGCGGCGGACCGCCGGGAAGCGGGCCACGCGGGTGGCGTTCGGCATGCGGCGGGTGAGCACCGGCTCCAGGGCCAGCTCCATCACGTACACGTCCGGACCCAGGTCGAGTGCCTTGGCAAGCGCCGGGTGCAGCGCGCCGAGGAAGCCGGCCGGCTGGCCATCGCGGAGCACGCGGGCGCCCCGACCCGGGTGCAGCCATGCGGGCAGGCCCTCCGAGTCGACGGACCAGCGCTGGGCTTCACCCGTGTGCGCGACCAGCGCATCGAGGTCACCCTTGAGGTCGTAGAAATCGACCGGGCGCGAGGCGTCGCCCCACTGCTCGGCACGCGCGGTGCCCGAGGCGACCACGGCCACGCGGCCGATCTCGTCCGGGGCGCCGCCGGTGGCGTGGAAGCTGCGCGCTACTTCGAACAGGCGCACGCGATCCTGCTGGCGGGCGCGGTTATGGCGCAGCGCCTCCACCAGGCCCGGCAGCAGCGAGGTGCGCATCACGGCCAGGTCGGCCGAGAGCGGGTTCGCGAGCGGGACCCAGGCGTGGTCGAGCTGCCAGGTCTTGAGCAGGTCGGCGCTGACGAAGGAAAGCGTCACCGCCTCGAAGTAACCACGAGCAGCGAGCTGGTCACGCAGGGCCATCTCCGGCAGGCGCGCCTCGGCCACCGGTTCCAGCGCGATCTTGCCGGCCGGGGTGGTGGTCGGGATGCGCTCGTAGCCATGGATGCGGGCCACTTCCTCGATCAGGTCTTCTTCGATCTCGATATCGAAGCGGCTGCTCGGCGGGGTCACGCGCCAGCCATCCGGGATCTCTTCCACGCCCATGCCGAGCGCGGTGAAGATGCGGGTGACTTCAGCGGCAGCGACTTCGATACCGAGGATGCGGCGCAGGCGGGCGTGGCGCAGGAGCACCGGCGCATGCGCGCGCAGGTGTTCGCCGAGCTCGGCGGTGGTCACCGGGCCGGCCTGGCCACCGGCGATCTGGATCAACAGCTCGGTGGCGCGTTCGAGGGCACGCTTCGGCAGGGCCGGATCCACGCCGCGCTCGAAGCGGTGCGAGGCATCGGTGTGCATGCCGAGCTTGCGCGCGCGGCCCATGATGGCGGCCGGCGCGAAGTGCGCGGCCTCCAGGAACACGTTGCGGGTGGCATCGGTGACGCGCGAGTCGAACCCACCCATCACGCCGGCGACGGCCAGGGCCTTCGCTTCATCGGCGATCACGACGAACGACGGGTCGAGCTTTGCATCGCTGCCATCGAGCAGCTTGAGCACCTCGCCCTCGCCCGCGTGGCGGACGACGACGCTGCCGCTGAGCTGGTCGCTATCGAATGCGTGCAGCGGCTGGCCGAGCTCCATCATCACGTAGTTGGTGACGTCGACGACGGGGCTGATCGGGCGCAGGCCAGCACGGCGGAGGCGCTCGGCCATCCACAGCGGGGTCTTTGCGGTCGTGTCGACGCCTTCGATGATGCGGCCGAGGTAGCGCGGCGCATCGGCGCCGGCATCCAGGCGCACGGCACGGGTGGCACCCGTGGTGGCCGGGACATCCGCTACACCGGCGGCGCGCACATGGCTGCCGAAGAGCGCGGCGACGTCGTGGGCCAGGCCGTTGAGGCCGAGCACGTCGGGGCGGTTCGGGGTGATCTTGAGTTCGATGCTGGCATCGGGCAGGCCGAGGTATTCCGCCAGCGACGTGCCGACCGGCGCATCCGCCGGCAGCTCGAGCAGGCCGGAGGCATCGGCATCGATACCCAGCTCTTTCGCGGAGCAGAGCATGCCGAACGATTCCACGCCGCGCAGCTTCGCCGCCTTGATGGCGATGCCGCCCGGGAGGGTGGCGCCGACGGTGGCCAGGGGCACGCGGATGCCAACACGGGCGTTCGGGGCGCCGCAGACGATCTGCAGCAGTTCGCCCTGCCCTGCGTCGACCTTGCACACCTGCAGGCGGTCGGCTTCGGGATGCTTCGTGGCTTCGACGATCTCGACGACGACGACGCCGTCGAGGCCATCGCCCAGGGCGGTGACTTCTTCGACTTCCAGGCCCGACATGGTCAGCGCGTGCACCAGCGCCGCGCGATCCGCGTCGATGCTTACCAGTTCACGCAGCCAGTTTTCGGAGAATTTCATGGGAGCGACTCGTATGCGTTAAGGGCGGCGTGGATCAGGCGAACTGGCGCAGGAAGCGCAGGTCGTTCTCGAAGAACGCACGCAGGTCGCTGACGCCATAGCGCAGCATGGCGAAACGTTCGACGCCCAGGCCGAACGCGAAGCCGCTGTAGCGCTCCGGATCGATGCCGCAGTTCTTCAGCACGGTGGGGTGCACCATGCCGCAGCCAAGCACCTCGAGCCAGCGGGTGCTGCCGTCTTCGGCATCCCAGCGGATATCCACTTCGGCCGAGGGCTCGGTGAAGGGGAAGTAGCTGGGGCGGAAGCGCATCTCGAAGTCGCGCTCGAAGAACGCACGGATGAACTCGGCCAGCGTGCCCTTCAGGTCGGCGAAGCTGGAGGTCTCGTCGACCAGCAGGCCCTCGATCTGGTGGAACATCGGCGAGTGGGTCTGGTCCGAATCGCTGCGGTAGACCTTGCCCGGCGCGATGATGCGGATCGGCGGCTGGCGGCCCTGCATCGAGCGGATCTGCACCGGCGAGGTATGCGTGCGCAGCAGGCGGCCGTCACCAAAGTAGAAGGTGTCGTGCATCGCGCGCGCCGGGTGGTGCGGCGGGAAGTTCAGCGCTTCGAAGTTGTGCCAGTCGTCTTCGATCTCCGGGCCATCGGCGCGCTGGTAACCCAGGCGGCCAAAGATGTCGGAGATGCGCTCGAGGGCACGGGTGATCGGGTGGATGCCGCCGTATTCGCCATCGCGGCCCGGCAGGGTCACGTCGATGCGTTCGGAGGCGAGGCGGCGGTCGAGCTCGGCCTGTTCCAGCGCCTGCTTGCGGGCGGCAATGGCGTCGGTGAGGCGCTCCTTGACCCGGTTCACTTCGGCGCCGCGCGCCTTGCGCTCTTCGCCGGTGAGCTGGCCCAGGGCCTTCAGGGCGGCGGTGACCGCGCCGTTCTTGCCCAGCAGGGCGACACGCACGCTATCCAGCGCCTCGAGCGAGGCTGCCGATTCGATATCGCGCAGGGAGGCGTCGACGTTCTCGATCGATTCCATCGGTTTTCCTGGAGAACAAAAAGAAATGGGGAGAAGGCAAGGCCTTCTCCCCACGTCATCCATCATCGCGCGATATGACTACCGCGCGTGGTAAAGCGGATTACGCAGCCAGACTGGCCTTGGCCTTCTCTGCGATAGCGCCAAACGCCTTGATGTCGTGCACGGCGAGGTCGGCGAGGACCTTGCGGTCGACCGAGATGTTCGCCTTCGCCAGGCCGTTGATGAGGCGGCTGTACGAGAGACCGAACTGGCGGGCAGCGGCATTGATACGGACGATCCACAGCGCGCGGAACTGGCGCTTGCGCTGCTTGCGGCCGATGTAGGCGTACTGGCCAGCCTTGATGACGGCCTGGTTAGCTACGCGGAATACCTTGCGACGGGCGTTGTAGTAGCCCTTCGCACGGCCGATGATCTTCTTGTGACGACGACGGGCGGTAACGCCGCGCTTAACACGTGCCATGACTTAGTCTCCCTTAGAGATACGGCAGCATCCGAGCCACACCCTTGGTGTCGCACGGCTTGACGTGGTTGGGAGCGCGCAGGCCGCGCTTACGCTTGGTCGACTTCTTGGTCAGGATGTGCGACTTGAAGGCGTGACCGGCCTTGAACTTGCCGGACGCGGTCTTGCGAAAACGCTTCGCAGCCGCCCGGTTGGTCTTGATCTTGGGCATCGGAATGCTCCCTTTTCGGGTTTCTGACTGAACCGGCGGCTGGCCCTTGGGCCCGCGCTTTCCTTCCTGCCGGGTACGGTACACGGCCCATCCATACGGACCGAGCCGGCGATGATACACAAAAATTATGGGTTTGTGTAGAAGCCGGCGCTAGACAGCACTGTGGGAGTGAGCTTGCGAACGAGGGCCCCGGGCCGAGGCACCATCGTTCGCAAGCTCACTCCCACAGGAGCCGATCAGGCCTTCTTCTTCGGGCCGATCATCATGACCATCTGGCGGCCTTCGAGGCGCGGGAAGGACTCCACCACGCCGTCTTCGCCGATGTCCGCCTGGATCTTCCTGGCCAGGTTCTGGCCCAGGTCCTGGTGGGACATTTCACGGCCGCGGAAGCGGATCGTGACCTTGACCTTGTCGCCTTCCTCAAGGAACTCACGCATCTTGCGGAGCTTGATGTCGTAGTCGCCCACGTCCGTCACCGGACGGAACTTCACTTCCTTGATCTCGACCTGCTTCTGCTTCTTCTTCGCAGCAGAGGCCTTCTTCTGGGCTTCGAACTTGAACTTGCCGTAATCCATGATCTTGCAGACCGGCGGATCGCCGTTCGGCTGGATTTCGACGAGGTCGAGACCGTCCTCTTCGGCGCGGCGGATGGCGTCACGGGTGTCCATGATGCCCAGCTGCTCGCCCTCGGGACCCAGCACGCGCACTTTCGGCACGCGGATCTCATTGTTCTTGCGATTGCCCTTGTTATCGGTCGTAGCGATACCGCTATCCTCCAGAAGATTGATCTAAATGCCGGACCCGCGCCTTAGCGGCGGGTCTCGGCCTCCAAACGTTCGGCGAACTGGGCCACGGTCATGGTGCCCAGGTCCTCGCCGCCGCGGGTACGTACGGAAATGGTACCCGTTTCCTTCTCGCGATCACCGACCACGATGAGATAAGGGACCTTCTGTAGCGTGTGCTCGCGGATTTTATATCCGACCTTTTCGTTGCGCAAATCGGAGTTCACCCTGAAACCTTGTCCGACAAGGGCTTGCGCCACGTCTTGGACATAATCGGCCTGGGCGTCGGTAATGCTGAACGCCACCGCCTGGATGGGGGCAAGCCAGGTCGGAAGCAAGCCCGCGTGGTGCTCGATCAGGATGCCGATGAAGCGCTCCATGGAGCCCACGATGGCGCGGTGGAGCATGACCGGGTGCTGGCGCTGGCTGTTTTCGTCCACGTACTCGGCGCCCAGGCGCTCGGGCATCATGAAATCGACCTGCATGGTGCCGACCTGCCAGGCGCGGCCAATCGAGTCCTTCATGTGGTACTCGATCTTCGGGCCGTAGAAGGCGCCCTCGCCCGGCAGCTCCTCCCACTCGACGCCCGCGGCCGAAAGCGCCTTGCGCAGCGCATCCTCGGCACGATCCCACACCTCATCGGCACCGATGCGCTTTTCCGGGCGCAGGGCGATCTTCATGGCGATGTTGTCGAAACCGAAATCGGCATAGACCTGCATGGCCTGGGCGTGGAACGCGGCCACCTCGGCCTCGATCTGGCCGGGCGTGCAGAAGATGTGGCCATCGTCCTGGGTGAAGGCACGCACGCGCATGATGCCGTGCAGCGCGCCCGAGGGCTCATTGCGGTGGCAGCCACCGAACTCGCCGTAACGGATCGGCAGGTCGCGATAGCTGTGCAGGTTGGTGTTGAAAATCTGGATGTGGCCGGGGCAGTTCATCGGCTTCAGCGCATAGGTGCGCTTTTCCGACTCGGTGAAGAACATGTTCTCGTGGTAGTTGTCCCAGTGGCCGGACTTCTTCCACAGGCTCACGTCCATGATCTGCGGGCCACGGACCTCCTGGTAACCGCTCTTCTTGTACACACCGCGGACGTACTGCTCCACGGCCTGCCAGATGGCCCAGCCCTTCGGGTGCCAGAAGATCATGCCCGGCGCTTCTTCCTGCATGTGGAAGAGATCGAGCTGCTTGCCGATGCGGCGGTGGTCGCGCTTTTCGGCCTCTTCCAGCTGGTGCAGGTAGGCCTTGAGGTCCTTGTCGTTCAGCCACGAGGTGCCGTAGATGCGGGTCAGCATCTCGTTGTTGGAATCGCCGCGCCAGTAGGCGCCAGCCACCTTCATGAGCTTGAACGCGCGCAGCTTGCCCGTGTTGGACACGTGCGGGCCGCGGCAGAGGTCGGTGAACTCACCCTGGGTGTAGAGCGAAAGCTCTTCGTTCGCCGGGATGCTCTCGATGATCTGCGCCTTGTACTCCTCGCCCAGGCCACGGAAGAACGTGATCGCCTCGTCGCGGCTCTTCACCGAGCGCGTCACCGGGATCTGTTCCTTGACGATCTTCTCCATTTCTTCCTGGATGGCGCCGAGGTCATCCGGGGTAAACGGGCGCGCGTAGGCGAAGTCGTAATAGAAGCCGTTGTCGACCACCGGTCCGATCGTCACCTGGGCGCCCGGGAACAGGCGCTGCACGGCCTGGCCCAGCAGGTGGGCCGTGGAGTGGCGGAGGATGTCGAGGGCCTCGGGGCTCTTCTCGGTGATGATCTCGAGCTTCGCGTCGTGGTCGATGCTGAAGCTGGAGTCGACGAGCTTGCCATCGACCTTGCCGGCCAGGGTGGCCTTGGCGAGGCCGGCGCCGATCGAGGCGGCGACATCCTGCACGGAAACGGGGTGGTCGAACGGCCGCTGGCTGCCGTCGGGTAGCGTGATCTGGATCATGGGAGCGAATTTCCGGGCAAACAAAAAGGGCGCCAGGCGCCCTTCGGGTATCAACGAAGACGTGGCGGGGGCTCAGGTTGAGAAGCGCGTAGTCCGCATGTCGCACACTCGGCCGGCGTTACCGCGGGCCACCTTTTCGTTGGGGTTACTACGGGAAAGCTAAGTCCTGCGGCGCCATGTGTCAAATGGGGCTATCGCGCGCAAGCGCGCTCCCACGGGAAAGCCGGCGCCGCAAGCCCGTGGAGCGCGCTTGCGCGATGCGCTCCTAGAGGAAGCCTGGGCAGCGGCACCCCTGTGGGAGCGCGCTTGCGCGCGATGGGATTACCTCAACCGCCCCAGGAGCCCGGACGCCCGCCGCGTCTTCCTGCCAACGGCATACGCCAGGATGTCCGGCGCGGCGAGCAGGGTGAAATGCCGGCGCGCACGGGTCACGCCGGTATAGACCAGCTCGCGGGTGAGTACCGGCGAGGGCTCCGGCGGCAACGCCAGCGCCGTGTGCTCGAACTCGGAGCCCTGCGACTTGTGCACGGTCATGGCGTACACGGTCTCGACGGCCGTGAGGCGACTGGGCGTGACGAAGCGAACCCGCTCACCCCCTGCCCCGTCCGTGACCAGGAATGCGACGCGCAACATCGTGCCGCCCTGCCCGTCCGGCATGGCGAGGGTGATGCCGATGTCGCCATTCATGAGGCCCACCGCGTAATCGTTGCGGGCCACGATGACCGGACGACCTTCGTACCAGCCAGCGGTGGTCCTGATCAGACCGCGATCGAGCAGCCCCTGGGCGATACGTTCGTTCTGCCCCTCCACGCCAAGATCGCCGCGGCGCGTGGCGCAAAGAAGCTGGAAGCGGCCATGCGCGGCCAGCGCACCGCGGCCCCATAGCGCGAAGGCCGCCTCATCCGCGTCCGCTGATGGACGGTTGCGCGCGACCCATTCAAGGTAGTGGCGGTAGCCCGGCGCATCGTCGCGACCTTCGATCGCGAGCGTCGCGACGCCCGCAGGCGAGGCCGGGAGCCGGTGGATATCGTTGAATCCACCGTCGAAGGCGCGATTCACCCCCGTTGCGTCGCCGTGGTTGATGGCGCCTGCGAGCGCACCGATACCGCTTTCGCTGCCAAATCGGCGACTCCGCCGCAGCATGGTGACGCGCTGGTCGAGCGGCCACGCGCCCGCCGGATCGCTCCACGCCTGCAGGTCAGCCCCCGTGGTGTCACGAAGCCACGCCACGGTGTCCCCGCTGTAATGGCCAGGCTCGGCGCGCGCGCACAGGTCACCCAGCACGGCCCCTGCCTCCACCGACGAAAGCTGATCCTTGTCGCCGAGAAGGATGAGGCGGGCACCGTCCGGCAAGGCGTCGAGCGTCGCGGCCATCATCTCGAGGTCGATCATCGACGCCTCATCGATCACCAGGACGTCGACGTGCAGCGGATTGTCCGCGTTGTGATGGAATGCACGGGTGTCCGGGCGACTGCCCAGCAGGCGGTGCAGGGTCGTAACCTCCGCCGGAATACCTTCACGCACGCCGGCGTCCACGTCGAGCTGCGCCACCTGGGTAGCGATGGATGCATTAAGGCGCGCGGCGGCCTTGCCGGTGGGCGCCGCCAGGCGGATGCGCAGGCGCGGCTCGCCGGCGGAAGCCGCCAGGGTTTGCAGCAGCCCGAGCAGGCGCACCACGGTGGTCGTCTTGCCCGTGCCGGGGCCGCCGGTGATAACGGCAAATGAGCTGCGCGCGGCGATGGCGCAGGCCACCTTCTGCCAGTCGATGCCGTCGTCGCCAGCGGGGAACAGGCGATCGAGTTCCGTTGCCAGCCCCTTCGGGTCCGGCAACGGCGCCAGCCGCGCGACGATCGCCGCGGCCACGCGCGCCTCGTCGCGCCAGAAGCGCCGCAGGTAGAAAAGGCTGCCATCAAGCACGAGTGGCGCAGCCGTATTTCCCGTGGGCGCGGCGACGAGGGGGGATTTCCCGAGCCACGCGGCGGCATCCGCGAGCGCAGGCTCACGCTCGACGAGCGCATCGATGTCCAGGCAGATGTGGCCCTCGGCCAGCTCGCGACTCAAAAGTGCCGCGGCCGCGAGGACGCGGTTGTCCACCTGCGGGTCCAGGGTGGCGAGGAAGCGGGCAAACGCCCGGTCCATCGGCCTCAGCCGCCCCTCTTCCGTACCGCTGTCCAGCCAGGCGTGGATATCCGCGATCATGCGGCGACTCCTTCGAACAGGCTGTCCATGGCTTCGATCATCGCGCGCGGAGGCCGCTCCACATGCACGCCGTGGCCACGGCCATCCACGCCACGAAGGTAGAGATAGACGGCTCCGCCGATATGTGTGTCGTAGTCGTACGCAGCGCCCATGCGCGCTCGCAGGAGCCTGTGCAACGCGAGCAGGTACAGCGCGTACTGCAACTCATAGCGCGATTCGAGAATCGACGCCCGCATGGCCTCCGGGGTGTACGCGTGCTCGTCGGCACCAAGCCAGTTCGATTTGTAATCGGCGACGTACCAGCGTCCTTCGTGCTCGATGATCAGATCGATGAAGCCCTTGAGCATGCCATTCAGGCTGTCGCTGACCAGCGCGGGACGTACCGCGCCGTCCAGCGTGTGCTGGCGCACGATGCGGTCCAGCGCGAGGGTGTCGACGTGGCGCGCCTCGAACAGGAACTCGAGTTCGGCGCGATACCGCGTGGGGTCATCCAGTGCGCCGAGCGCCACGACCTTGCCATCCGGCAAAGCCATGGGCGTGCGCAGCAGGACCAGCAGCCAGTCGGTGAGCAGGTCGATCGCCCCCTCCCAGCCGCGACGCTCACAACGTCGCGCCACCGTATCGCGCAGGCGTGCCGGATCGTTCGCGATGGCGGCAAACCCCTCTTCCGCAATCCACTCGAGCAGGTCATGCAGGAACGTGCCGGCCTCCGCACCGCGGTGGAAGGCATGGATGCTGCCGGGATCGGCGACCGTCGCCACCGGCTCCGTGACGTACTCGACGATGACGTCGTCCGCCGCGGTTTCCGGTGCCGCCATCTCGGCTTCCGTCTCGTCGTAACGCAAGCCGCTGTAGCTGCCGATGCGCCATGGCTCGATACGGGCCAGGCGGGGCTCGCGCGGCGGCAGCAGGCGGTCGTCACGCGACGGCGGCTCGTAGCGGCGATCATCCGGTGCGGGCATGTATTCCACGGCGATCGACGGCGCGGCCCGGGCCAACCCCTGGAGCAGACCGGCGATCGCACCGTTGTCGATTTCCACGCCGCCCGTGAGCAGGTGGCCGAAGGCGCTGCGATGCACCTGCGGTTTCTTCGCATTCCCGGCGGCCACCGGGGCGATGCCAAGCCAGCATGCGTGGCGCGCACGCGTCAGCGCGACGTACAGCAGGCGCAGGTCTTCCTGCAGCGCGGCCCGCTCGGCAGCTTCCTTCGCCTCGGTAACCGCCTGCCCGCCCTGCTTCTCGCTCAGCAGCTCGAGCGAAACACCTTCGCCATCGTGGTAGCGATAGCCTTGCCCGGAGCGGGCCTTGCCGCTTGCGCACACGAACGGCAGGAACACCAGCGGATATTCGAGACCCTTCGACTTATGGATGGTGACGACCTTCACGAGATCGTCGTCACTCTCCAGCCGCACGATCTGGTCATCGCCGTGGTGGCTGGCCGTATCCGTGATGCGTTCGGAGAGATAGCGGATCAGCGCCTGCTCCCCATCGAGCGTCGCCGCCGCCTGCTGAAGCAGCTCGGCGAGGTGCAGCACGTTGGTGAGTGCGCGCTCACCGTGCTCGATGGAAAGCAGCCGCGCAGGCAGATCGAAGACGTGCAACAGCCGGTGCAGCATGGCCAGCACGCCGGCATGGCGCCATGTGTCGCGTAGCGCCATGAATTCCCGGCCGCGCGCTTCCCAATGCAACTCCTCGGTGTTCAGCCGCTCGAGTTCACCGAACCCCAGGTGCAGGGTGCGCGTCGCCAACGCCGCGCGCATCGCGGTATCCGACGAAGGCTCGGCCACGGCGCGAAGCCAGAACAGGAGGTCGCCGGCCTCGACGCTCTCCCACACCGAATCGCGATCCGAAAGGAACACGCTGCGGACACGACGCTCACCGAGCGCGGCCCGCACCTCGGATGCCTCGGCATGGCTGCGCACGAGCACGGCGATATCGGCGGGGCGCAGCGAACGCCATTCGCCATCCCCCTGTTGGAAACCCGAATCGTTGCGCGACGCCTCGTCGAGCAGGCGGACGATCTCGCTGGCGCAGGCCGCGGCCATCTCCTTGCGGTAGAAGCGGACACCCACGGGCTGCTCGTCGTCGAGCAACCACAAGTGAAGCGCTGGCTGCGCTGCGCCATGACGGGTGAATCGCTCACCGCGACCGCGCGCGAGGACGGGAGCGAACGGCAAGCCGCGATCATCGAAGTGGAACGCGCCTGACGGATGGCGCTCACCATGCGAGAACAGCGCGTTGACCGCGTCGACCATGCCCTGGGTGGAGCGGAAGTTCGTATCAAGGCTGTAGTGCGGCGCCAACGCCTCGGCTCTCGCGGTCAGGTAGGTATGGATATCCGCGCCGCGAAACGCGTAGATCGCCTGCTTGGGATCGCCGATCAGCAGCAGCCCGACCTCAGGCTCTGCCGCGTAGACCGTGCGGAAGATGCGGTACTGAAGCGGGTCGGTGTCCTGGAACTCGTCGATGAGTGCCAGCGGATACTGGCGGCGGATGGTCGCGGCCAGGTCGGCGCCCGCCTCGGTGGCGAGCGCGCGATCGAGCCTGAGCAGGAGATCGTCGAACCCGATCTGCGCACGGCGACGCTTCTGGTCGGCGAAGCGGGTGCGAACGCGCTCCACGGCATCGGCGAGGATCACATGTCGAACCGCCACGCGGTTCGCCTGCCACTCGGCCCAGTGTTCCAGCACGGCATAGGCCGGGTGCTCAGGACGCGACTTGCCCTTGCCAGTCGCCTTGCCCAGGCGGGTCGATGAATAACGCGCGATATCGAATCCGCCGGGCTCCCCCGATGCGGCCCAGCGCTGCATCGCCGCCATGTCCGCCGGCATGCGCTCCGGCTTGTACCAGCCGTTGTGCAGCACCTTGCCGGCCACGGCGTCGATCAACGCGCGGCTGATGGCCTCGGCATCGTCACGCCAGGAGCGGGCGGCTTCAGCCATCCGCTGGCTGTCTTCCTCATCCCACGCGCGACGCTCGGCCAGCACGGCCTGGAGGCCTTCGCCTACGCCAAGCACCGCACCATCGACGCGAAGTGTGGCCTCGCCACCTCCGAGGATCGGCTTGAGCGAACGCAGCAGATCATCCGGCGTCCGCCACTCAGCCTGGATCGACTTCAGCAAAGCCTCATCGAGCGGGTAAAACGTCTGCCGCCAGTAGTCGCGAACGCATTCCGCCAGCAGCTCGCTTTCATCGGGCTCCAGCGTCTGGGCGAAGGCATGCCCGCTGCCGAATGCATGCTGCGTGAGCATGCGCTGGCTCCAGCCGTGGATGGTGAAGATGGCGGCCTCGTCCATCCATTGTGCGGCGAGCTCGAGGCGGCGGGCGCATCCTGCCAGCTGTTCCGGCGCGAAGGTTGCGATCAGTTCGCCCAGCAAAGGTTCGTTGGATCCGCCCGCGCGGAACGCGGTGGCGGCCTCGACCAGGCGGGCACGGATACGCTCGCGCAACTCCTGCGTCGCCGCCTCGGTGAACGTGACGACCAGGATCTGCGGCGGCAACAGGGGTTGCGGCAGGCCATGGCCAAGCACGGCCCGCACATATAGGGCGGCAATGGTCCAGGTCTTGCCCGTGCCGGCGCTTGCCTCGATCAGGCGGACACCATGCAGCGGGAGTTCAAGCGGACGCAACGGTTCGATAGCGAAGCTCATGCCTGCTCCACTCTCAACGCGGCGCAAAGATCGCGGTACGGCTGCAGATGGTGCGCGAACCCGGCGGCCAGCATCGCGTCGAAATCGGGCCACGCGCGCGCGAGATAGGCATCGCCATCGACTTCGCCCCGGCTGAATTCATCGGCCGGTGAATAGGCGCGCCGCGCCGCTGCCTCGCCCGCATCGTCATCACCCGCCGTGATCCAGGCGATCGCGGCCTTCATCGCAATCGGCAAAGGCCGCGACATATCCTCGCGCCATGCGTGCACAAGCGTGCCGAGGGCATTGAGCGCGTCCTCCGCATCCATGGGTGCCATCACGATCGTGCCATCCGGGCCGATGTAGCGGGTCTCGACCGGATGACCGGCAGCCTGCGCCACGAGGTGATCGACCCACGGCATGACGACGCGATGGATCAGCGGCCGCCCCTCTGCATCGAGCACCCCCGACGGCGAGACCAGCAACGCGGCGAGGGCACCTGCCTCGTTAGCACGGAGCCCGGCCAGCCAGTCTTCGATAACGACGCCGTCGCTCTCGACCCTAACCTCGAACTTGCCCGCCTCGACCGGCCAGCGGCGACGTTCGGCGACGTAGCGGCCGTAGACGGCCGCGGCGCCCTCCTCGAGTTCGCGCCTCACCGGCGTGGCAAACCCACCCATCGGTAGCTTGCCACTGCGTTGAAGACGCGCAGTCGCTTCGGCAATGGCGACACCGGACGCCTGTTCCTCACGCAAAGCGGTACGCAGGACCATGTCGGTCATCGTGTAGCGATCGAGCCCATTCAGCGCAAACGGCTCGAGCACCTCGCTGGCGACGTCGGGCACCTCGAAGCGAACACCGAGGCGCGCCTGGAAGAACTCGCGCACGGGATGACGCAGGAAACGGCGTAGGGTTGCCAGGCCAATCGGCCGCTCAGCCGACCAAACCGGGATCATGTCCCCTGCCGTCTCCATGCCGCCACCGTGTACATGGCGCCATTCATTGGCATACGTAAACAGTCGGGAATCGCCCGCGCGAAAGTACGCCGGGCTGAACGGCTGCAACGGATGCTCCACCGTGAGCCTGTGTAGCAGTTCACCTTCCCCTGCGTCCTTCCACGCGGCAGCGAGGTAGTCGCGCAGCTGGCCGACGAGCACGGAGGGCGCGCGTTCGGCGTTGTCGCGCGCACTGCGACCCACCCATCCGATATGCAACGCATCGCGCGCCGAGAGGAGCGCCTCAAGGAACAGGTAGCGGTCATCCTCGCGACGCGAGCGGTCGCCCGGGCGCCATGCGCCAGCACGGGCCATGAGATCGAAATCCATGGGCGGCCGCGCGCGCGGGTACTCGCCATCGTTCATGCCGAGCAGGCAGACGAGGCGGAACGGAATCGCACGCATCGGCATCAGGGTTCCGAAGCTCACGGCGCCAGCGAGGAACCGCTTGGACAGGCCGCCATCGTCAATCTGGCCCAACCAGGCTTCACGAACGACATCCACCGGCACCGGCTCGTCGAAGCCGGCCTCCGCGCACGCACGCTCCCAGGCGTCCAGCGCATCGAGCAGGCGCTGCTCACGCATGGCGTCATCGGGGTCCGTGGTCTTGAAGAAATCACGCAACAACGCGCGCAGGCGCAAGCCCCACTCCGCGGCGGGCGCGGGGGTCGCCATGGCCCGCCAGTGCGCGCCCAGCCGTTCGACAAGGTCAGCCAGCGGGCCGACGAGCTGCGCATCGAGACCGCCCACTTCGCCGTAGGGTTCGATATCACCCCATGCGTCGCCCTGCCCCACCGCATAGCCGAGCAGCATGCGCCGCAGGCCGAACAGCCAGGTGTTCTGCTCGAGCGCGGGCAGGCCAAGGGAAGCGCGCTGCTCGGCATCGAGGCCCCAGCGCACGCCCGCACCCTCCACCCAGCGATGGAGCAGCGGCAGATCATCGTCGCCAAGTCCGAAGCGTTCGCGTAGCGCAGGCACGTCGAGGAGATCGGCCATGTCGCCCGCACCGAAGCGCGACTCGGTCATGCCCATCAGCATGTCCAGCGCCATCACCATCGGCACCGTACCGCGCGAGGCGCGGTCGGCGATGCTGTAAGGCACGTAGCGTGGATCGTCGCGCGGCACGCGGCCGAACACGG
This sequence comes from Luteibacter sp. NPDC104163, assembly GCF_055584245.1. Taxonomy (NCBI): domain Bacteria; kingdom Pseudomonadati; phylum Pseudomonadota; class Gammaproteobacteria; order Lysobacterales; family Rhodanobacteraceae; genus Luteibacter; species Luteibacter sp. NPDC104163. The sequence goes on from NZ_JBVJMK010000003.1 coordinate 329,679, forward strand.
CATCGATGTGCGGCGCATAGGTATCGATGTCGGGCACCATCACGATCACGTCGCGCGGGAGCATGGGGTCACCCGTGAGGGTCGACGCCTCGAACCGCGCCAGCAGCTGGTCGTGCAGGATCTCCACCTCACGCTGTGGGCCGTGCGCGACGTGGAACGCGATGGATTGGTCCGACACGGCGACTGCCGCTGGCTGGTCGGGCAGCGGCTCAAGGTCGAGGATGGCCGCCTGCACCTGGCCAAGCAGCGTCGTCGCCGGCGGATCCTCGAAGAAATCGATGCGTTCGTCCCAGGCGGTGAAGCGCTGGCGATACGTCTCCGGGTGATCGAATTCATCGAGCATGCGGATGTAATCGCGCCCCTGCTTGCCCCATGCCGCGAGCAAGGGATTGGCGTAGAGATGCAGATCGCCTTCGTCCGGTAGCGCGGGCATGCCTGGCTTCAGCTGCTGTCGCCGACGTTCGGCCCGGAGCAATTCGCGGTCGTCGACGATGTCCGCCCAGTAATGCCGGCACGGATTCAACACCACGAGAACGACCTGCGACCACCGCGAAAGCGCCGATAGCGCTTCAAGCGTCTGGCGCGGCAGCGAGGACATGCCGAAGACCACGATGCGCCGGGCCAACGCACGCGGGCGCTCCGTCGCCGTCGCGGCGGCATGGAGGAACCTGGCGTGCACAGCCGCGCGGTGGCCATGCGCTTCCCCGGGGCCCACATCCTCCAGCAGGCGGCGCCACAAGGCGGCCTGCCAGCGGTCGCTATCGAGCATGGCCGGCGAGCCACCGCGGGCATCGCGCATGACATCGCGGCCAGCCGCCCAGTCATCAAGCCAGTCGGCGCGATACACCTGGTAACCGTCGTAGAGATCGGCCAGGCGCTCCGCCAGTTGGTGACACTTACGCGCATCGCCACCGTCGCCGAGGAAAGCGGCAAGGGGTTCGAACGCGGGCTCGCCAGCAAGGGCGGGCAGCAACCGCATCAGGCGCCAGATAAGGCGGGATTTGTCGAACGGTGACTCGGGCGGAACGGCATCACGACCAAGGACCGCGCGGTAGGCATCCCAGAGGAACCGGCCGGGCAGCTCGACGTGAACCGAGGCCGCGATACCGAGCCCGCCATCGGCCTCCGCACGCGCCAGCGCCAGCCTGAACCACTGCGCGATACCGTTGGACTGGACGAGCACGCGCTCATCCTCGAGCGGCCGCAGGGGGGCCTGGCGGAGCCACCCGACGAGGATGTCGCGCAGGTCTTCGAGGCGGTTGCCGTGCAGGACCATGAGGCCCGGCTCGATCGGATGGGAATCGCTCAAGCGCCAGCTCCGTCGGCGGAATGGTGGATGTGACCGATGATGACCGACGCAGGTCTCATGCCACGAGACCTCAGAACGGCTTGGCGACCACGAGGTAGACGATGGCCAGCAGGACCAGCACCGGCAGTTCGTTGCCGATACGCAGCGCCTTCGACGACGGCAGCGCGCCGCCAGCGATGCTGCGCTTCAGGGCCCGCCCCGCCCAGATGAAGTACGCGAGCATGCAGGCGACAAGGAAGAGCTTCGCATGCAGCCAGCCGCCCGTGATGCCGAAGTACAGCCACAATACGAGCCCGAAGATAAAGGCCATGCCGAACATGCTGTGGCCGAACTTGTACAGCCGGCGCCCCATCAGCTCGAGCCGTGCCTTCACGGCCGGCGGCTCGCCCTCGGCTTCCTTGATGTTGACGAGGATGCGCGGGAGGTAGAACACCGTGGCCATCCAGGCGATGACGAACACGATGTGCAGGGATTTGGTCAGCAGGTAAGCCATGGGCGGCACTCCCTAGGAAAGGCCAGAGTGTAGCCCGGCAGGCGGCTCCCCGGCCTGCGGCAGTGAGCCTCATGGGAGGCGCATGACCCGGAACAGCGCCTGGGCCCCGGCGAAGCCGAGGGTGCCCCCAAGCGCCGCGATAGCGGTGATCATGCCCCACAGCCGGTGACGGTAGCCGATGAGGTCCTGGATATCGCATTCGACGGCACGCAGCCGCTTGTCGACATCCTTTACATCGCGACGAACGACACTGATGGACTGCTCGAGATCGCCGACACGAGCTTCGAGGCGTTCGAAACGGGCATCGATACGCTGGAAGCTTTGGTTCGTACGGCGGACGTGCTCATCGAAGCGCCCGAGGAAGGCATCGAACCGCGCGTCGGAGCGCGCCATGCGCTCCTGCATGGCCGTCCAGTCGGCGGCAGAGAGAGACCAGTCAGGCATGGCTTTGCTCCTGTGGGGTGGACGACAAGGATCCCCGCTGGAACGAATACGTGACAGACGCTGACGCTCAACAGGACGCGTAGGAAAAGGCCTACACGCCACTCAACCGGCGCTGACCGCGATCAGAAGCGATCCGTGGTCGCCAGGTAGCGCCACTGCCCCGGCTCGAGCCGACCCATCGGGATCCGGCCAACGCGCAGCCGCTTCATCCCCAGCACCTTCAACCCGACGGCATCGCACATCCGCACGACCGTCTCGGGAGAGATACGTTTAAGCGCAAAGCGCAGGTGCCGTTCGTTCTGCCAGCTGACCTTGATCGGCGGGAGCGCGTAGTGATCGAACACCAGCCCATGGTTGAGCATGGCTAGGCCACTCGGCGATAGCTTGCCCTCGACCTCGACCACGATCTCCTGCTCGATGCGCTCGATGTCCTCCTGCAGGCGACGCTTCACGCGCCAGTCCTGGGTGAAGACGAGCAGGCCACTGGCCATGTCCGGCAAGGGGAGCGCGGACTCCAGGCGAGCGAAGTGGCGATGCAGCACGCGGACGCCCGCGGGATCGTCGGCGATGTGGTTCTCGACCCGGATCAGCGCCCTGGCCTCCTCCACGCCCATGCCAGCCGGCTTGTGCAGCACCATGGATGCCGGCTCAGGCGGCGTGAGCCTGGCTGCCGGATCGATCTCGATGCGCTCGTCGCGCACCTTGAACTGCGGCTGCTCGACGACCACGCCATCGACGCGGACCCAGCCACCCTCGATGTACATCTCGGCTTCGCGCCGCGAACACGGCACCAGCGCGGCGATACGTTTGGCGAGGCGCTCGGGTTCGGTCATCAGCGTGGCCTGAGGGTTGAACCGTGCCGGAAGGCAAGAAAAAAGGAGCCTGAGGGCTCCTTAGTCGTTCTCTTCATGCCACTCCCCTACTGAGGAAAGTGGTGGGCGGTACAAGGATCGAACTTGTGACCCCTACCATGTCAAGGTAGTGCTCTACCGCTGAGCTAACCGCCCGAAGAGCTGCGCAGTTTACCGATGCCCGGGGAGGGACGCAAGAGGGGCGAGGAAAAAAGGATCCCCCCGCCCGCCTGCCCATCAACGCAGCGCCCGTTCCCGCAGGCGGTGGATCTCGTCGCGGACCTTGCCGGCCTCCTCGAACTCCAGGTTCTGGGCATGCTTGTACATGCGCGCTTCGAGCTTCTTGATCATGGAGCCCGCCTGCTCGGGGTTGAGGGCGCTGTAGTCGGCGGCCACCTCGGCCACCTTCTTCGCGTCCTTGCCCTTCTTGCCCTTGCCACGGGCACCGACATCGGCACGCGCACCTTCCATGATATCGGCGATGCGACGAACCACGGTCTTCGGGGTAATCCCGTTTGCGGCGTTGTACTCGATCTGCTTCTCGCGACGGCGCGCCGTCTCGTCCATGGCTTCTTTCATCGAACGGGTAATCTCGTCCGCATAAAGAATGGCCTTACCCCGCACATTACGGGCGGCGCGGCCGATGGTCTGGATAAGCGAACGGTTCGAACGGAGGAAGCCCTCCTTGTCCGCGTCGAGCACCGCCACCAGCGACACCTCGGGCATATCCAGGCCCTCGCGCAGCAGGTTGATGCCGACCAGCACATCGAACTCACCCAGACGAAGGTCGCGAATAATCTCCGTGCGCTCCACGGTCTCGATATCCGAGTGCAGGTAACGCACCTTGACGTCGTGTTCGGAGAGGTAGTCCGTCAGATTTTCAGCCATGCGCTTGGTCAGGGTGGTGACCAGCACGCGATCGCCCATCTCAATGCGCTTGCGAATCTCGCCGAGCAGATCGTCGACCTGCGTGCGCACCGGGCGCACCTCCACTTCAGGATCGATCAGGCCGGTCGGACGCACCACCAACTCGACGATATTGTCGTCGGAATGCTCCAGCTCGTATTTCGCAGGCGTCGCGGACACATAGATGGCGCGCGGCGCACGGCGCTCCCACTCCTCAAATTTCAGCGGACGGTTGTCCATCGCCGAAGGCAGGCGGAAGCCGAACTCCACCAGCGTCTCCTTGCGCGAGCGGTCGCCCTTGTACATGGCGCCCAACTGCGGCACGGTCACGTGCGACTCGTCGACCACCATCAGGGCATCCGGCGGCAGGTAATCGAACAGCGTCGGCGGCGGTTCGCCCGGGCCGCGGCGGGTCATGTGCCGCGAATAGTTCTCGATACCCTGGCAAAAGCCCACCTCGGCCATCATTTCCAGGTCGAAACGCGTGCGCTGCTCGAGGCGCTGCGCCTCCACCAGCTTGTTGTCCTTGTAGAGCTGCTCAAGCCGTTCGGAAAGCTCCACCTTGATCGTCTCCATCGCGTTCAGGACGCTCTGGCGCGTCGTGGCGTAATGGGTCTTCGGGTAAACCGTATAGCGCGGCACCTTGCGCAGCACTTCGCCCGTCAACGGATCGAACAGGGAGAGGTTTTCGACATCGCCATCGAACAGCTCGATCCGCAGGGCCTCGGCTTCCGATTCGGCCGGAAACACGTCGATCACCTCGCCGCGCACGCGATACGAACCGCGGCGGAGTTCCATCTCGTTACGGGTGTACTGCAGCTCGGTGAGCTGACGGATGAGGGCGCGCTGATCCACGTGATCGCCACGCGAGAGAATCAGGCGGAGGCTCATGTAATCCTCCGGATCACCCAGGCCGTAAATCGCCGAGACGGTGGCCACGATCAGGGCGTCCTTGCGCGAAAGCAGCGCCTTGGTCGCCGCCAGCCGCATCTGCTCGATGTGATCGTTGATGCTCGAATCCTTCTCGATGAAGGTATCCGACGCGACCACATAGGCCTCGGGCTGGTAGTAGTCGTAGTAGCTGACGAAGTACTCCACGGCGTTATTCGGGAAGAACTCCTTGAACTCGCCGTAGAGCTGCGCCGCCAGCGTCTTGTTCGGTGCCAGCACGATGGTCGGCTTCTGCACCTTCTCGATGACGTTGGCGATGGTGAAGGTCTTGCCCGAGCCAGTAACGCCAAGCAGGGTCTGGGCCGCGAGGCCGGCTTCAAAACCATCGGTAAGGCGGCGAATGGCCTCGGGCTGGTCGCCGGAGGGCTGGTACGGCGAGACGAGCTGGAAACGGTCAGTCATGGCCGGAAATATGCAGGCGAAAGCGTTGAGTTTAAAGGCGCGGCGCCTACAGGGCGTGAGGCCGTCCGCCTACAGACCCTGGAGACCGCCCCGGCCAAGCTCAGCGACCCATCCAGGCCCCTGATATGCCCCGCCACGCCAGTCCCCGTCATGCCAGCGCCTTCACCCTCGTCGAACTGGCCGCCGTCCTCCTGGCCCTGGGCGTGGCAGCCGCCGTCGCCCTGCCCGCCCTCGGCAACCTCCTGGCTGAGGCGCAACTGAGGCAGGCGGCCGGAACGCTGCTCGACGACATGGACACAGCGCGCAGGGCCGCCATCACGCGAGGCGGCGGCGTCGCGATATGCCCCAGCCGGGACGGCCACCACTGCGGCCCGACAGCGCTCTGGCACCACGGCTGGATCATCGTGCACGGCACTCGCGTCATCTCGGCACACGAGGCCCTGCCCCGACGTCTCGCGAGCGCCTCCTCCATGGCCCGGCGCCGGATTATTTTCGACGAGGCCGGGCGAGCACCCGGCTCCAACGACACGATCACCTTATGCGTCCGCAAACGGCCAGCCACGGCGCGTTCCGTGCTGATTTCCAGCGTCGGCCGGATCCACGCGGAGCCGCCGGAGGCGCCCAAAGCCGAGGCGTGCGCGGCCTCTCGTGAAGACATTCGTTAAGAACGCTTGACAGCCCCCCGCAACATACACAAAATACGTGGCTCCCCGCCCGAATAGCTCAGCCGGTTAGAGCACTTGACTGTTAATCAGGGGGTCGTTGGTTCGAGTCCAACTTCGGGCGCCAGATTTGAAAAGGGCTTGCAGCAATGCAAGCCCTTTTCTTTTGCGTCATTCAGGGCGACGCGACGGTACGCGGCGAGGCCCCAGCGCCGATATTCGCATCCAGGAAGTCCAGCATGCGGGCGTAATAATCCTCCGCGTGCGCAGGGCCTGCGATGCCATGCCCCTCATAGGGATATTCGAGGTAAACCGGCGGATGCCCAGCCTTGGTCAGGGCATCGCGCATCGCCCGCGCGTGCTGCACGGGCACACGCCCATCCAGCGTGCCATGGACAAGCATCACCGGGATCGTGATCGCGGATGCCATGCGTGCCGGCGAGCGGCTGGTGAGTTCCGCCTTGTCGGTGCCGATGACGCGGTGCAGGTAGTTATCGCCGTAGTTGCTGCGATGGATGTCGCCCCACGAATACATCTTGCCGACATCGTAAACGCCGGCCTCGCCGATGGCGCAGCGGTACAACGTGGGCTCCCTGGCCGCGCCCATGAGCGCGGCATACCCGCCATAACTTCCGCCGTAGATGCAGATACGCCCGGCGTCGACCAGCTTGTTATCGATCGCCCAGTGCGTCGCGTCTGTCACGTCGTCCTGCATCGTGCCACCCCACTGGCGGTAGCCGCGCTGCTGGAAGTCGAGGCCGAAACCCGTGGAGCCCCGGAAATTCACCCGGAGTACGGCGTACCCGTGCTGCGCCAGGATCTGGGTGTCCCGATCGAAATCCCAATCATCGCGAACGTAGTACGGGCCACCATGCACCATGACGACAAGCGGTGGCGGCGTACTCGCCGAAAGAGGCAAGGTGAAAAAGCCCGTCAGCGCCAGGCCATCCCGCGCCTTGAAGCTGAACTCGCTGGTGGATGCCTGCTTTTCCGGATCGATCCAGGGCTTACGATGGAACAGCAGCTGCGCGTGGTGCGCCGCCTTGTCGAACAGGTAAAACGAGCCGGGATCACGGTCGCTGATCGTGCGGATCACCAGCAGGTTGCCATCGGCACTGGCACTGACCACGGTCGCAAGACCGTCCGGAAACGCGGCATTCAGTGACATCCGCCAGCGGCTGTCGGCCTGCGCCGGATCGAAGAAGCGTTGATGCGGACGCCCCGGACCAAAGGTCGCCCCGATCGGCTCCATCTGGTCCATGCTGAGGACGATCGAGAGCGGGTCGGAGTTCGGATCGCTGAGCATCACCTTGCGTGAGCCATCGACGAGGTCGTAACGCTCGAGCACGTTGGTGCCGTGGGCCTGCTCACTGATCAGGTATCCATAACGGTTGTCCCGGCTGATACCTACCGGCAGGACGTAGAGGTGGCTGTCCTTGCCATCGTTGATCTTCTCCCACGCGCCCTCGCCCCGGCGCACATAGAGCTGCTCCTCGTCATCCTCATTGGTGCCGTAGGCGAAGCGCGGCTGGCCGGCGTGGTCGGTCACGAAGTCGGAACCGCCGGCTATCGGCGACACGGCCACCGAATCGCCATTGCCCGTGAGGTGGGTGATATCGAGCTTGACCAGTTCGACGTGGCACTTACCGTCGACCGTCTTGCAGCGCTCCACGAGCACATGCTTGTCGTCGCCCTCGATCGTGCCAGCGAAGTTGCTCGCCAGCAGCTTGGGATGGTTTTCGTGGATATCCAGCAGGTAGAGCTGCGGCTCGACGATGGGCTGCGCGTAATCGCCAGTCACCTTGCTTGCCGAAATCAGCAGTTGCTCCGATCCCAGCCAGTTCAGCACCTGCACTTCGGCGCGCTCGCCAGGGTCCACCTGCCGCACCGGCTTGAGCGTGGCCCGGTCAACGACCGTGACGAGCGTGCCGTCATGGTCACGATGGGCTATCGCCAGCAGCGCGCCATCCGGCGATATCTGCACGTTCTCGTACTGTGCGCGGCGTAGCAACCCTTGCGTTGCCTCATCCGCGACACCCGCCTTTCCCTGCACACTGCCGCCGAGCGCAAGGCCCAGCCACATCACTGCGAACATCGAGAAACCCTCCCCTGAAGGTGACGCGATCATGCGGCAGGGCCGCGGGGCCCTGCAATGGGGGTTAGTTCTCGATCTGCGTAATGGTGCTCACCAAGCCATTGATGATTTCGACCTGCACGGTCTTCTTCGGCTGGAAGTACTCGAGGCGGTAACCCCGCAAGCCGCCACGCGAGGTTTCGATCGGCGTCTCGCGATCGGGCTTCCCGGCGACCTGGCGCAGGCGCCCTTCACTGTCACCCGTGCTGACCACCTGCGAGTTGACGCGCCACGTGTCCGAGGCGACGGCCGGAAGGGCCAGGGCTGCGAGCAGGACGGCGGTGATGACACGCTTCATGCGAATCTCCTTGTCAGTTCGATGTCGAGCCTAGCGCCCTGCCGTCATCAACTACAAGTTGCCGAACGTCACGATAGTCGTGCATTCAGCCGACGGACATGCCGGCGTAACCGCACAAGCGCTCACGGCCTGCACGGACATAAGTGCTTCCTTATCGTACATACGATAAGCTGATGGAAATCTGGTATGACCAAGCCAAACAGGGCCGGAATATCGAAGAGCGTGGACTTTCGTTTGATGAGGTCGCTCACTTCGATTTCTCAACCGCACTCGTCCGGCGCGACGAACGCAAGGACTATGGCGAAGATCGATTCATCGCGCTCGGGATGCTCGGCCACCGTCTGCATGTCGTTGTATTCACCCGTTGCCCTGGCGGCATCCGTGTGATCAGTTTCCGTAAGGCCAACGCGCGCGAGGTGCGCCACTATGAAACCCGATAAGCCCCTGACGACGCGCGATGGCGAGCTGCGCGCTAACCTCACGGAAAAGGAACTCGCTTCTTTCCGACCTGCAGCCGAAGTACTCCCCGACGATCTTCAGAACCTTCTTGGTGTACGCAGGCGCGGGCCGCAAAAGATGCCCACGAAAGTCGCGACGACCGTCCGCCTTTCCCCTGAAGTTGTTCAGCACTTCAAGGCCGGCGGACGAGGATGGCAAACCCGGCTGGATGATGCCCTCAAGGTCTTCATTTCGGAACATCCCACGTTCCGATAAGAACCCCACCTCACGGCTTTGAAACGTTCGGATTACCCGCCACGTACCAACGCCACAACAAATCGGTGCCTTCGCGAATGCCGATACGCGCCGAACCGGGCACGTTCTCCGGCGGCGGCATGCCATCGTCCAGCACGGTATAACCATCGCGCGCACGCACCAGGTCGATGCCGTTCTGCTCGCCGGTGATCCCCAGCGCCTGGGTCAATCGCGCCGGGCCACTGCAAAGCTCCTTGTCACGGCGCGTCTTCGGTCGCGCCGCCCGCATCAACTCGAGCCCGGCGATCGGCTCGAGCGCGCGAATCAACACGCCATTCCCCTCACCCTCTTCGCCGCACACGGTGTTGCAGCACCAGTGCATGCCGTAGGTGAAGTACACATACATATGCCCGGCCGGGCCGAACATCACCGCGTTGCGCTTGGTTTTGCCGCGGAAGGTGTGCGCCGCAGGATCGATCGCGCCGACATACGCCTCGACTTCCACGATGCGCCCTGCCCGACCATCCGCGCTGGCGAGGACCTTGTTGAGCAACTGGGGCCCGACTTCCCGGGCATCTCGCTGGAAAAAAGTGCGCGGCAGGATGTCACCCGGCCAGGGCTTGCGTCGTGGTGGCATCAGGGTTCCGGGGTTTCGCCGTCGGTATCGGGTTCGGGGCCCGGGCGTTCCACGGGCTCATGGTCGTACGGCGGCGGCGAGGTGCCTGGGTGCGGCAGATCCGTATCAGGGACGGGGCGATGGGGTCGGGGCATGGGGTCCTCCTCGCGTCGCCACCCGGGGCGCCGCGCATCCCACCATGCTACTGAAGGATGCGCGGCAGCGTGAGTGCTGCGTCAGAAGACGCCGAGCAGCCAGCAGGCCAGGATGATGGCGAGGATGACGCCGATACCGCCGCTTGGGCCATAACCCCAGGAACGCGAATAACCCCAGGTCGGCAGGCCGCCGATAAGGGCGAGGATAAGCACGATAAGCAGGATGGTGACGAGCATGGGCGTCTCCGGTGGTGAGGTGGACGCATCGTCGCCCGCCGCCCCGTCTAGAGCCCGTGACGCCCGCAGGGGGCGCCGAAGTCACGTTCAGCGAATGGCAGGGCGGCGTGGTGCCGCCCTGCCCGGTCGGTCAGGTCCGGACCACGTAGCACGGCTCGTAGGCGGTGCCGCCCGGGAGCTTCATGCGGTGCTGCTCCACGAAGGCCTTCAGCAGGTCGTCCAGCGCGCGCATGATCTCCGGCTCGCCGTCGATCACGAACGGGCCGTGCTCCGCGATGGCGCGGACGCCCTCCGGCTTGACGTTGCCGGCGACGATGCCCGAGAACGCACGGCGCAGGTCGGCCGCCAGCTCGTGCCGCGGGCGGTCACGGTGCAGGGCGAGGCCCGACATGGCCGCATGCGTCGGCGGGAACGGCTGCTGGAACGGCAGCGGGATATCGAGCGCCCAGTTGAAGAAGAACGCGTCCTTGTTGTCCAGGCGGTGGTTGCGCACCTTGTCGATGCCCGAAACCATCGCATGGGCCACGGCGGCCGGATCATCGATGATGATCTTGTAGTGCTCGGCGACGGAATCGCCCAGGCACAGGCGCAGGAACCGGTCGATCTGCTCGAAGTACGGCGCCGAATTGCGCGGGCCGGTGAAAATCAGCGGGAACGGAATGCCCTTGTTCTTCGGCAGCAGCAGGATGCCGAGCATGTACAGGATTTCTTCCGCCGTGCCGACGCCACCCGGGAACACGATGATGCCGTGGCCGAGACGGACGAACGCCTCGAGGCGCTTCTCGATGTCCGGCATGATCACCAGGTTGTTCACGATCGGGTTGGGCGACTCGGCCGCGATGATGCCCGGCTCGGTCACGCCGATGTAGCGGTTGCCCTTGCGGCGCTGCTTGGCGTGGGCGATGGTCGCGCCCTTCATCGGGCCCTTCATCGCACCCGGGCCGCAACCCGTGCAGATGTCCATGCTGCGCAGGCCGAGCTGGTAGCCGACGCGCTTGGTGTACTCGTACTCATCGCGCGAGATCGAGTGGCCACCCCAGCACACCACCAGGTTCGGATCGACCTGCGGGCGCAGGATGCGCGAGTTGCGCAGGATCTCGAACACGCTGTGGGTGATACCGACGGTGTCGTCCAGGTCGAACGCACCGGCTTCCAGCTGGGTCGACACATAGACGATATCGCGCACGACCGCGACGAGCAGTTCGTTGATACCGCGGATGATGCGGCCATCGACGAAGGCCTGCTCCGGCGCGTTCTTGAGTTCGATCTTGATGCCGCGGTCTTCCTGCAGCACCTGGATGTCGAAATCCGGGTACTGCTCGAACATCGAGCCCGGATCGTCGGAAAGGTTGCCCGAGGTCAGCACCGCCAGCGCGCAACGGCGCAGGAGCTGGTGCAGGCCCGACCCGCTGGCGTCGCGCAGGCGCGCAACCTCGTTACGGGAAAGGATATCGAGGCCGCCGGCGGGAGAAACCCGCGCGCTGACGGTCTTGCCGGTGATCGGCTCCCCGAAATGTTGAGCATTCATTGACTTACATGTCCTTCTGACCGCGAATTAGCGGCGAACCCCGCTCCGGAAAAGGAGCGGACTGCCTAGGATCACGCGGGGGTTGGGCGGGGGTCAAGTCCGTGGCGCCTCGAATCGCACAAAAAAAGCCGGCGCCCTTCCAGGCGCCGGCTCTTTGTTCTTCGAAAGCCCGAAGGCCCTTTTTAGAACGTGTAACGAACGGTCAGCTGGGCCGACCAACGCGAGACCGGATTCAGCTTGGTCGCGCTGTTGTCGGTCGGCGCATCGTACACAGCCTTCGAACCCGGGGCGTAGTTGCCCTGCGAGTCGGTCGGCAGGTTGTAGATGTAGTTGCCCTGGGCGTCCACGCCGCCGAAGTTGGCCAGCGTACGGGTGTACGGGAAGCCGACATACGACTGCTGTCCCCAATCCTTGTTGAGCAGGTTCAGGAAGTTGTAGATGTCGAGGCGGATCTCGCCCTTGTTGCCCTTGAAGATGCCCGGGATTTCCTGGCTCAGGCCAAGGTCGATCTGGTTCACCCAGGCCGAGACTGCATCGTTACGACGCGCGATCTTGCCCTGGTTCTTGCGCAGGCTCGGATCGTGCTGGATGTAGTCGAAGAACTGGTTGATCAGGGCGTCCGAAGCGGCAGCCGCGCCGTTAGCCGTGCGGAAGGCCGTACCGTCGTTACGGGTCGGGATGTAGGCCAGGTCCTTCGAGTACGAGTCACCATTGGCGTCGTTACCGAACACCCAGCTATACGGCACGCCCGAGTGGCCATCGTAGAAGGCGCTGACGGTCGTGTTGTAGTCGCCGAAGAACGCGTGCTGCCAGGTGATCGAAGCGTTGAGGCGCTTGGCGATGTTGGTGTTGGCCGTGGAAGCCACGTCTTCGTTCGGGTTGGTCCATGCGCTGTTCGAGTAGTTCGACGACGCCTGGCTGGACGTACCCGGGTTCACTTCGGTCGCGTGGCCGCCGGTGGCCGACACGCTCCACGACCAGCCGTTTTCCATCGGCTTGGTGAACGACAGGGTCACCGTGTCCGCACCACCCTTCGAGGTGTTGGTCAGGTAGGTGACGGCCTGGGCGAAGCGGCCATCCGCACGGTAACGGTTGCGGTTGGTGCTGAGCGCCGCGCCCGTTGCATTGCTCGTCGCGCAGTTAGCAGCCGTACCGATCGGGGTGGAACCACCGATGCAGCCGTAGTACGTGAAGCGGCCGTCCGGCATCTGGCCGGTCGGGCCACCGATGTTGAGGTTCTGGTAGAAGATACCGTCCTGCACGTCGAGGTGCTGGTACTCGATGCTACCGATGATGCCCATCCACGGCAGTTCGCGATCAAACGCGATCGAGGACTTCCAGACGCTCGGCAGCTTGAAGTTCTTGTCGACCGTATCGACGGCCATCTGCGGCTGCGTACCCGCACCGCTGGTCGGCTGCTTCAGCGGATCCGGGCTGAACGTCGGGCAGGCGATGCTGAGCTGGCTACCGAGACGGCAGGTGCCATCGGCGTTGCGATCGTACGAATACGTGACGATGTTGATACCGTTGTTCTGGTACGGGTTCGTCATCCACACGGTCGGCGGATCGGACTGGAACAGGCCAACGCCACCACGCAGCTGGGTCTTGTACTCGCTGTCGAAGTTGTAGTTGAACGACAGGCGCGGCTCGACGAGCTTGCTGCCGTTAACGGTCGCAGCGTTGCTGAAGCCGTATTTCTGCTGGAACGTGGCGTTGTAGAGCGGCTTGTCGTCGGTCAGGTACTTGTTGACACGGAAACCGAACTGAACCGACAGGTTGTCCGTCGGCTGCCAGGTGTCCTGCAGGAAGAACGTGTGGCGGCGCAGTTCCCACTGGGCGGCGATGTCGTTCAGGCTGTAACCCGGCGCCGGCTGGTACAGCGAGTAGTTGCTGTACTGACCGCTGGCAATGGTGTCGATGCCGTTACCGAACGTATAAGCGCCGAACTCCGTACGGCCGAACAGGTTGTAGATGCGGTTACGCTCCCACTCGAAGCCACCCTTGATGGTGTGGTCGTCGAGGTACAGGGTGCCGGCCCACATGGCGTTCAGGGTCTTCACCGAGGCCGCGTTGTAGTGCGAGAACTGGTCTTCGCCGAGGTTGATCGTCGGGCCAGTGCCCTGGGCGCTGCCGATGCCGCTGTTCACGCGGACGGTGACCATCGGCTGCTGCGTGTCCACCGAACGGTTCAGCGAGTAATCGCTGTAGCCGATCTTGGTTTCCGACGAGAACACGTCATTCCAGTCGTCGAACGACTGCAGGGTGTAGTTCTTGATGTCGGAATTGACGGTGTACCAGTAGCTGGACAGGCCGATCGACGAGGCGCCATTACCCTGCGGGTTGGGCTTCACTTCCTTGGTACGCGAGTACGCAAGGTTCATGCGGTGGCCGTCGGTGATGTTCCAGTCGATCTTGCCGATGTAACGCTTGTCGGTCAGCGTGCCGCCGTTGGCGCCGAGTGAACCCGGGACGAGGCCCAGGCCGCGGGCGGCGTCGATCGTGCGCTGCAGGTCAGCGGCCGAGACCTTGTTGTTGGTCGAGTTCGGGATCGACGGATCGAGGCCGTTCACGGCACCCGAGCTCAGGCCGGTCACTTCTTCCTTCTCATAACCCGCGAAGAAGAACAGCTTGTCCTTGATGATCGGGCCGCCGACGGTGGCACCGGCCTTCCAGTTACGGTCGAACTCGGTGTATTCGCGGTCCTGGCCGTTGTTGATCCAGCCGGCGTCGCCGACCATGCTCGAGGCGTTTTTGAAGCCGTAGTACACCGAACCGTGGAACTCGTTGGTACCCGACTTGGTGACGGCGTTGATGTCCGCGCCGATCGTGTCGGAGCCGACGTCGTAGTTCGCGGTCGAGATGTTGAACGAGTCGAGCGTATCCATCGACACCGGCGAGCCGACGGTCGGCATGCCGGTCGAGTTCAGGCCGAACGGGTCGCCCACGCCAAGGCCATCGACCTTGATCGCGTTCATGCGCGAGTTCTGGCCGTTGGCCGAGATGGCGCCGGTGCCGTGGTCGACGTTGACGCGCGGATCGAGGCGGGCGATATCGGCGATATTGCCGCTGGGAGCCGGCGTAGCCTTGAGCTGCGCCTGCGAAATGGTGGTGCCGAGGCCCTTGTTCTCCGAGGAGAACTGGCCCGAGACGGCCGACACGGTCACGGCGCCGAGCGCGGTGGCGTCAGCGGCGTTCGCGGCGGCGCCGGAGGTGAGGTTCACGGCGGTATCGGCGCCGAGCGACAGGTAGACCTGATCCTGACGGGCGGACGGCGCACCGTCCTTGCTGGCGGTCACGTCGAACGGACCACCCGGGCGCAGGCCCTGGGCCGAGTAACGGCCGTTGGCGTCCGTGGTCGTCGTCTTGGTGGTGCCCGACGGCTCGTGGACGATGGTGACGGTGGCGTTGGCTACCGGCTGGCCGGCGTTATCAAGCACACGGCCGGAGATCGTCGACGACGTCTCCTGGGCGAAGGCGGCGGGCGACGCGATGAGCGACGCGATGGCCAACGGCAGGAGTTTGGCGCGGATACGCTTCTGCATGTAACGAACCTCACAATTTCGCGAGAAAAAAAGCTGGAAAGACAAGGCGTCGCAACACGCCCGTCCCCTGGAAGGCAACAACGATTCTTCGGTTTTCCCCTGACCCGGCGGTATCGCCCAGCGGTCGCGGAATGACAGCGGTCCGTAAAGACTAGATGAAGTTTATTACATCGACGTAACAAGTTGCGATAGGAAATTGCCTAGGAAGCTATACGTTCCCGGCACAATTTAGATCGATCAAGCACTTATAAGTACATGATTTCGCGAGATTTCACGCTCGTGAAATCTCGCAGCCACGATCCTTGCGGCCTCTGTCATGTTTCATGTCACATGAGACTTTGACGTTAAAAAAAAGGGCGCCCCTCCGTGGGAGGGGCGCCCGCTTCGACACCCGAAGGTGTCAACCCGTACGTGGCAGCCTGCGACTTAGAAGAACGACGCGCCGAAGGTCACCATGAAGGTCCGCTCCTGCAGTACCGAGTAGTACGGTGCCGAGGCGAACAGGGTGGTGCCGTTGGCATCCTTGATCTTGTCCGGGTTGCTGGCGAGGAACGCGCCGACGTTGCTGGCGTAGGTAAACGCCTTGCGGTCAGCCAGGTTGAACAGGTTGATCTTGATGTACGGGCTGCGGAACGAAGGCGAGAAGTCCGGGAAGTTCCAGCCGGCGTTGAGGTTCAACGTCGTGTAACCGCCGATCTTCTGCGTGTTCGACCAGTCGCCCCAGCTCGCGCCCTGGTACTTCGCATTCAGCTGGGCCCAGAACGGACCGTTCTTGAAGTTCACCGCGACATAGCCGGTGTTCTTCGGCGCGTTCAGCAGGGTCTTGCCCTTGGTGTAGAAGATGCCGTCACCCAGCGAATCCAGGTTGTCCTGCATCAGCGAGCGGGTGTAGTTGTAGTTGGCGTAGACCGACCAGTTCTCGTCCAGCTTGTAGCTGATTTCCGAGTTGAGGCCGCGCATGTGCACCTTGGGCAGCTGGGTGTACACGGTCAGGCCGGTGTTCTGGTCGTAGCCACTCACCTGCTTGTTGTTGAAGTTCGACGCATAGGCATCGACGCTGGCCGAGATGCTCTCGCCATAGAAGCGCCAGCCAAGATCACCCGTGACCGACGTCTCCGGCTTGTTCGGCAGCGGGGCCGCCTTGGCCGTGCCATTGCCGTAAAGCGCATTCGACAGGATCGCGCCATTGATCGGGGCACGGAAGGTCTTGCCGACGCCCAGGTAGAACTGGTTCTGGTCGTTGAGCTGGTACTTCACGCCACCGGTCGGGGTGAACTTGTGGAACGTCTTCGTCACCGAGGTGCCGTAGGCGGCATTGGTCGACGTGACCTTGCCCGCCGTGCTGATCGAGCCGATCGAACCCGGGTACTCGTAGACGTCGCCGTCGCGCTTCGACCAGATGTAAGCCAGGCTGCCGGTGAAGGTCAGCTTGTCGGTCGGGGTCCAGTTGTCGGTAATGAACGCCTTTTCGTTATTGGTCGTCGTGTAGTTGATGTACGACTTCTGCACCTGGCCGTCCGGGTACTCGATGCGCACGTTCTTCGCCCACGTATCGACCGGGATACCCGTTTGCGGATCGACCGGCACGAAGACCTGATCCTGCTGCTGGCGCGGACGCTCCCACCACACGCCATATTCCAGGCTGTTGTTATCGGTAAGGTCCTGGTTCAGCTTGGCGATGATGCCCGGGCGGTAGGTGATCGAGTTGCTGTACGAATTGACCAGCTTGGTGCCGCTGATCTTGCCGTCGCCGTCCAGGTCGTAATTGACCGAGTGGTAATAGTTGCCGTTGGCCAGCGGGTTCTCGGTCACCGTGCTGCCGGAACCGCCACCGCCCTCACCGTACTGGAAGTACGGGACGACGCTGAGGCGCAGGCTGTCAGTGAAGGTGAATTCGCCGTCGGCACTGGCCAGGTAGTTGCGGAACGGATTCTGGTGCAGCGCGTAGAAGTTGCTGCTGGTGCTGCCCGGCGTATAGACGCTGGCGTAGCTCTGCTTGTACTGCTGCGCCACCTGGGCCTTGGTCAGGCCTTCGTAATTGGTCTTCACTTCGCGGTTGTACTGCACCGAGAAGGTCACCGAATTGCGGTCATCGATCGTCCAGACCGACTTGCCGTCGACCTTGGTGATCTTGGCCTTGCCGCGGCCACGCCACAGCTCGGTCTCGTTATTCGAGTACGAGAGCCACGAGCGCACCGGGCCGGTATCGCTGGTGTTGAGGCGGAAGAACGTGCGGTGGTAGCTGTTCTGGCCCAGCGACTGGCTGAAATCCAGGCCCGCGGTGTGAGACGGATCGACCGTGACCCACGCGATGGAGCCACCGGCCGCGCCGGAGATCGGCGTGTCGTTGTCCGGGTAACCCTGCTGCACGGTGATGTCACCCATGTTCTCGGTGTCACCGTATTCGGTCGGGTAGATCTTGTAGTTACCGCTGTCGTTGATCGGCGCGCCGTTGACGGTCACGCCGACTTCGTCGATGGGAAAGCCGCGGATGGTGACGTTACCGTCGTTGGTGCCGGTCACGTCGTCCGTCGACGAGACCACGCCCGGGATCGAATCGATCGCCTGGATGAAGGTGGCGCCCGGCGCGGCCTGCTTGATGGCATCGCGGGAGATGGTCGAGACCGCTTTCGGCGCGTCCTGGATGGACATCAGCCCACCGCCCAGCGACAGCGAGTTCGCACGCACCTGGACTTCGCTCATCTGCTCGGCGGCGCGGCGGGTGGCGTTGTCGTTGGTGGTGTTCGACGTGGAAGAGACGTTCGAACGTTGCGTGGTCGTCGTGCTGGCCTGGGTCTGCTGCGCCTGGCTGTCCTGGGCGGCGGCACTGCCGGTCACGAGGCAAAGCGAGAACGCTATCGCTGCCGAAAGGGTATTGCGATTCATCGACTGGTTTCCTGGTGTGATGCGAGTTATTGGTAACGGGTAATTCGAAAAATGTTTCTAATGACGTGATTAATTGCGATTAATAAGGCGTCCGTTTTTTATTACGCCTGCGCAAGAAAAAACGTTTTCTCCAGACACAGCTAAGCGCTCGGTACGCATACCGAGCGCAATAAGTCCTGTGTAGCGCCGCCCGCCGCGGCAAACCCTGTGTTACGCGGGATATCCCTGCCCTGAGATAATCAATAGGCTAGCATCACAGAATGACAATTTGTCGAATGCTTGACGTTTTTTTCATACGTCGGCATTCGGCTTTTCCTGCGATCAATGATAATCAGGGCATTCGATCTTCCGGGGTTGGCTCGCGTTCCGCTTCGCGCCATGTAATCGGTTCATTCGCTGACGCGAATGCATGTTCCTAGCGGCTGACGCCGCCTCGCGCTCGGACGTCTCCGGAAAGAGGCCTGGGTGCCCACCCTCGCTGCTCAGACAGGTCCTGTGGGAGCGCGCTTGCGCGCGATTCGGGTGTTCGGCCAGCCCCATTCGCGCGCAAGCGCGCTCCCACAGCTCTCTTGTGCGGAACTCGCCTCGAGGGTGGGC
>NZ_JBVJMK010000004.1:0-61377 GCF_055584245.1 Luteibacter sp. NPDC104163
CTCGGGCTTTTTTTCTTGCCGGGGGTGGTTTGCGCTTTATTGCGGTGTCCTGGGGGTTATTCTTCCCCCTTGGGGTTTGGGGGGGGGGGGGGGCGGGGGTGGGGGGGGGGCGCCCCCCCCCCCGGCGCCCACCCCCGCTCCCACAGTGGTTGGGCCAAAGGCTTAGAAGCGGTACTCGCCGGCCAGCGACAGCAGGCCCGTGGAGCGCTTCAGATCCGGCTGCGTCGCGCCGGTGGTGTTGTCGACCAGCTTGCCCGCATTGGCGTGAAAGTAGTCGTAGCTCACGCCAACGCCGAAGTGCTCGTTGACGTCCCAGCCGGTGCCGATGCCGGCGTACCAGCTGCCGCGGTTCGGGCGGCCGCCATTGGTGAAGCCGAGGTCCTGGCCCACCGAGTTGTTGTAGTTGTGGCTGTTGTCGTTCGAACGGAAGTAACCGCCGTGCATGGTGATGTACCACTGCGGCACGAGGTTGAGCTTCATGTTGGCGCCGACCATCCAGCCGCGCAGCGCGTCGCGCTCGCTCTTCTGGTCCACGTCCTGGCCGGACTCGAAAACGTTCTTGACCCGGTAGTTACCGAGGTCGGTGTAGCCGGCTTCAAGGCCCATGCCGAGGTCGGGGCCGACCTTCCAGCGGTAGCCGCCAAGCAGGCCGTAGCCGGTGCGACGGCCCTTTTCGCCGTGCAGGAAGTTGAAACCGCTGGTATCGCTGCCTAAGCCGCCGGTGTCGCTGCCGTTGGTACGGCCAACGTTGGCGCCAATGAACCAGTTGCCGCTACCGACCGACTGGCTGGGCTGGTAGTTACCGGAAACCGCGGTGTTGTCCTGTGCAAAGGCCGGAATGGCCGAAAACGAGACGCAAGAGACCGCAAGGGCAAGAACTGCCTTTTTCATGGGAATTTTCCTCTTTTTTCGGGGCGGGCCACCGACCGTTGGGGAAGGGGGAAGTCGATGACCGTGATTCATTAGAACCACCCGAACCTGAAGAAATTCAAAAATCGAGGTCAAAAGATTAAGGCCGGGTTAACTTCCCGGACGCGGCATGAATGTCCACGACAACGTGATACGTGATCGGCGACAATGGACGTTTCCCCCCGCCTTCTGATCTGGAGAACGCCGATGACGACACGCCGCGAACGCGCCAATGCGATCCGCGCCCTGGCCATGGATGGTGTGCAAGCTGCGAATTCGGGCCACCCGGGCATGCCGATGGGCATGGCCGACATCGCTGAGGTGCTGTGGGGTGATTTCCTCCACCACAACCCGGCTAACCCGCATTGGCCGAACCGCGATCGTTTCATCCTCTCCAACGGTCACGGCTCCATGCTGCAGTACGCGCTGCTGCACCTGACCGGCTACAACCTGCCGATCGAAGACCTCAAGAACTTCCGCCAGCTCAACCACCACACCGCGGGCCACCCGGAGTTCGGCCACACGCCGGGCGTCGAGACCACCACCGGCCCGCTGGGCCAGGGCCTCGCCAACGCCGTCGGCTTCGCCATCGCGGAGAAGGTGCTCGCCGAGCGCTTCAACCGCCCGGGCCACGATGTCGTCGACCACCACACCTATGTGTTCGTTGGCGATGGCTGCCTCATGGAAGGCATCTCGCACGAAGTGTCCTCGCTCGCCGGCACGCTGAAGCTCGGCAAGCTCGTCGCGGTGTACGACGACAACGGCATTTCGATCGACGGCGAAGTGCATGACTGGTTCACCGACGACACCGCCGAGCGCTTCCGCGCTTACGGCTGGAACGTGGTGGTGGGCAAGGACGGCAAGCCGGTCGACGGTCATGATCCGGAAGCGATCAAGGCGGCACTCGCTTCGGCGACGTCGCAGAGCGACAAGCCGAGCCTGGTCATCTGCAAGACCGTCATCGGCTTCGGTTCGCCGAACAAGGAAGGCAAGGAAGAGTCCCACGGCGCGGCCCTGGGCGAGAAGGAAGTGGCTCTTACCCGTGAGCGCCTCGGCTGGAACTACCCGGCCTTCGTGATTCCCGAAGAGATCTACAGCTCGTGGAACGCGAAGGATGCCGGCACCAAGTCGGAGAACGCATGGAACGAGAAGTTCGATGCCTACGCCAAGGCCCACCCGGAACTCGCCGCCGAACTGAAGCGTCGCCTCTCGGGCGACCTGCCGAAGGATTGGAAGGACGGCGCCGCCGCCTTCATCAACAAGCTCCAGGCCGATGGCCCGGTCATTGCTTCGCGCAAGGCCTCGCAGATGTCGCTCGACGCGTTCGGCCCGCTGCTGCCGGAACTCATCGGCGGTTCGGCTGACCTTGCCCCGTCGAACCTCACCATCTGGAAGGGTTCGAAGAACATTTCGACCGGTGGTGCGGAAGGCAACTACATCCACTACGGCGTGCGTGAGTTCGGCATGTCGGCCATCTCGAACGGTATCGCGCTGCACGGTGGTTTCATCCCGTACGACGCCACCTTCCTGGTGTTCTCGGATTACGCCCGCAACGCGGTGCGCATGTCCTGCCTGATCCCGGCCCACGCGATCCACGTGTACACGCACGATTCGATCGGCCTGGGTGAAGACGGCCCGACCCACCAGCCAGTCGAGCATCTGGGTTCGCTGCGCCTCATCCCGAACAACCGCGTGTGGCGCCCGGCGGATGCCGTGGAATCCGCCGTGTCGTGGAAGAAGGCCATCGAGCGCGCCGGCAACCCGTCGTGCCTGATCTTCTCGCGCCAGAACCTCGAACATAACCCGCGTACGGAAGAGCAGGTCGCGAACATCGAGAAGGGCGGCTACGTCCTGTTCGAGCCGAGCGAGAAGTTCAAGGCGATCATCATCGCCACGGGCTCGGAAGTGGGCATCGCGGTCGAAGCCGCCAAGGCCCTCGGCGACCAGGGCACCCCGACCCGCGTGGTCTCCATGCCCTGCACGGAAGAGTTCGACGCGCAGTCGCCGGAATATCGCGAAGGCGTGCTGCCGTCGTGGTGCCGCGCCCGCGTGGCCGTCGAAGCCGCCGCCGTGGACTTCTGGTTCAAGTACGTCGGCCTGGACGGCAAGGTGGTCGGCATGACGACCTTCGGCGCTTCCGCCCCGATCAAGGTGCTCTACGAGCACTTCGGCATTACCGCGCACGCGGTGATTGATGCGGTTAAGGCTGTTTCGAAGTAAACATACGCTGTAAGGGCGTACAGAAAAGCCCCGGCTCATGCCGGGGCTTTTTTTGTCAGCGTTGCCGGTACTTCGGTGGCTGGTTGAATGCCGTTGACTGCCATTCAATGAAGGCGCGTCTGCGGAGCATCTGTTCGACGATCGGCTCACCGCGCTTTCGCCGCGGCTTCCATTTGCGGGCGTCGATAACAACGGCTGTGCCCCAACTGGTTACGCCGAACACGCGGTGGCGACCTCCGGTCGGGCTTCTCCAAACGGGTCGTCCATCCGATGTCAGGAGGACGAGCGCTCCGTCGCGCTGCATGCTTGCAGTGGTCGCGCCGGATCCTGCTGTACCGGCAGACCAGGCACGCGCCCCATCAGCGGCTCGAACCACGGCGAAGTCACCGTCGTCGTCGACGTGAACGAAGAAGCGCCCGTCCGTTGAATAGAGGCGCTGGCCCCTCGTCAGTGAGTAGCCGGGTCCGAGGACGGCACTGCTTGCGATATGGCAGAAAAGCAGTCCGCTGACGGTAAGCAGCGACCGCGCAAGTCTCTGGCCGTTGATCATTTGAAATTGCTCCTTTTGAATGGCGAGGGCCTGCGTCTCGTGTCGATTCGTCACCTGCTCAATTCGTGACCGTTGCAAGCTAAGGGCTTGTCATTGCTTGTGAGATTCGTCTTATCCACAGCGTTATGCAGCGCGAATCCACATGCGTTGTGGATAACGGCTCACGGCGCGGCGGTTCGTTGCTTACGGCGTGACCAGCGTGAACTAAGTGCCTGGTACGTAAGCCCGGATCGGACTTGTCCACACGGTTATGCAACCGGTATCCACACGGCGTGTGGATAACCGGCGTCTGGTGGTTACTTTCCGTTACGTGGCGGGTGTTTCGTCCCGGTTGCGTCGCGGATGGCCTGCGCGGCGGCGCGTTGTCGCGTCTTCGCGGGGCTGTCGAGGGCCGGCGTCTGCCAGTCGAGTTTGGCGCGGCGGACGAGCATTTGTTCCACGATGGGCTCGGCCTTCTTGTCGTAGGGCCTCCACTTGCGCGCGTTGAGGACAACGGCTGAGCCGTAGGCGGTCACGCCGAAGACCCGGTGCTTGCCGCGTGTTGGCGTGGCCCACACGGTGTGGCCCTCTGCGTTGGTCAGGACGAGCCTGCCGTCGCGAAGCATGCTGGCGGTGACGGCACCTGACCCTCCGGTGCCGGCCGACCAGGCGCGTGCGCCGTCGCTGGCTCGGTAGACAGCGAAGTCGCCCGTCGGGTCGAGCGTGGCGAAATAAAGCTGGCTTGATGAGTACAGCCGCTGCCCGGGGGCCATCGACTGGCCGGGGCCGAGCACGGCGGCATCCGTGCGGGCGGTGGCGAATAGCATCCCTGCGGCGAGCAGCGTGCACGCCATCCTTTGGTGTGCGCTCATGGCATAACCTTCGTCTGAGGCACCGTATTGGTGCGCTCGAAAGCTTATCGATGGCACGCCGCCGATTGCAGGGCGCCCTACCATCGAAAGGCGTCAGCGATGTGCTGACCCCGGTGTAGGGCTTACCCGACGCGCGGACTCAGCGAGTGCCTGGGCAGTCCGTGCCCATCGCAACCTAAAATATGGCCGCGGAAGGGGCCTTTCGGTTTATCCACAGCTTTTTGCAGAGCGTATCCACATTCGCTGTGGATAAGCTCCCTCGTTCATCAGAAGCGAAACTCGACCGCGGTGCCATAGATATCGAGGTTATTCGAGTAGCGATAACCATAGGCGCTGTAGTGCTGCGGGTAGTGATCGTAGGTGAACTGCAAGCTGATCTGTGGGGTGAAATCGAAGCCGAAGCCGACGCCCGCGTACCAGCGCGTGTCAAAGACGTTATAAGCATTATGGAATGTCGAGGGCGACTGGGCATCAATCGTGCTTGTGCCGTCGGTACGTGTGCGCGTGCGATAGCGGGCGAGGCCGCCGTGAACTACCGCGTACAACTGGCCTGAAATGTCCCAGCGCAAGTTCGCACCCAAGAGGGCGGCTTGCGTGCCGACACGACCCGTGCCCTGGCTCGCGAATTGGTGGGTACCGCTCATGTCACTGAACGACTCCGAGTCGCCATAGCGAAACTTGCTGCTGGCCAGGTCGTGATAGCCCGTTTCTGCGCCGAGGTACACGCCGTTGGCGACGGTCCAGCGATACCCGCCGTCCACTCCCCATGCGGTGCCGTTGTGGCTCTGCGTTGCGCGGCCGGCACCAGCCTGGACGAAGGCGCCTTGCCCATCGGCATGGGCGAGCGGCGAGAGCATGGCCGAGACGACAAAAGCGGCCGTGAGAAGATACCTGGTCATGCGAAGTCCCCCTTCCTGTTTAAACAGTCGGGCAATCATAGGGATCGCCAGGCGCGAAATCTGTCAGGGAAGTCCTACAGACCGGCCGCGTTGAACATCATCGACGCCGCAGCGCTCGGTATCGCTCAACCCCGCGTCTTCGATCCGTTCGCAGCGAGCAGCCTGGGCAATCCGTAAGGTACTCAAAAGGCTACTGCGAGTGTTCCGAAATCTGCAGGGTGTCATTCCGTCGGCGCATGTCAGCGAGTCGCCGCTCTTCGTGTAGGCGCCCGCCCTCACGGACTAGCATGTACTGGCCAAGGAATGACCATGGTGAGCTAAGTGCCTGCTGGCGCTGATGCGAATCAGGTTATCCACACGGTTATGCAGGCGGTATCCACATCACGTGTGGATAACCGATCAGGCGCCCGCCATGTTTATCCCAAGGGCGAACAGGATGACCATGAACGCGAGCGCCACGGACGACAGCATCGTCAGCACCTGAGCGACGCGCGGCTTGTCCTCCGACCACACGGCGAGCGCCAGGAAAACGCCTGGTGCGACGCCGGCGTACCGCGTCAACGAAGTCAGCGTTCCCGTGCACAGCGGCGCCAGCAAGGTCAGCCCGGTGAACATGGCGAGATCACGCCAGCCTTTGCGCCAGCAGGTAACGATGCTGGCAACGCCCGCGATCGCTACCAGAAAATTGAGCGCACGGGGATTCCAGGAGACCGCCAGCTTCGCCGGGTGTCCGATGTAGTCCGCCAGCGCGGTCCATGGCGCTGCCACATGCCGCCCCCACGTCACCTGGATATCCTTGAATGCGAGCGGATTGCCGGTGATCGACCCGAGATATCCTGCGTAGAGCAAGGCACCCGCAGTAGCGACGCCAATCCACGCGAGATCCCGCCGGCGGCGCTCGCTACGCAGCCAGGCCATACCGAGCGCAGGAATGAGGAACAGGCCGTTGAAGCGCGTCGCGGAGGCGAGGGCGCCGAAGATGCCGGCCGTACCAAACTTGCGACGTGTGCCGGCGAGCAGCGAAAGGCCTGCCAGCAGGAAGAACAGCGCCTCGGTGTGCGGCAGCGACATGAAGTACGTGGTGGGCCACACGGACGCGAACGTCACGGCCGCATCCGCTGTCTCGCGACGTTCGGTCAGCCCGAGTGCCAGTTGCCAGAGCGCGCAAAGCGCACCCAGGAACAAGCCATTGGCAATGATGACGCCCGACCACGTCCACTCGCCGGTCACCGCCGCAGCCGCTCGCCAGAGCATGGGGTGCAGTGGGAAGAAGGCCCAATTGGCTTGTCGTGATGTATCGAACGGCCGCTTCTCGTAGCCGTCGCGAGCGATGCCTAAATACCAGCCCGAATCGTTGCCGATCGCAACGCGGCTAATGCCATCTGCCATGGCGACACGGGAAAGGCGGACGGCCGTACCGTCGTCACTGTTCCATTGGGCGATCGGAACCGCAGCAATAATAGGCGTCACTGCAAAGAGAATAAAAACAATGAGCCGGGATAGCAGGAATGGCAACCATACGCGCTTTAGCACTTCGGGAAGCGCAAGCGCGCGCCGACGTCCCGACGCCGCGAGGGCGTCCTTTTCTACGGCAGTGCCGTCCATCCTGCTTCAGCCCCTTGGGTGCAACGCCCTTCAGGATACTACGGCTGGTGAATTCGTAGCCGACGTGTTCCAAGTGCCGGAAACGAAAGGCGAGAGCAGACTTATCCACACGGTTATGCAGGGCGTATCCACATTCCGTGTGGATAACACCCCGCGACAGGCGTCAGGCCATGGCGAGGATGTCGGCAGGCTTTTCGACCACGCGCCACGCGCCGGCAGCTTCCAGCTCCGCCCGATCGCCAAAGCCCCACAGCACGCCGATGCCGCGCACGCTGTTCGCGACGGCACCGTCCATGTCGTAGCGGCGGTCGCCGATCATGAAGGTCTCCGATTCCACGTGGCCGAAGTCGGCAAGTGCGGCGGCGACCATTTCAGCCTTCTCGCTATGCGCACTGAGCGGGCCGGGCGCATACAGGCGCTCGAACGCCGTCGCGAACGGCAGGTTCGCGAGGATGCGTTCGGCGTGCGCGCGCGTCTTGCTGGTGACGACGGCGAGCTGGTGGCCGCGCTCGGCAAGACCCTCGATCAGCTCGGGGATGCCTTCGTACACGGTGTGCTCGGACCAGCCTACCTCGTGGAAGCGTTCGGTGTAGGCAGCCACGGCCGCTTCGACGCGTTCGCTGTCGCCATCAAGCACACCGCCGAAACTCACCCGCAGCGGCGGGCCGATCCACGAGCGCATGGTGGCGTGGTCGGGCGGCTCCGCGCCGACAGCCGCCATGGAGTGGCGGATGCCGGCGAGGATGCCGACCTCGGAATCGATGAGCGTGCCATCGAGGTCAAAGAGAAACAGCATTACTGCTTGTCCGCCCGAGCCTTGAGCGCCGCCACGGCCGGCAGTTCCTTGCCTTCCAGGAATTCGAGGAACGCGCCGCCGCCGGTGGAGATATAGGAGACGCCGTCTTCGATGCCGTACTTGTCGACCGCGGCGAGGGTGTCGCCGCCGCCAGCGATCGAGAATGCCTTCGACGCGGCGATGGCGCGGGCCAGGGTCTCGGTGCCCTTGCCGAACGCATCGAACTCGAACACGCCGACCGGGCCGTTCCAGACGACAGTGCCGGCCTTCGCGATCAGTTCGGCATAACGCTTCGCCGTATCCGGGCCGATATCGAGGATCATCTCGTCATCAGCCACCTGGTCGACCGCCTTCACCGTGGCCTTGGCCGAGGCCGAGAACTCGGTGGCGACGACCACGTCGGTCGGCACCGGCACATCGGCGCCGCGTGCCTTCGCGTCGGCCATGATCTTCTTCGCGGTGTCGAGCAGGTCCGCTTCGACCAGCGACTTTCCCACCTTGTGACCGGCTGCGAGGATGAAGGTGTTGGCGATGCCGCCGCCGACAATGAGCTGGTCGACGCCGCCGACCAGGTTCTGCAGCAGTTCCAGCTTGGTCGAGACCTTGGAGCCGGCGACGATCGCGAGCAGCGGGCGGTCAGGATTTTCGAGGGCCTTGCCCAGCGCATCCAGTTCCTTCGCCAGCAGGGGGCCGGCAGCGGCAACCGGAGCGAAGCGGATCACGCCGTGGGTCGAAGCCTGTGCGCGGTGCGCGGTGCCGAAGGCATCCATGACGAACACATCGCAAAGGGCGGCGTACTTCTTCGAGAGGGCTTCGTCGTCCTTGCCTTCGCCGACGTTCATGCGGCAGTTCTCGAGGACGACCACTTCGCCGTCGGCAACGTCGACGCCGTCCAGATAGTCACGGACCAGGCGCACATCGCTGCCCAGCTTGTGGGCCAGCCACTCGGCCACCGGCTTCAGCGAGGACGCCTCGTCGAACTCGCCTTCCTTCGGCCGGCCCAGGTGCGAGATCACCATGACCTTCGCGCCGGCGTCGCGGGCGGCGACGATCGTGGGCAGGGAGGCATCCAGGCGCTGGGTGGAGGTGATCCTGCCGTTTTCCACGGGCACGTTCAGGTCTTCGCGGATCAGGACGCGCTTGCCGCGCAGGTCGAGGTCTTGCATGCGGATGACGGACACGGTGGGACTCCAGCTGGGGATGTCAGGAAAACCCTGATTGTAACGTCCCCGCTAGAATCGGCGGACCAACGAAGGAATCGCCCATGGCCCTCGCCCTGTATACCTACTGGCGCTCCAGCGCCGCCTATCGCATCCGTATAGCCCTGAATCTCAAGGGCCTGGCCTACGAACCGCGGCCTGTCAGCCTGATCAACGAAGGCGGGGAGCACCTGAAGGCCGGCTACCGCGAGGTTTCGCCGCAGGGCCAGCTGCCTACCCTGGTCGACGGGGATTTCGTCGTGCGCCAGTCGATGGCGATCCTCGAATACCTGGAAGAGACCCGGCCGACCCCGGCGTTGCTGCCTGAGGATCCCCGCCACCGTGCCCGCGTCCGCGAGCTGGCGCTGGCGGTGAGCACGGACATTCATCCGCTGGGCAACCTGCGGGTACTGAAGGAAATCGAGGGGCGCTTCGGCGCTGACCAGGCGGCGAAGGCGGCATGGTCCCGGCGCTGGATCGGCCACGGGTTCGACGGGATCGAGGCGCTGCTGGCGCAGGGCCCGCGCGGGACGTTCTGCTGGGGCGATACGCCGACCATCGCCGACGTCTGCCTGGTCCCGCAGTTCTACAACGCGGTCCGCTGGGAGCTGGACCTGGGGCCGTATCCGCTGATCCGCCGGGTGGTGGATAACTGCCAGGCGCTGCCGGCGTTCCAGCAGGCGGCGCCTGAGGTGCAGCCGGACGCGCCGCGGTAACGGCATCGCGCGCAAGCGCGCTCCCACAACGGCCAATGGATGGTTCTTGTGGGAGCGCGCTTGCGCGCGATGGTTTGCCTAACCTTAAACGCCAATCCCGTACGGATCGCTCGACGCGAACTCATTACCGGTGGCGCCCTCGGACAGGCGAATCTTAAGCGCCAGGCCGTCACGCGAATCCGCCTTGTTGAGGCATTCCTCGAGCGTGATCCGACCTTCCTTGTACAGGCGGTACAGCGACTGGTCGAAGGTCTGCATGCCTTCCTGCAGGCTGCGGTCCATGGCGTCCTTCACCTCGTGGATCTGGCCACGGCGGATCATGTCGCGGATCAGCGGGGTGTTGAGCAGGACTTCCGTCGCCGGCATGCGGCGCCCGTCCTTGCCGATGACCAGGCGCTGGCTGATCACCGATCGCAGGTTCAGGGCCAGGTTCATCAGCACGTTCTTGTGCGCCGATTCCGGGAAGAAGTTCAGGATGCGCTCGAGGGTCTGGTCGGCATTGTTCGAGTGCAGGGTCGCCAGGCAGAGGTGGCCGGTTTCCGAGAAGGAAATCGCCGCTTCCATGGTTTCCGTGTCGCGAATTTCGCCGATCATGATGACATCGGGCGCTTCACGCATCGCGTTCTTCAGCGCTTCGTGATAGCTGTGGGTATCGAGGCCCACCTCGCGCTGGTTCACGATGGAGCGCTTGTGGCGGTGCAGGTATTCGATCGGATCCTCGATGGTGAGGATGTGGCCCGAGCTGTTGGTGTTTCGGTGGTCGAGCATGGCCGCCAGGGTGGTGGACTTGCCCGAACCGGTGGCGCCGACGACCAGGATGAGGCCGCGCGGCTCCATGATCAGGTCGCGGAAGATGCCCGGCAGCTGGAGTTCTTCCAGCGAGGGAATCTCGCTCTTGATGGCACGGATGACCATGCCGATCTCGCCGCGCTGCTTGAACACGTTGATGCGAAAGCGGCCCGCTTCCTTCACCGCAAGGGCCATGTTCAGCTCGAGGTCGCGCTCGAACTGGGGCACCTGGCCTTCGTCCATCAGGGAATAGGCGATCTTCTTGACCATGCCGCTGGGCAGGCCGGTGTTACCAAGCGGGTAAAGCTTGCCCTCAACCTTGATGTTCACGGGGGCACCCGTCGTCAGAAACATGTCCGACGCGCCCTTGTCCACCATCAGTTTCAGGAAATAACCGATATCCACCTAAACCCCCGTTGGTTCGCATTACAATCGAGACGACGGTCTCCCGACCTTCTATATCGACAATATCTCGCAAAGCTGTAAGAGGAACGAGTGATGGTCCACAACTTGCCGTCGAACGCCCTGCCCACGGGCCGCCGGCTCCTTGTCCAGGCCGCTCTGGCCCTGGCTTTCGCCACCCTGGCGGGCTGCGCAAGCACCCCTCCGCCGGATGGTTCCATGAACCAGGCCCTGACCGCCCTGCAGGCTGCCCGCGATGCCGGCGCTGCCGATTACGCGCCGGTCGACCTGGATTATGCCCAAAGCAAGTTCCGCCAGGCGCAGGCCGCCATGGCGTCGAAGAAATATGACGATGCCTCGGTGCTCGCCGACGAGTCGCGCGCGGATAGCGAACTGGCCCGGGCCAAATCCCGGCTGGGCGCCGCCCGTGCCCAGAACTCGGCCAAGAGCAAGGAAAACGCGCAGATGCGCGTCGAGATGATCGACAACCACCAGAACGACACGGTGCCCATCCCGAACAACGTGCAGGAGACGGAGTCGGTCCTGCCGGAAGCGACGGACAATGCGCCGCCGCCGGTGGGTGGCCAGACCCAGCCGCTGAATGACAATGGCGGTGGGTACATCCAGCCGCAGAACGACCAGCCGCAGCCGAACAACCAGGGAGGCCAGTGATGAAGCGCTACACGATCCTCCTCTCCGCCCTCGCGCTGGCCGTCTCGGCCGGCACGGCCGTGGCCGCCACGGACGACCTTGACGTCCGCCGCCTCAATGCCAGCCTGGACCAGCTCTCGTCCGATCCGGTCATCGGCGGCTACGCCCAGGCCGAGCAGGCCCGCGCCCGCGAAGCCATCGGCCAGATCTCGCAGTTCAAGCCCAAGGACAAGGAGCACGCCCATTACCTCTACGTCGCCGAACGGCGCGTGGATATCGCCAAGGCGATGGCGCAGTTCCAGGACGCCCAGGCCAAGGGTGCCCAGCTCGATCGCGAGCATGATGCCATCCTGCTCGAGGCCAGCCGCCTCGACACCGAGATGGCCCGCCGCCAGCTCGAGCAGCAGCGCCAGCAGAACCAGATGATCCAGGAAGAGGCCGCCCGCCTGCAGCAGCAGGGCGTGGAGTACTCGCAGGCCCTGGAGCAGGCCAAGGCCGAGGGCGACAAGGCCCGCCAGGTCGCCGCGGCACAGGCCAAGGTCGCCAACGCCGCCAAGAAGCAGGCGGCACTGGCCGAGGCCGCCGCCCGTGCCATGCGTGACATGAACTCGTCGGATGGCGGTGCGCCCGCCAATACCCCGGCGACCGGTTCGTCGAAGAAGAAGTCCTCGGGCGGCAACTAAGCCCGGAACGCATCGCACGCAAGCGCGCTCCCACAAGGTCGTACCGACCCCTGTGGGAGCGTGCTTGCACGCGATGGCCCCCAACGCCCGCCGCCACACCTGCCGCGTAAGCCGTTGCTGATGCAACCGTTTTTGCGCGTGCTTTTGCGAAAATTCTCTCTTGCAGCCCCCTTGGCAGGGGAGTAGCTTGGACCTCCCGTCACGTGAAAAACACGCGGCGGGATCCTGCCGGAGCATGCGTTGAAGTTCACCAGGCACGCACCATCTAGCGAGCCCGCATGGCTCCCCTCACGACCGTCCCGCGCCGCGGGCGGCCCCAACGCGAGGAGATCTGCAATGTTCGAAAACCAGCAGCGTGACGACGTCGAGAAGTTCATCCACGCCAACGCGGAAACCCGTCGTCTTTATTCCCAACATCAGGAACTCAACAAGAAGCTCGAGGAAGCCGGACGCGGATGTCTTCCGCTAAGCGACCGGGACCTCACCCAGATGAAGCGGGATAAGCTGCACGCGAAGGAAAAACTCGAACGGATGTGGGATTCCTGGCAGGCCTCACGGCCACACTGAGTCGATCCATGGGTACAGGAAAGGGCGCGCATGTCGCGCCCTTTTTGTTGCGCTGCATAAACGTGTGCCTGCCGGATCAGGGGCCTCGCATACATCGTTTCGCCGTAGCCTGAACAGCGGGGGGATCGAACAGCCTCGCCACCCACTATCATGGGCGCCCATCGGGCAGGGTCGAAGGGGCCCTGCCGGCACACCATACGGAGTTCCAATGAAGGTTCATGACAGCGTCCTCGATCTGATCGGCCGCACCCCCATGGTGCGCGCCCAGCACCTGGATACCGGCTGTTGCGAGCTCTTCCTGAAGCTGGAAAGCGCCAATCCGGGCGGCTCGGTGAAGGACCG
The DNA here is from genome assembly GCF_055584245.1 of Luteibacter sp. NPDC104163. Taxonomy (NCBI): domain Bacteria; kingdom Pseudomonadati; phylum Pseudomonadota; class Gammaproteobacteria; order Lysobacterales; family Rhodanobacteraceae; genus Luteibacter; species Luteibacter sp. NPDC104163. The sequence continues at coordinate 13,180 of NZ_JBVJMK010000004.1, forward strand.
CATCGGCATGTCCATGATCGAGGGCGCCGAGCGCGCCGGTAAGATCAAGCCGGGCGATACGCTGGTCGAAGGCACCGCCGGCAATACCGGCCTGGGCCTGGCCCTGGTCGCGCAGCAGAAGGGCTACCGCCTCGTGCTGGTCGTCCCCGACAAGATGAGCCGCGAGAAGATCTTCAACCTGAAGGCGATGGGTGCCGAGGTCGTTCTCACCCGCTCGGACGTCGCCAAGGGCCACCCCGAGTACTACCAGGACATGGCGGAGCGCATCGCGCGCGAAACGCCGGGGGCCTACTTCATCAACCAGTTCGGCAACCCTGATAACCCGGCCGCCCACGTCCAGACGACGGGCCCGGAGATCCTCGACCAGCTCGACGGCAAGGTCGACGCCATCGTCGTCGGCTGCGGCTCGTCGGGCACCATGAGCGGCCTCACGGCGTACCTGCGCGAGCACTCGCCGGACACCAAGATCATCCTTGCGGACCCGGTCGGCTCGATCCTCGCCCAGTACATCAACGAGGGCACGCTCTCGGAGAAGTCGGGCTCGTGGATGGTCGAGGGCATCGGCGAGGATTTCCTGCCGTCGATCAGCGATTTCTCCATGGTCGAGAAGGCGTTCGCCATCAGCGACAAGGAAAGCTTCCTCGCGGCCCGTGAGCTGTTGTCGAAGGAGGGCGTGCTGGGTGGTTCCTCCACCGGTACGTTGCTGTCCGCCGCGCTGAAATATTGCCGCGAACAGACCGAGCCGAAGCGCGTGGTCACCCTCGTCTGCGACACGGGTAACAAGTACCTGTCGAAGATGTACAACGATTACTGGATGCTCGATAACGGCTTCATCGAGCGCGAGCATTACGGGGATCTGCGTGACCTGATCCTGCGCCCGTATGCGCAGCGCGATACGGTGGTCGTCAAGCCGGACGATATGCTGATCACCGCCTATAACCGCATGAAGCTGTACGACGTGTCGCAGCTTCCGGTCATGGAAGGCGACCGCATCCGCGGCATCCTGGATGAGTCGGATGTGCTGCTGCACGTCCACTCGGATGAATCGAAGTTCCGCGACCCGGTATCGACGGCGATGATCGCGTCGCCGGAAGTGATCCAGGTCACCTCGTCGATTGAATCGCTGATGTCCGTGTTTGAAAAGGGCCACGTCGCCATCGTTGTCGATGGCGAGCAGTTCCTTGGCTTGATTACCCGTATCGATCTGCTCAATTACCTGCGTCGCAAAGTTAACTGAATTTTCCTAAGGAAGAACGACCATGTGTGGAATCGTCGCAGCCGTTGCGCAGCGTGATATCGCTCCCATTCTCATCGCCGGCCTGAAAGCGCTGGAGTATCGCGGCTATGATTCGGCGGGCATGGCCATCGCCGACGAAGGCGAGATCCGTCGCGTGCGTGCGAAGGGTAAGGTCCGTGAGATGGAGGCGCTGTACGACGCCGATCCGATCCCGGGTGGTACTGGCATCGCACACACGCGCTGGGCGACGCACGGCGTGCCTAGCGAGGTCAATGCACATCCCCACGTGCAGGGTCGTATCGCGATCGTGCACAACGGCATCATCGAGAACTACGCCAGCCTGCGCGAAGGCCTGCAGGCCAAGGGGCGGACCTTCCACTCACAGACCGACACGGAAGTGATGGGCGCGGTTATCGATGAGCATGTGCAGGCCGGTAAGTCGCTGCGTGACGCCGTCACGGCCGCTGTTCGCGGGCTGGAGGGCGCTTACGCCATCGCCGTGATGAGCCTCGACGAGCCGGGCCGGATCGTCGGAGCGCGTCGTGGCTGCCCCCTGCTAGTGGGCATCGGCATCGGCGAGCACTTCCTCGGGTCGGATGCCCAGGCGCTCATCAAGGTCACCAACCGGATGATGTACCTGGAAGAGGACGACATCGTCGAGATCACCCGCAACGATGTGCAGGTGTTCGACATCCAGGGCAACCCGGTCGATCGCGCCGCGCACGAGAGCGAGATCAGCGCCGATGCGGTCGAGCGTGGCGAGTACCGCCACTACATGCAGAAGGAAATCTTCGAGCAGCCGCGCGCGGTCGCCGATACGCTGGAGGGCCGTATTGGTCCGCACGGCGTTCTGCCCAATATCTTCGGCATCGATGCCGATCCGATCCTCGACAAGACTCGTGCCGTGCACATCGTGGCTTGCGGCACCAGTTACCACGCCGGCATGGTGGCGAAGTACTGGATCGAGGAGCTTGCGCGCATCCCGGTCGTGGTCGAGGTGGCTAGCGAATACCGCTACCGCGATGTGGTGGTGCCTGAGGACACGCTGTTCGTTGCCGTGTCCCAGTCGGGCGAAACGGCCGATACGCTCGCAGCCATGCGTGAATCGCGCCGCCGGGGCTACCTCGCCACGTTCGCCATCTGCAACGTGCCCGAATCGTCGGTGGTCCGCGAATCCGACCTGCGTCTGATGACGCGCGCGGGCCCGGAGATTGGCGTGGCATCAACCAAGGCGTTTACGACCCAGCTTGCGGCGTTCGCCCTGCTGGCGCTGGACCTGGGACGCCGCCGTGGCCTGAACCACCAGACCTACCTGGATCATTGCCAGGAACTGCAGTCGCTGCCGCGGTACATCGAGAATGCGCTGAAGAGTGAGGACGAGATCATCGGGATCGCCGATCACTTCATCAACAAACAGCACGCGCTTTTCCTCGGCCGTGGCGCCCAGTATCCAGTCGCGCTTGAGGGCTCGCTCAAGCTGAAGGAAATCTCGTACATCCATGCCGAGGCCTACCCGGCCGGCGAGCTGAAGCACGGACCGCTGGCCCTGGTAGACGAAAACATGCCCATCGTGGCGGTGGCGCCCAACGGTCCCCTGCTCGACAAGCTGAAGTCGAACCTGCAGGAAGTTCGTGCCCGCGGTGGCGAACTCATCGTATTTGCGGATGAGCGCGTTGAGATGGATACCGATACGGAGCGCCTTGCCACTGTGCTGGTGGATGGTGGCGGCGATCTGATCGCACCCGCAGTGTTTACGGTGCCGATGCAGCTGCTGGCCTACCATGTGGCCGTCCTGCGCGGCACCGACGTGGACCAGCCGCGTAATCTGGCGAAGTCCGTGACGGTGGAATGAGGCGGCTGCTTCTCACGGGGGCCGGCGGGTTTGTTGGCTCCACTATCCGCGCTGAAGCAGCTGCTGGCCGCTTCAGCGACTGGCAACTGGAGGCGGCGCCGGCAGACCTGGATTTGCGGGATGGCGATGCGGTGCGCACGTGGGTAGACGGGGTGCGGCCGGATGGCGTCCTCCATCTGGCTGCTCAAGGGTTTGTGCCACGATCCTTCGAGGCGCCCGGCGAGACGTTTGATATCAATGTGGGTGGGACGCTCCACCTCTTGCAGGCCTTGTCTGCCGCGGGTTTTGCGGGGCGCTTTGTATACGTCAGTTCCGGTGACGTATACGGTCTCGTGCCCGATGCGGAACTGCCCGTGGATGAGCATCGCCTCGCGGAGCCGCGTAATCCATACGCCGTTTCGAAGGTAGCCGCGGAGGAACTGGTGCTCATGTGGCATCGGACCTTCGGACTGGATGCGGTGATCGCTCGCCCGTTCAACCACATCGGGCCGGGGCAGGGCGGCCAGTTCGCCGTACCCTCGTTCGCGTCGCAGATCGTGGCTATAGAACGGGGGGCGGAGCGGGTCATGCGTACCGGCGATATCGATACGACCCGTGACTTCACCGATGTCCGGGACGTCGTTGCCGCTTACAATGCCCTGTTGCGCGCCGGGCGTCCCGGGCAGCGCTACGTTATCGGCAGTGGGCGCGAATACCGCGTGCGCACGCTAATAGAGATGATGTGCGAACTGGCCGGTGTGAAGGTAATCCTCGAGCAGGATCCAGCACGGATGCGCCCGGCGGAGCAGCGCCGCATGGTGGCCAATGCCACCTTGCTGAAAGAACACACGGGGTGGGAACCACTGATTCCCATCCGCGACACTTTGACTGCAGTACTGAACGACGCGAGAGGCAGAGCATGAGCAACGGCCAACAATCGGCCCTGATCACCGGCATTACGGGGCAGGACGGTGCCTATCTGGCGCAGCTGTTGCTCGGCAAGGGCTACCACGTATACGGCCTTGCTCCGCGTCGTAGCACCGATACGTCGTGGCGCCTGCGGGAGCTGGGTATCCTCGACGATGTCCATGTGATCGATGGCGACCTGGCCGACCTCTCGTCGTTGATTCGCGCGATGGAGCAGTCCCGCGCCGGTGAGGTATACAACCTCGGTGCGCAAAGTTTCGTGGGTACCTCGTGGCAGCAGCCCCTGTTGACCGCCGATATCGATGGCACCGGCGCCATGCGCATGCTGGAGGCCACGCGCATCGTTAATCGCGACGCGCATTTCTACCAGGCATCGACGAGCGAAATGTTTGGCTTGATCAAGGCGGAGCGTCAGGACGAGAATACGCCTTTTCATCCACGTAGTCCCTATGGCGTCGCGAAGATGATGGCCCACTGGGCCACTGTGAACTACCGTGAGAGCTACGGCATGCACGCCTCAAGCGGCATCCTGTTCAACCACGAATCGCCGCTACGCGGCATCGAATTCGTGACGCGCAAGGTCACCCACGCTGTAGCATCGATCAAGCTGGGCCGGCAGAAGGAATTGCGCCTTGGCAACATCGATAGCAAGCGAGACTGGGGCTTCGCCGGGGATTACGTCGAGGCGATGTGGCGCATGACCCAGCAAGCCCAGGCCGATGACTACGTCGTTGCCACGGGCATAACGGTCAGTGTCCGCGACATGTGCAAACTGGCGTTCGATCACGTGGGGCTCAACTACGAGGACTACCTCGTGATTGACCCGAGGTTCATTCGCCCCGCCGAGGTCGATATCCTTCTGGGTAATCCGGACAAGGCAAAGGCGATGCTGGGCTGGACCCCGAAAACCTCGATGGAACAGCTCATTTCCATGATGGTGGATGCCGACCTGCGTCGCTTGTCGAGCTAACGGGAAGTCATGCCGATGAAGTGCTTCAAGGCTTACGACATCCGCGGCCGCGTACCCGATGAGTTGAATGAAGACATCGCCTACCGACTAGGGCGCGCGTTCGCGCGGACGGTCGGTGAGGGTGCTGTGGTGGTCGGCTACGATATCCGCCGTGACAGCCCGGCGTTCGCAGAGGCAGTCATTCGTGGCCTGAATGACGAAGGCCGCGATGCCATCGATATCGGTCTGTGCGGTACGGAAGAAGTTTATTTCCAGACGTTCCACCGCGGCGTCGCCGGCGGCATCATGGTGACAGCCAGCCATAACCCGATCGACTACAACGGTATGAAGCTGGTGCGCGAGGGCGCGCGGCCGATCAGTGGCGATACGGGGTTGCGCGATATCGAGCGGATGGTCGAGGAAGGTGCTTTTGGTGAGCCGCGCGCGGCTCGTGGTGGCTTGATGCGCGATCACGACAAGTCGGCTTACATCCAGCACCTTCTCAGCTACGTCGATCCGGCAGCATTCCGACCATTGAAGGTCGTCGTGAACGCTGGCAACGGCGGCGCGGGAGCGGTTATCGACCTGCTTGAAGCGCACTTGCCGCTGCAGTTTATCCGTATTAACCACGAGCCTGACGGCAGCTTTCCGAACGGCATTCCGAACCCGCTCTTGCCGGATAACCGGGCTGCAACAGCTGATGCAGTGAGGTCGCATGGTGCTGACTTCGGTATCGCGTGGGATGGCGACTTCGACCGCTGCTTCTTGTTCGATTCCGGTGGCGAGTTCATCGAGGGCTACTACATCGTGGGCTTGCTTGCCGCGCAGATCCTCGAAAAGCACCCGGGCGCGAAGATCATCCATGATCCACGGCTAACCTGGAACACCATCGACATGGTAAAGGCCTCAGGCGGCATAGCGATCGAGAGCAAGACGGGGCATGCCTTCATCAAGGAGCGCATGCGCGCCGAGGATGCCATCTACGGCGGTGAGATGAGCGCGCATCATTATTTCCGCGAGTTCGCCTACTGCGATTCCGGGATGATCCCGTGGTTACTGGTCGCCGCGCGGCTTTCAGCCACGGGAGTGTCGCTGGCGGATATGTTGGCTGAGCGCATGGCGGCCTACCCGTGCAGTGGCGAGATCAACTTCGTGGTGGACGATGTGAAGGCCGTGGTTGCGCGCGTACTCGCGTTCTACGCTCCTGAATCGCCGGTGCTGGAGTATGTCGATGGTGTCAGCGCGGATTTTGGCGTCTGGCGCTTCAACCTGCGCTCATCCAACACCGAGCCGTTGTTGCGCCTGAATGTGGAGGCTCGCGGCGACACGGGTCTCATGGCTCGCCAGACCGCTGAGGTCAGCCGTCTCATCACCGGAGCTCGTCCGGCATGAGGCGTCAGGTAGCGCAATTCATCATGGCGGGCGTGCTGGGCTTCCTCGTCGATGCCGGTGTCCTGTACCTCGGCCTCTGGCTGGGCCTTGGTCCTTTCATTGGCCGGCTCATATCGTTCCTTTGTGCCGTATTTGCCACTTGGCTGGTTAATCGTACTTTCACATTTTCTTCAACTTCCCGCCGTTCGTATGTGGGAGAGTTCCTGCATTACCTAGCGGCCATGGCCGTGGGTGGTGCTATTAACTACGCCGTATATAGCGCGGTCATCCTGGTTATACCCCGGACGGCCTGGTCGCCGCTGCTTGCGGTTGCCGCAGGTGCGGGCGTGGCGATGTCGGTCAACTTCATCAGCGCAAAGTTTTGGGTCTTCCGTCACAGGTAGTCAATGGGAGGTCGAATGGCTGTACCGCACGATTTCGAGTACACGGGTTCCGATCTCCTGGTTACCAACGAAGATGCCTTACGCAACTACAACGGCTGGATCGTTGATCAGTTCATCCGTTCTGACCGCGGCGTTGCCCCGCGTCGGGATGTCCTGGATTTCGGCGCTGGTATTGGCTCGCTCAGCGAAATCTATGCCGCGAAAACCTCGGTTCGGCCATCAGTGCTCGAGGTGGATGCGAAACAGCGCGATGTTCTCGTCCAGAGGGGTTATGCCCCCTATGCCAAGCTCGATGAGGTCAGGGGAACCTACGATCTCATCTACACATCAAATGTCCTTGAACACATCGAAGATGATGTGGAGGCGCTGCGCACGTTGCGCGGCCTGCTGAAGGACGGGGGGCGGATCGCCATCTTCGTGCCGGCATTCCGGATGATCTGGACCAGCATGGACGACAAGGTGGGGCACCATCGCCGTTACACGAAACCCATGCTCAGGAGCCATCTTGAGGCGGCGGGTTTCGCCGTGGAGAGCATGTCCTACCGAGATTCCATAGGGTTTATGCTGGCCCTGGGTTTCAAGGTCATCGGCAGTGCCTCGGGTGAGCCGAGCGAGCGCTCGCTACGGCTGTTCGATCGCTACCTGCTTCCTCTCAGCCGAGCCATCGATATGCTGACGCACCCGCTGTTTGGGAAAAACGTGTTCGCCACCGCCCGGGCAGCCTAGTGACGCCTGGGCCGGGGTGTTACGCGCGGCCGTAGGCGTCGTCGTAGCGAACAATGTCGTCTTCACCCAGGTAGCTGCCCGACTGCACCTCGATCAGTTCGACCGGCACCTTGCCCGGGTTGCGCAGGCGGTGCTTGCTGCCCAGCGGAAGGTACGTGCTCTGGTTCTCGGCGAGAAGGAACACCTTATCGTCGCAAGTGACCTCGGCGACTCCCTTCACGACGATCCAGTGCTCGGCTCGGTGGTGGTGCATCTGCAGGCTGAGCGCCGCGCCCGGCTTGACCACGATGCGCTTCACCTGGAAGCGATCGCCTGATTCAAGGGAGTCATACATGCCCCATGGGCGGCGAACCACGCGGTGGAGGTCGTGTTCGCTCCGCCCGGCCGCCTTCAGCGCATCCACGATCTTTTTGACATCCTGCGATGCATCGCGGCGTGCCACCAGGGTGGCGTCGGGCGTCGTTACCACCACCACATCGTCGAGGCCTACGGTCGCCACCATGTGCCGGCCGTGCGAGCGCACCAGGGATCGGTGGGTATCGATGGCCAGCACGTCGCCTTCGAAGTGGTTTTCGTTGGCGTCCTTGTCGGCGGCCATCCACAGCGCATCCCAGGAACCGATGTCCGACCAGCCGCAGTTGACCGGGACCACGGCGGCGCGGTCGGTTTTCTCCATTACCGCGTAATCGATGGAATCGTTCGGTGCGCTGGCAAAGGCGTCTGCGTCGAGCCGGATGAAATCGAGGTCGACGCGGGCTTTGTCGAACGCGGCGCGGGCGGCGTCGAGCATGGCCGGCGCATGCTTGCCCAGCTCTTCGAGGTAGCGGTCGGCGCGGAACAGGAACATGCCCGAGTTCCAGTCGTATTCGCCGCTATCCAGATACTCGCGAGCCAGGTCGAGCTGCGGCTTTTCCACGAAGCGTGCAACGCGGAACGCGGCAGCATCCAGCACATCGCCGCGGCGGATATAGCCGAAGCCGGTCTCCGGGCGATCCGGGCGAATACCGAAAGTCACCAGGGAGCCTGCGTGTGCCGCCGGCAGTGCGCTGGCGACCGCCTCGGCAAACACGCTGGCATCGCCAATGAGGTGATCCGCTGGCAAGACAAGCAGCAGGGCGTCGGCGTGGCGTTGCAGTGCCCTCAGCGCGCCCACGGCGATGGCAGGCGCGGTATTTCGAGCCACCGGCTCAAGCAGGATGTCCGCGCCATCCAGGCCAATTTCCTGTAATTGCTCGGCGGCGAGAAAGCGATGATCGTCGGCCGCGACCACCAGCGGGGGTGCTGCGTTCGGGAGGGCATTCGCGCGTAGCGCGGTCTGCTGGAAGAGCGTCTGCGTACCTGCCAGCGAAAGGAACTGCTTGGGCAGGTTCCGGCGCGAGATGGGCCAGAGGCGCGTGCCGCTACCGCCGCTAAGGATGAGGGGAATCAGCACGTTGGATGTCCCGGGCTTCAGGTTGGAAGGGGCATTGTATCGAGGACTTCGCCCAGCAGCGTCGTCCATGCAGGTCTGTGCAGGCCGTAGGTGGACTCGACCAGTGATCCGTCAAGGACCGACCAGGCCGGCCGTTTCGCGGGTGTTGGGAAATCGGCGGTGCCGATGGCGCGTACCTTCGGTGTCCGCACCAGGAGACCGCGCGCCGCAGCGCCGGAGAAAATGGCCTCGGCGAAGACCCTCCAGGTGGTCTCGCCCGCGGCGGTGAGGTGGTAGGTGCCACCGCTCGCGGCATTCTGGGCGCGCCGGAGCACTTCGACGGTTGCCGCAGCTATCCACGGTGCGCTGGTGGGCGTGCCCCATTGGTCGTCGACGACCGCAAACGTGTCGCGCTCCTGGGCGAGGCGCAACATCGTGCGCATGAAGTTATGCCCATGCGCACCATACACCCAGGCGGTACGTAGGGTGAGGTGCCAGGCACCGGATGCGGCGAGCGCACGCTCACCATCGCGCTTTGTTAGCCCGTAGACACCGGCGGGAGCCGTGGCGTCGTCCTCGCGGTAGGGCCGCGTGGCATCGCCACCGAACACGTAATCGGTGGAGTAGTGCACGACGCGCGCGCCGGACTGGGCAGCCCATGCACCGAGCTGGCCGGGTAGGGCTGCGTTCAATGCGGCGGCCGCCGCGGGCTGGATTTCGGCCTTGTCGACTGCCGTGTACGCGGCGGCGTTCACGATAAGCGTAGGCGATACCGCATCGAGGAGGCGCGCGACGGCGGCCGGGTCGGCGAGATCGCAGGCCAGGTCTCCGGCCCCGCCCTCCCGGGTCGCCACGACGAGTGGGCCAAGCGCCGGCAGGGTCGTGCGCAGCGCATGGCCGACCTGGCCACGACCGCCGAGCAACAGGATGCTCATGCCGGGAGCCGGTCCCGCGGAACGTCGGCGTGGAGAGGCGCAGCGGCATCCTTGGCCGATAGTTCGGGGTTGCTCAGTGGCCAGTCGATCGCGAAAAGTGCATCGTTCCAGCGGATGGCCGCATCGGATTCGCGGTCGTAGAGCGACGTGCACTGGTAGGCGAACGTGGCGTAGTCGGAGACCACGCAGAATCCATGGGCATAGCCCTCCGGGATCCACAGCATGCGGTGATTATCTGCGGTGAGCATCATGCCGACGTACTGCCCGAACGTGGGCGATTCGGGGCGAATATCCACCGCGACATCGTAAACCTCACCCTCCAGTACGCTGACAAGCTTGCCCTGCGGCTTGCGCCACTGGTAATGCAAGCCACGCAGCACGCCCCGGCGCGAGCGCGAGACGTTGCTCTGGACAAAGTTCACGTCGATGCCCGCGGCCTGGAATTTCTGCTCGTTGTAGCCTTCAAAGAAATAGCCGCGAGAGTCCCCGAAGACATCGGGTTCGATCACGGTAACACCGGGAAGGGCGGTTTCAAGGAACTTCATGGATGGCGGCCCAGTTCGGCGAGGCGGAGAAGGTACTGGCCGTAACCGACCTTGGCGAGTGGCGCGGCCAGTTCCGCGAGCTTCTCCGCGGTGATCCATCCGTTGAGGAACGCGATCTCCTCGGGGCAACACACCTTGAGGCCCTGGCGATTTTCGATCGTCTGGATGTAGTTGCAGGCTTCCATGAGCGACTCATGCGTGCCGGTATCGAGCCACGCGTAGCCGCGGCCGAGTTGCTCGAGGTGCAGCTGCCCCGCCTGCAGGTAATGGCGGTTGAGATCCGTGATCTCCAGTTCGCCACGGGGGGACGGGCGCAGCGCCGCCGCATAGTCGGGCGCGTGCCCGTCATAAAAATAAAGGCCGGTGATCGCATAGTTGGAACGCGGCTTCAGGGGCTTTTCCTCGATGCCAAGTACCTTGCCCTGCGCATCGATTTCAGCCACGCCATAGCGCTCGGGATCGCGCACCCAGTAGCCGAAGACGCTGGCACCCTCGGGTCGCGCATCGGCGCGGCGCATTCGCTCCGTGAGGCCTTCGCCATAGAAGATGTTATCGCCCAGGACCAGGCAACTGGGCTGTCCGCCAAGAAAGTCCCGGCCGATGAGGAAAGCCTGGGCAAGGCCGTCGGGCGAAGGCTGCGTCGCATAGTGGATGTTGATGCCCCACTGCGAGCCATCGCCGAGCAGCCGTTGGAACATGGCCTGCTCGTGCGGCGTGTTGATCACGAGGATATCTCGGATACCAGCCAGCATCAGCGTGCCCAGCGGGTAATAGATCATCGGCTTGTCGTAGACGGGGAGCAATTGTTTGCTCACGCCCTGCGTGATCGGGTAAAGCCGCGTGCCGGAGCCGCCGGCCAGGATGATGCCCTTGCGTTGAGTCATGCGCCCAGGCGCTCCATGCGGTAAGTGCCCCGGACTATGTCATCGACCCAGGGCTGGTTGGCGAGATACCAGTCGACCGTGCGCGCCATGCCAGCGTTGAAATCGTGCCGTGGCACCCAGCCGAGCTCGCTTCGCAACCGGCTCGCGTCGATCGCGTAACGGCGGTCGTGCCCAGGGCGGTCGCGCACGTAGGTGATCAGTTCCTCATAGCGACCCGCTGCCCGCGGACGGCGCTCATCTAGTAGGGCGCAGATCGTGCGCACCACGTCGATATTGGTGCGCTCGGCATCACCGCCCACGTTGTAGGTTTCGCCTACCTGGCCCCGCGCGAGCACGGTCTCGATGGCATCGCAGTGGTCATCGACGAAGAGCCAGTCGCGGATATTGAGGCCATCGCCGTAGACGGGCAGCGGCTCGCCGGCCAGGGCCTTCTGGATAACCAGCGGGATCAGCTTCTCGGGAAACTGGAATGGTCCGTAGTTGTTCGAGCAGTTTGTCGTAAGCGTGGGCACGCCATAGGTATGGTGGAAGGCTCGTACGAGGTGATCGGATGCGGCCTTGGACGCGGAGTAGGGTGAGTTCGGGGCGTACGGCGTCGTTTCGGTGAAGAAACCGGTAGGCCCCAGCGACCCGTAGACCTCGTCGGTAGACACGTGCAGCAGGCGGAAGCGTGCGGCCGCGTCCGTCGTGAGCCCGCGCCAGTGGTCGCGGACGCTCTCGAGCAGGCCAAGGGTGCCAACGACATTGGTCTGGATGAACTCGGCTGGCCCGTCGATCGAGCGATCGACATGGCTCTCCGCCGCGAAGTTGAGCACCGCTTCGGGTCGGTGGGCGGCCAGCAGGGAGGCGACCAGTTCGCGATCGCCAATATCACCGACGATAAGTTCGTGGCGGCCAGAGGCCTCCGCCGCCGCGAGCGTGGAACGGTTGCCCGCGTAGGTCAGTTTGTCGAGGTTGACGACGCGGTGCCCGGCGGAGATCGCCCTCAGGACGTAATTACCACCGATAAAGCCGGCGCCGCCGGTGACCAGGAGAGTTGCCATTCGGAAGCCATGGATAGGGGATGGATAGCCGCATGAAGAGGCGTGGCGGACAATGATGCCCGTAGATCGCCCCGGGGGCCAAGCAAGTTGCATGGGTACGTGAACAATTCTTCAGGCAGGGTCGCCGCCTCAAGCACATCCCGGCTAAAATGGACCACTTTTCCTGCGGAACGCCTGTTTCGCAGCCCTGACGGAATCAGGTAACTACATGATTAAGAAGAATAAAGGTGTTGAGGTGGGGCTCGGCACACGGGCCATCCATGCGGGACAACACCCCGACCCGTCCACCGGCGCCATCATGACGCCGATATATGCGACGTCTACCTACGTCCAGGAGAGCCCCGGCGTCCACAAGGGTTACGAATATTCGCGTACCCAGAATCCGACCCGCATGGCGTACGAGCGTTGCGTGGCCGATCTTGAGGGTGGCGTGGCCGGCTTCGCGTTTGGTTCGGGCCTGGCGGGTGCCGCCACCGTGCTCGACCTGCTCGATTCGGGCGACCACGTCATCGCCATGGATGACCTCTATGGCGGCACGTTCCGTCTGTTCGAGCGCGTTCGCCGCCGCTCCGCCGGTCTCGATTTCAGCTTCGTCGACCTCAACGATGCGGCCGCGCTGAAGGCCGCGCTGACCCCGCGTACGCGCATGATCTGGGTCGAGACGCCGACCAATCCGATGCTAAAGCTGGTCGACCTGGCAAAGATTGCCACGTTCGCCCGAAAGCACGGCCTCATCATGGTCGTCGACAACACGTTCTGCTCGCCCATGCTGCAGCGGCCCATCGAATACGGCGCCGACCTGGTCCTGCATTCGGCCACCAAGTACCTCAACGGTCATTCCGACATGGTCGGCGGCATCGTCGTCGCCGCCAATCCCGAGATGGCCGAGCGGATGGGGTTCCTGCAGAACTCGGTCGGCGCCGTGGGCGGCCCCTTCGATGCCTTCCTGGCCATGCGGGGTCTGAAAACCCTGCATCTGCGCATGGCGGCGCATTGCGAGAACGCCATGGAAATCGCGCGCTGGCTTGAGCGTCATCCGGGGATTGACCGGGTGATCTACCCCGGCCTGCACAGCCACCCGCAGCACGCGCTTGCGAAGCGCCAGATGGATGGCTTCGGCGGGATTATCTCAGTGGAAGTTTCCGGTGGCTTGCGCAAGGCGCGCCGCATGCTCGAGCGTTGCCATCTGTTCGCCCTGGCGGAATCGCTCGGCGGTGTCGAAAGCCTCATCGAGCACCCGGCGATCATGACGCACGCCTCTATTCCGCCGGCCAACCGCAAGCGGCTTGGTATCAGCGATAGCCTGGTGCGTTTGTCGGTGGGTGTCGAGGACGTCGCGGATCTGCGTGACGAGCTCGCGGCCGCGCTTGCCTGAACTTCATGACCTCCCACATGCAGAACACAATCGATTCACCGCGTTCGTTGTCGCGGTTCTCGCAGGCGCGCAAAGACATTACTGATGGCCTGCATGCGTGGCCCGTCTGGTCGACTCTAGCCTGGCAGGATATTCGCCAGCGTTATCGCCGCTCCGTGCTTGGCCCGCTGTGGATTACGTTGACCATGGTCGTCACCATTGCGGGCATGGGGCCGCTGTATGCCGCGCTGTTCCGCCTGGATGTGCACGAGTTCATTCCGTACCTCGCCCTGGGTATCATCAGCTGGGGCTTGATTTCAATGCTGATCCTGGAGGGATGCGCAACGTTCAGCGGGGCAGATTCCTTGATCCGCTCGGTTCGCCTGCCGCTGACGCTGCATGCGTTTCGGATGATCATGCGTAACGTCATCATCTTCCTGCATAACTGCGCTGCCTACCTGCCGTTCATGATCTTCCTCGGGATCATGCCGTCGCTGACGTGGTTGATGGTGATCCCCGGTCTCATCATGGTTATTGTGGCGGCGATCCCGGTGGCGATCATCCTCGGTCTTTTCTGCGCACGCTTCCGCGACATGCAGCCGATCATCGGTAGCGTCGTGCAGCTCGCGTTCTTCCTGACGCCGATCTTCTGGAAGCCTGAGGCGCTGGGCACCCGCGTTGCCTTTGCCAAGTACAACCCCTTGTTCATGCTGGTCGATCTCTTGCGAGGTCCGATCCTCGGCTACGTGCCCGGCGCGAACGTCTATATCGGTATCGGCGTCCTCACCGTGGCGCTGTACGCCGTGGCGATTCCCCTGTTTGTGCGCTACCGCCAGCGCATCGCGTTCTGGGTGTGACCATGGCATCGATCATTCTTGAAAACTGCAGCCTCTCCCTTCCTGTATATGGCACGGGCAACCGCTCGCTGAAGCAGATGGTCATGTCGGCCGCCACGGGTGGGCGCATTGCCGCCGGCAGCCGCCAGATCACAGTCGTGGAGGCCTTGAAGGACGTCACGCTCTCGATCGGCGCAGGTGATCGTATCGGCTTGCTGGGCCATAACGGCGCGGGCAAGACGACCTTGCTCCGCCTGCTTGGTGGCGTCTACGAGCCGACTGCCGGCAGGCTAAGCCTGGAAGGCCGTGTCACCAGCCTTATCGACGTGACGCTTGGCATGGACTTCGAAGCGACCGGCGCGGAGAACATCCTGCTGCGTGGCCTCATGCTTGGCATGTCGCGCGCCGAAATCCGCCGGCTTACTCCGGAGATCGTAGAGTTCTCCGGGCTCGGCGACTACATCGCCATGCCCGTTCGCACGTACTCGAGCGGCATGGTGCTGCGCCTGGCATTTTCGATCGTCACCAGCGTTCACGCCGACATCCTCCTGATGGATGAGTGGCTCAGCGTGGGTGATGCTGAATTCGTCCGCCGTGCTGAAGACCGCCTCAAGGCGCTGGTCGATCGGGCGAGCATCCTGGTTCTTGCCTCGCACAATCCCAACATCATCAGCGACCTCTGTAATGTGACCGTCTCTATGGAACATGGCCGAATCGCAAAAATTGAACGTTCCGGCGATGACCTGGTGGTGCAGGCATGAGCAACGCGAATAATGACTACTGGTTGAGCCGCGACGGTACGAAGTACCAGAGCCAGCAGGAGCAGCGCAGCCAGGCCGAAAACCCGATGTACGTCCAGCAGGAACGTTGGCTGACAAACCACTTTGCGGTGGAAGCACAGCGCCTTGGCCGCCCTGTACGCGTGCTCGAGTTCGGCTGTGGCTTCGGCCGCTTCGCCCGTCTGTTTGCGCAATCGAGCGACGTGGCGTACCACGGGTACGATTTCTCCGCATCGATGGTGCAGCCGTTTTGGGATAACCCGCCGCCGGGATTTGATCCAACGCGCCTTCGCGTGGCCCCCACGGTAGCTGAGGCCTTCCCCGGCGAAACGTTCGACATCGTATTCACGGTCTCCGTTCTGATCCATAACGCGCCAGCCGCCGTGGCCGGGTTGGTGAGCCAGATCTTCGCGATGGTCGCGGACGGTGGCGAGCTGTGCCTGCTGGAGAACATGCTCTCCAGCTTCAACATGAAAGAAAATAACTGGCATGGTGGCTGCTGGGTGCATGACCACGTCACTCCCCACGCGGCCAGTCGTGACATCACGATCTTTCGTGGCATTGCGTACAACCAGGACTTCTACGTATTTCGCCAGCCTCTCGCGGCGGCCGAAATCCACGTGGTCACGGGCGATGAGCGCCGTCGCGTCACGCTCGATGACATCCGCCTGCTCGGACTGAAGCGTCTTGAAGATGCCGTTCGCAACCTTGAGGCAGAAATTGACAGCGCCGCCGCGCTGCATGCCGAGGCGCATGACGCCAAGGAAGACATCAACGAACTGAGGGCATCGCTCTCGACCGTGACCGGCAAGCTTGACGCAACGCAGGACGCACTGTCCGCTGCCACGGAGCGATGCGATGCCATGGCCGACATGCATGCGCTGCGCAAGAAGCTCGAAGCGGTAGTACTGGACTACGAAGGCTCCACGGATCCATCGCTCCTCGATGCCGAAGCGCACGACACCCGCCACCTCTTCGCTCCTGTCGCCCAGCCCAACAACGAGTACGAGTGGAACGCCCAGCGCGACACCCAGTTCGCGCACGAGCATGCGTCGTTCGGTAGGGTTTGCCACGTCTTTCACCTCGAGTGGTTCGGGATACGCTCATCCGCCGGCGCACTACCCGGCTTCAAGCTGGGCATCAGCGCTGACCGCCCCCTTTCGATGGCCAGCATCGATCAGATCATCGCCCTGCTTTCGCGCGCGGGCGTTAATCGCCTTGTGCTGCACGGCTTCTCACCGTCCATGAAGGCATTCATCCAGTCGATGAATGCCGTTGGCATGGATCACCTGTATATGGTCTGGCACGGGGCGCCCGCCATGTGGGTGTTCGAAGGCGAGCGGAAGCTGGCGCAAAGCGCGCTGCGTCTTGTCCACGAAGGCAAGCTGCGGCGGATGCAGGGAATGCGGCGCGGCATGGAGTCCGTCATCGGGCCCCGGGCGTTCGTGCCGCAGCTGCTTAACATCCCACCCAACCTTCCACCCGCGCCAAGCGATATCAAGGCAGGCCGGCGCTCGTCGACCGTGGTGTTTGGTCCTTCGTGGAATTTGCTGCACAAGAACGTGGTAACAAACCTGTTGGCTGCCCAGTTCAACCCGGACGTCGACCAGTTCTGGACCCTAGCCACCGATCTGGATATCGATCGTCGCCTTAGCTCCAAGCTGCGCGTGCTGCCGCCCCGTTCGGGGCGGGATATGCTTGAGACGATGCGCCAGGTCGATCTCGTGAGCAACGTGACGCTGGTGGATTGCCACCCCATGGTCGACCAGGAGGCGCTCGCCGTCGGCACGCCGTGCCTGCGAGGGCCGCTGTTCCTTGATGCGCTCGAAGATCACCCGTACGTACGCCTCACCGAGGTCGCCAACCCGCTCAGCGTGGCCGACATCTCGACCGGCATTTCACGTGTTCTGGGTGTCGAACGGAGCGAGATGCGCGGCTTGATCGACGACTACGCGACGCGGATCCGTGAGATCTCGCTGCAGCGCTACCTTGACCTTCTGGAGCTTGGCTAATGGGTCTTCGCGTTTTCGTCCTGAAGGAACTGTTTCCTTTCACGGCAGGTGGTATCGGCCGCGTCGCGGCGAACATTCTCAGCACATCCACGGCTGAAGAGCTGGCCAGCACTGCGATCGTTTACCTCAATGACGGGCTGAACCGTAAGCGCTTCCAGTCGGTCTATCCGACTGTGCGATTTGTCGACGCTTCGCCGGGTACCTATCAGCTGGTCGACAAGCGCCACTACCGCTATCCGGACCAGCGGACGTATACCGATTCCCCACTTCATGCCGAATCGGTCCGCGCCATGCAGGCTCTGTTGCGCCTGGAAACGGAA
Source organism: Luteibacter sp. NPDC104163 (assembly GCF_055584245.1). Lineage (NCBI taxonomy): Bacteria > Pseudomonadati > Pseudomonadota > Gammaproteobacteria > Lysobacterales > Rhodanobacteraceae > Luteibacter > Luteibacter sp. NPDC104163. The sequence continues at coordinate 30,744 of NZ_JBVJMK010000004.1, forward strand.
GCGGGTGCATTGGATTACGTTGAGTTCACCGACTGGGGTGGGGCGGCGTTCGCGTCGTGCCAGGAGAAGCGCCTCGGGCTCGCTTTCACGAACACTTGCCTCGCCGTGCGCCTGCACAGCACGGACAGCCTGCTTGCGTCGGTTGAAAACCGCCCTACCGATCTCCAGGCGCTTGCGCTGTACGACCTGGAACGTAAGTCGCTGCTCGATTGCGACCGTATCGTCGGGCAGTTGGCCAGCGTGGCCCGATCGGTCAAGACGTTTTTCGCGATCGATGATGCGCAGTGGCATCCGAAGCTCGTCATCCACGCATCGCCCATTGTCCTGGATGCGCCGTCGACCGCTCGCGGCGCGATCGTCCCCACGCTTGATACGCCCATCGTCTTTTCGTCGAAGCTCCAACGCTTCAAGCGCCCCGATGTCTTCATTCGTGGTTGCTGCGGCTTCCTTGCGGCACACCCTGAATACCGTGGGGATATCCTCCTGCTAGCGCATTCCTTCGAGCCTGCTTACCAGGCGCGCATGGAGGCGCTGGTGCCGTGGGAATTCAAGTCGCGGTTCCACTTCCTTCGCGGGGTTAAGGATACGGAGCGTGCGGCGACCATCGCGCAAAGCGTGTGTGTCTTCCCAAGCATCTATGAGTCGTTCTGCCTGGCAGCCTACGAGGCCTCCATGGCTGGCGCGTTGTGTCTGCTCAACGAAACGAACCCTGCGTTCGACGCGGAATCGCCTTGGATGTCGGGCGGTAACTGCGAGAAGTTCGACGGCACGGTCGACGGCCTGGCCGTGTGCCTGTCGCGCGTCTTCTTCGGTGACAGGGTCGAGCGGGGCCTCGTGGTTCCTCCCGCCGATCCGGGTCCCTGGACTTTGCCGGCACCGTTTGTGCGGAAGATCGAAGGCCGATTCCCCAAGGTCAGCATCATCGTGCCGCACTACAACATGGGCACCTACTTGACCCGTACGCTCGATAGCGCGCTGGCCTCGACCTATCCCAACCTCGAGGTGGTCGTTGTCGACGATGCATCCACCGAGTCTATTAGCCGGACCCTGATCGATCGCCTCGAGGGAATGGCCGAGCCGCGTCTGCGGGTCGTGCGTGCCGCCCAGAACGTTGGCCTTAGCGCGGCGCGTAATCTGGGTATTCGGAATGCGCAGGGCGTCTATATCCTCCCGCTCGATGCCGACGATCTCATCGCCTCGGACTTCATCGAAATCGCGGTGCGTGGCCTCGAACTGAATCCCGAGTACGACGTGGTCGTGCCCCAGGTTGCCTACTTCGCCGATAATGACGATGGCGCGGTGTTCACGCGGGACGTCCTCGGCCATTGCCATGTGCTGATCGGCGAGGCGCGGGCGAGTGGCCTGCATGAGAACCGCCTATCCACGGCGACTTCGCTGATTCGTCGTTCGGTGTTCGACAACCTCGCGTATCGCGAGGAAATGACCTCGTACGAGGACTGGGATTTGTATCTCCGGGCGCTCATGTCGGGCCACCGGATGATCGTCACCAACCATGTGGCGTTTTTCTACCGGCGCCGTGCGAGCTCGATGATCCATTCGTCCGAGGGGCGCCTGAATCACCGCCTCGCGTACCACGACGTACTGCGCACCAAATCGATGACCGTCGGTGGTATGCAGCTGCCCTTGTATGCGCTGCAGGGCTTTGCACATGAGGGTGAATCGCTGGCCGCGCTCGGCGGATCCTCGGCTGAGCTGCGTGCACGCCTGACCGAATACGAGAATAGCGAGGTGGTATTCGCCGCGCTCACCGTGGCTCGCCAGCTCGAGCGTCGTGCACCCTGGCTGCTGCGGTGGGGAAAGAGCGCGATGCGTGGTGTCTGGCGAATCCTCAAGAGCCGACGCGGATAGCCGGTTGCCGGGCTGACGGCGTTTCCTTCCTCGGTTAGGATCAGGGGGCCCGGTGGATTTCCGGGCCGCCGTGATGGGGGTGGGGATAATGCTTGACTGGGATAAGTTCCGGAGGACTCCCCGTGGCTCGGGGGGCATCGTCGCATGCCTTTTCGGGCTCTCTTTCTATTTCCGCGAGTTTCATCGTGAGGCGCCCACAACCTCGGGCTCCTACCTCGTCGCTGCGTTGCTCATTGCCCTTGCTGTGGCGCTCATTATCCTGTTGTTCGCCGTGGTGCCCGATACCTGGCGCGCGTGCTGGCGCGGCCGCGCGGGCCTGCGGCGTCTCGCCCTCGCGGCGATGCTCGGCTTGCCGCTTGGCTTCGCACTGCCGTTGCATGTCCGGCCAGAGGAGCCCTCTGCCGTCGTCGTTGAGGCCCTGGGCACGCACGATCCCGCCGCGAAGTCGGCGGAAGTCTGGGTCCGCGTGGAAGCCGACGGCGAAGATCTCCCGTCGTCTGCCCTCGGTGTGCAGGGACCGTGGCAGTTCAAAGGTAATCTTGCCGTCTCCGCGCCGCCTGGCCAGCCCGCCAGCCTGACCTACTCGGGCCGGGCACGCTCGATCCGCGTTCATTTCGTTGCCCACGACTGGTCAGGGCAGGCCCGGGTCACGGTCAATGGCCACCATCGCGACCTCGAGCTCTACCGTCCGCCGGGCAAAGAGGGGACCGTCGACCTGAACCTCGTTGGCGGCTCGGTCATTACCGATCGCCTGGCCTTGCCTCATCGGACGGCGATACAGTGGTTCGCCTTCGTCGTCGATGCATGGCTCCTCGGGCTCGCGGTCGTTGCGCTTTTCGACCTGGGGCGGGGCGTGGTCACATCGCCCTACCAACTGCCCACGATCCCCGAGCGCAGGCACATTCGCCGCCGCGATTTCGTGCTCTTCGCTGCGCCACAGCTCGTGGCGTACCTCGTCTATCTCGCGGCGTTCTATCCCGGCGTCATGACCAATGATTCGCTGGACCAGTGGATACAGGCGCAGACCGGCCTTTGGCAGGACTGGCATCCGCCGCTCTACGGAATGCTCATGGGCGTGCTCGGCGGGCTCGGCGGCACGCCAGCCACCGTCGCGATCTTTCAGGCGTTCGTGATGGCGGCCGCCACCGGTGCGCTCATCACATTCGTGCGCGCCGCCGCGGGCGCCCCGCGTGCAGCGGCGGCTGCTGGCGCGCTGCTGTGCGCCGCGTATCCGCTGGTTTGCATCAACGTCGTTACCCTGTGGAAAGACGTGCTTTATTCGGCGGCCGTTGTCTTCCTGATGGCCTTCGTGATTGGCGTCACCTGCCTGCGCCTTCCACTGCTACGCCGCGTGGCATGGTGGCTATGCACATTCGTCGCCGTCGTCGTCTGCCTGGCGTTCCGTTATAACGGGCTGCCTTTCATCCTTGCCATCGTTGGCCTGATCGTGGTCATCACGCCATCCGAGCGTTGGCATGCCGTCGTCCTGCTCCTGGCCAGCATGGCCAGCGTGTACGTTATCAATGGCCCCGTTCTCGATGCGCTCGGTACGACGCGAACGCATGTGTCGTTCACGATCGCCGTGCATCACATTGCCGCACACCAGGCCGCGGGCGAGCCGTTGCCTACGGAACAGGACCGGGAACTGGTGCAGCGCATCTGGTCGGGCGGAACGATACTTCCATACAACTGTGCTTACGCCGGCACGGCGCTGTTCGATCCACGCTTCAACCTGATTGCCGCCGAGCAATCCGCGCGTCCGCTGTTGGACCTTGCGCAGCGCATGGCACTTGCCCATCCACGCGTGGAACTACGCCACTTGGCGTGCGTCAGTTCACTGGTGTGGCGCATGGGCAAGACGGCGCGTGAGCCTATCGACATATCCGGCTGGGGTGTCTGGAGATCAGGGGATGCGCTGCGATGGATTGCCAATAACGACCTCGGCCTGCACGAACAGCCCGGCCTAGGGCGCGTGGGCGGTGTCATTCGCCGGGTCGTCGCTAACTGGCTCAGCCATGATGGCTGGCGACGGCCGGCCATCTTCCTCTACCTGATCCTGTTCGCCAGCACGGTCGCCGCCCTCCGCCAACGGAGGTGGGAGCTCGCTACGTGCCTTGTCCTTGCTGCCTTGGCGCAGTCATCGTCGATCCTGTTGTTCAACGTGGCACAGGATCCGCGTTACCAGATGGCCATCATGGTGATAGCACTGGCAGCCGTGCCATCGCTGCTGCGCGCGACCCAGCATCCGTTCCCCACCTTCCGGCCCCGCCGCGCCATGCGCGACGACGTGCTTACGGTGCCCCGCTAGCGGTCGGGGCCCGTTCCATCCAGCTGCGTGTCGCAGGCACCTCGCCGAGATCCTGCTGGATGTGCGGCGGCGAGGTTGTCGTCTGGTATTCCAGCCGCTTCATGCGGAACAGCAGCTGCTCGGTGAGTTTGCGATTGACGGCGATCAGGTCGGCGAGCAGGCCCATGACGAGGATGAGCGCGCCTACGATCAGCGACAACGCGGCGAGGACGACGGACTGCACATGACCCTCGCCCTGTCCGGCGAGGAATAGATACAGGAAGCGCGCGCCGACCAGCAGGCCGAACGTCACGAACGTCATGCCGATCCAGCTGAAAAGGACGAGGGGTCGATAAATCACCAGAACCCTCAGGATCGTGCCGATGGAGCGTTTCACGTAACTCGATATGCTTCGCACCAGACGCGAGGGGCGAAGATCCTCATTCGTATGGATCGGCACCGACTTGACGCGGAGCTCGCTCAGCCCCGCCTGGATGATCGTTTCCAGCGTGTATGTATAGATGCCGAAAACATTCAAGCGCATCGCCGCTTCTCGAGTGATGGCCCTGAACCCACTGGGAGCATCGGTCACGGTGGTCTTGCTAGCGACGCGTACCGCCCAGCTGCCGAGGTGCTGGAGTTTCTTCTTCACCCAAGAGAAGTGTTCGGTATCGTCGATCGGCCGGGAGCCGATGACCATATCCGCTTCGCGATCGAGGATCGGCTGGACCAGCAGAGGGATATCGGATGCGTCGTATTGGTTATCGGCGTCGGTGTTGACGATGACGTCGGCGCCCAGGCACAACGCCGCTTCCAGTCCTGTCGTGAATGCCGTCGCCAGGCCTCGGTTACAGGGATGGCTCACCACGTGATCGACGCCGTGAGATCGTGCGACCTCCGCCGTGTTGTCCACGGAGCCATCATCGATGACCAGCCACTCGACGGAATCAAAGCCTTCCACGTGCCTCGGGAGTGCGGCGAGGGCAATCGCAAGCGTTTGCCCCTCGTTGAGGCAAGGTATCTGGATGACCAGTTTCATGCGCGTTGGCCCCGTATCTCGGCGAGCAAACGGCTCGCACGTGTCAAAATGCCCGTGGGATGCAGCAGCAGGTCGCTGCCTTTCCCCCTTGCGCTACCCTGACATAGTCTTGCAACCTTTGCACAGAGCCGATTGTCTGCAAATTGTCTGCTTTACGTGAAAAATAATTTAAATTGGGGTTTGATCATGCCAAGTGGCACGGCTCAGCCGGCAGGGAATTACTACGACAAGTACCACACGCGTAACCCCATCGCGCGTTGGCTGATGCAAGGGTTTCTCGCTGCGTTCGATGAGTTGCGGGGCCAGGCGAAGGTCAGGGAACGCACCGTACTGGAGATTGGCTGCGGCGAAGGCGAGCTTTCCATGCGCATGGCGCGCGAAGGATTTGCCGTCGAAGGCTGCGATATCGCGGAGGAAGCGGTGGATGAAGCACGCCGCCGCGCTGCTGATGCGAAACTCAATATCGATTATTCGGTCTGCGATATCGCCGACGCCACGAACCGCTTCGCACCACGCGGGCTGGTCGTGTGTTGCGAAGTGCTGGAGCATCTGGACGACCCCGTCGCCGCGCTGGCTACGCTGGATGCTCTTACCGAGGAATACGTCCTCGTCAGCGTGCCGCGGGAACCTATATGGCGCGCGCTGAACCTTGCACGCATGCGATATCTTGGCGACCTGGGCAACACGCCGGGTCACATCCAGCATTGGTCGACGCGACATTTTACCGAACTACTGGCGACGCGATTCGATGTGATCGCCGTACGTACACCTCTCCCGTGGACGATGGCGCTTTGCCGTGCCAGGCGCTAAGCGCTACATACGCGCGATAGGGTCCCTACTCAGCCTGCTCGCCCTGGCGTGGGTGATGTACCGCTTCAGTGCGAGCGGCGTGATGGATCGCATCCTGCACACGCCGCATGCCGATAGCCTCGCCTGGCGTATCCCATTGGCTGCCGCGGTCTATGCGGTCGGCGTGGCTTCACTCGCCATGGCATGGTGGTTCCTGCAGCGTGCTTACGCGCCTCCGCTCGTATCGCTGGGACCGAGCGTGGGCACGTATCTCTTCACGCAAATGGGAAAGTACCTGCCAGGCAACGTCGCCCAGTATGTCGGACGTCACGCCATGCTTCGGCGCAAGGGTCTCGGGCACGCGGCGCTGTTGTATTGCACGCTCAGCGAGGCCGCGCTGCTGGCCTTTTCGGCGCTCGTGTTCGCCACGCCACTGGCCGCGTTCATTACCGGCTGGCTAACGCCAGCGCGGATGGCGCTGGCGGTTATCGCGCTTGCCGCCGTGGCACTCGGGGTGATCATTTTCGCAAGGGCTCGACTGCCATGGGCGCGTCGTGCGCTGCCTGTCTTCGTTCCTTCCCAGCTTGCCGCAGCAGCCCCGTTCTATCTCGTGTTCTTCACGCTGATGGGCACGGCGCTCTGGATCGTGGCCGGCGCCATGCCCCCACCGGGCGTAACGCCCGTGCCGTTTGCCTCTGCTGCGGCGCTTAGCTGGCTGGCGGGGTATTTCGTAGTGGGTGCACCCGCGGGTCTCGGTGTGCGCGAAGCCGTGTTCGTGTGGCTCATGCATGGCTACGTGCCTGACGATACCGTGCTCCTATGGGTCGCTTCATTTCGTGCGGCAACATTTCTAGGCGATTTGCTGGCGTTTCTGCCCGCGGCGATATGCCAGCGCTCGTGGCAGGGCGCGGCCTGATCCTCTCGCTTCGTGGCACCCGGCGTACCGCGGCGACAGCCGACATGGAATGTGGCTAAGATCGGGTGACAACCATTTCCTAGACGACGGGTGGTGCGATGCTCAGGCAAGCGGTGAAGCAAGCAGTCATGACGATTCCGGCCGTACGCCGTGCGTTTGAGCAGCGAGATCGCGTCTTTGAGGCCTTCAGGGGTATTGAGGAGCGGGGCCTCAGCGATCCGCGCATACGCGATGTAAGCCGCGGCACCTCGCCCGATGACTGGGTCGGACGGCTGGAGGGTTACATCAAGGTCCTCGAATCCCGTTCGCCTGAGTACTCGCGGCCCACGTTCTCGCACTGGGGCGAGGATGCCATCGCGGGCTTTCTTTTCGACACGGTGCCGCAGGGCCGCTACCTCGATATCGGCTGCTATCACCCGGCGCTCTACTCGAACACGATGTTGCTGTACGAGCGTGGCTGGAGCGGCGTCAACGTCGATCCGAATCCGTTCATGATCGGTGAGTTCGCGCGGTTCCGTCCCCGTGATATCAGCCTCAATAATGCTGTCGGACGGGAGCGTGGGGTGCTCGAATTTTTCAAGTTCCACGACTGGGCCACCAGCAATACCGGTTCGGCGCAGTTCGCGCAGATGGTCGCCAAAGCCGACGGCCTGGAGGTTCCCAAGGCCATTTCCATCGACATGCTTACGCTGCGCGAGCTCATGGAGACGCACTTCCCGGATGCCGCGCCCCAGTTCATGAACATAGATGTGGAAGACATGGATGTCGATGTGCTGGCCTCGAATGACTGGAATCGATTCCGGCCCACGGTCATCGCCATCGAGGACCTGCGTTTTGATTATCGCGCGCCGGCCGAATCCGCCATTTACCGGTTCCTGACGGAGCATGGCTACGATATGTTTTCACGCTGCGTCTACACCAGCTTTTTCATTGAGCATGCCCATAATCGGTTCGCTCTGGATTTTGTAGATAAATGAACGAGTTAAGTTATTTGAAAAGCCGCTCTTGGGGCCGGTGAATGCCGTATACTCTGCCCCCTGCGTCCCGGGGGGGGCGTACATCAGACGGGCAACTCTAAAATGCAGCGTACTTTGAAGGTGGCGGTCGTGATCCCCTGCTATAACGAGGAGGTCGCGATCCCAGCTGTTATCCGTGATTTTCGGAAGGCACTTCCGGAGGCCCGGATTTGCGTGTTCGACAATGCGTCCAAGGACAACACGGCAGCGGTCGCGCGCGAGCATGGCGCCGAAGTGTTCCGTGTGGACCTGCGCGGCAAGGGCAACGTCGTGCGGCGTATGTTCGCGGATATCGATGCGGACGTTTACATCATGGTCGACGGCGATGCGACCTACCATGCGGACTCCGCGCCTTTGCTTATCAGCAAGCTGATCAACGATCGCCTCGACATGGTGGTTGGCTGCCGCGTTTCCGATGAGCGCGAGGCCTATCGAAGCGGGCACCGCTTTGGCAATCTTATGCTCACGGGCTGCGTCTCCAAGATGTTTGGCGGCCGCTTTACCGACATGCTTTCCGGCTACCGTGCTTTTTCGCGCCGGTATGCAAAGTCGTTCCCGGCGTCATCTGAGGGGTTCGAAACGGAGACCGAGCTGACCGTGCATGCGCTTGAACTGAAGATGCCTTACGGCGAAGTAATGACGCCCTATGCATCACGCCCGGAAGGCTCGGAGAGCAAGCTATCGACGTATAAGGATGGGTTCCGCATCCTCACGACGATCATCCGTCTCTACAAGACCGAGCGCCCTGCCCAGTTCTTTGGCGTAATCACCCTGCTGCTTTGGCTTATTGCCATCGCGCTGAGCTTGCCGTTGATCATTACCTACGCGCAGACCGGCCTGGTCCCGCGATTCCCCACGGCCATTCTTGCCATGGGCCTCGTAGGCCTTGGATTCAGCTCCCTCATCTGCGGACTCATCCTCGATACGGTGACAAAGGGACGGCAGGAAATGAAGCACCTGCGTTACCTCACCATCCCATCGACCACCGACGCCTGACGTCGCTACGCGTCGCGAGCCGGTTCCCGCGCCACGGAAGCCGGCTCGCATGGTGCTGCCTGCCGTGCGAGCAGCAGGCAAGGCACCAAAGCGATGGCTACCGCGAAGACCGGCAGCTGGTAGCGAGCATCCTGAGCGACGTTGACGATGCTGAGTACGGCGGAATGGACGCCGACAGTGGTCAATGCCGCCCAGGCGATGCGCCTGCTGTTCATGCGCCGGCTGGCGACCAGGGTAGCGAACAGAAGCATCGCGAGGTAAATACCGGGGCGCCACAATAGGCCACCCTGTGCCTTTAGCACCCCCATGCCTAACTTTTGCGCCAGATCAGGGGCGAACGATGAAGATGCCAGCCCGTTCGTGTTTCGCGCAATCCAATCCGCCCGCCCATCGTTCGACCACATGCCCGAACCGCTGATATAGAGGCGACCGGTCGCGGTGGGCGCGCCATTCGCGCTCCAGACCAGGCTGCCGACGCAAGCCATGTGCTTCAGCTCGGTGATCGGATGGGCAAAAGCGAGTCGAGCGGACGCGCGGACCAGCTCGTCTGCGTGGTGCGAAGCGTAATTCGCATCGAAATCCTCCTGGAAAATGGTCGAATCCACAGTGGCGCAGTTGTAGTGCCAGTCGGGCGCGGTGCTGTCGATGCGCTTAACCAGCGCCAGATCCCCGGCATCGCTGGGAAGCTCGCCGACTGCCAGGTGAGCGGCGATGTGGTGCGCCGCGGGTCCGTACTTTGCCTCGGTGTGCTGTACGCCGAGTATGCGAGGCAGCGGGCCCATCAAGACGACGAACAGCACGATGGCCAGTACGCCGATGCCAGCAAGGCGCCATCGGTAGGTCGGGATGAACAGGGCAAGCGCCGCAAGGGTGGCAAGCGCGGCCGGCGGCCCGTTGTGACGCAGCAGCATGGCGGTCAGCGCAAGGGTCAGGATGCCTAGGAACGCCCACGGGTTCCTCGGATCGGGTTTCGCCTGGTAGGCCATCGAGATCGTCAGCGCGGTAAGCGCGATCACCGAGGAGGCGTAGGGCACGTCTTTCCACAACGTGACGCTCGTGATGACCAGCATCGGGCAAACCGCGCAAAGGAGCGCCGCCAGCCAAGCCGCCCAACGGGGTGCGCGCGTGGCACGCTGGCCGGCGTCGATCAGCCAGCCGCAGGCGAGGGCGAGCGTCGCTGCCTGGAAGAACGCGACGATGGCCGGGCTGTCCCAGAGAACCCGCAAGCCGTGGACGGCGAGCGTGTGATAGAACGGATGCCAGTCGTTGTATTTGCCCCGCGTTGCCTGGCCCCATTGATCCATGGAATCGGGCGTCATGATTCCTGGATAGAACGTCAGCAACAGGCCAACCGATACCGCAAGCATCGGCAAGGCATAACGCACCGGTCCATATGCCAGTGGCCTGTCCTTCCCAGGCAGCGTGTAGGGGCGTCGCGTCGCCACTTCGGCGAGCAGCATCAGAGCGAAGCCGACAACCATGCCATCGCAAAACTGCACCCATGCCTGCAATGCGGAGCGTGCCGGGAACACAAGGAAGCGCGGGGTGGCGATGCTGTCGACCGGCGCGAGCGATACATCGATCGTTGCCGGGTTTTCCGCGCTATAAAGGTCAAAGGTCTTGCGCACCCCATCCCACGTCACCGAGGCCTTGCCCGAACGTTGGTCGGACTCGAATACGAGGGTGGCATCGCGCTTTAGCGCTCCCTGCCACTGCGCCGTTGAGTGCTTCTGCCCGGTAGCCGAAACCAATTCCAGCTCACGGGATGTCCAGCTGCCCTGCCGCTGCATCTTCGACGGATTCACGATGCGCCCGTCGACCACCAGGTGGAACGAGACCTTAGATGCCGTGGCCGCCGGGTCGCGCTCACCGGTGGCGATGACCTCGAGCACATGCCGCATCGGCGGTGCGGCCTTGGTGCCGAACGCAAATGTCAGGGCGATGCCGGCAAGTGCGAACAGGGCGAGGTTGGCCGCGCCGTGCCACGGGCCACCGGTCCTTCGCTCATTCACCCACGCCCAGGGCCGGCGCAGGAGCCATGCGAGGATGATGGTAAGGATCGTAAGCGTGCAGGCGGTAGCGGCAGGGCCGAACGTCTGCGCAGCATGGCTATGGAAAAAGATGCTCTGCGCGAAAATGCCGCCAAGCATGATCCTGTAGATTAGGTTTGCCCCACGCCCGTACACGTCTCACTCCCTGTCTCTCTCAGGATGCATTCTGACGTATATCGCCCCGTTTTACGCGGTGCGCGACTGCGGACTTTTCAGCGGCAGAACGGCCGGAAGTGCACTCCCGGCCGTTCGCATGCTCACCCCAGGGCCGCTTCCAACTCCGGCAGGATCTTGAACAGATCCCCCACCAACCCGATATCGGCAATCTCAAAAATCGGCGCTTCGCCATCCTTGTTGATCGCCACGATCGTGCCGGCATCCTTGATACCCGTCAGATGCTGGATAGCGCCCGAAATACCCACGGCGATATACAGCTCCGGCGCAATGATCTTGCCGGTCTGGCCGACCTGCATCTCGTTCGGAACATAGCCGGCGTCAACGGCGGCACGCGAGGCACCAACGGCCGCTCCGATCTTGTCGGCGAACTTGTAGATAACCTCGAAGTTCTCCTTCGAACCCACGCCACGGCCGCCGGAAACCACCTTGCCAGCGCCCTGCAGGTCCGGGCGATCGCTCTTGCCCTGCTGCAGGTTCACGAAGCGGGTATGCGAGGGCAGGGCGACATCGAGCGAAAGCGCCTCGACGCCCGCGCTGCCGTTGCTGGCAGCGGCCGGCCACGAGGCCGTGCGGATGGTGGCGACGACGGTGGAGCCCGCGTCGACCTCAACGGTGACGATGGCGTTGCCCGCATAGATCGGCCGCTTGAAGCTGTGCGGGCCTTCCACGGTCATGACATCGCTCACCTGCGAGACGCCCAGCAGGGCGGCGATGCGGGGGGCGACATCCTTGCCGAACGTGGTCGACGGGGCGAACACGTGGCTGTAACCGGCGGCGGCCTTGGCGACCTGGGGCGCGATGATCGCGGCCAGGGCGTGGGCATTTTCCGGGCGGGCGACGGTCAGGACCTTGCTGACGCCGTCGATCTTCGCGGCTTCCGCGGCGATGGCGTCGGGGGCATCGGACAGGACGATGACGTCGATGGCTTCCGGCTTGACGGCCGCGGCAGCGCTCACGGCGCGCGCAGTCGAGGCGTTGAGCTTGCCGTCCAGGTGCTCGGCGATAACGAGGATCTTGCTCATGCTATGTGCTCCTGTGCGGCTGCCTTACAGCAGGCCCTTCTGCTTGAGGGCCGCGACCAGTTCGGCGGCATCGTTGACCATCACGCCCTTGCTGCGCTTGGGCGGCGCGGCGAAGTGGGTGGTCTTCACATGATCGGCGGCATCGACGCCAAGCGAGCCCAGCTCGATCACGTCGATCGGCTTGGACTTGGCCTTCATGATGTCCGGCAGCTTGATGAAGCGCGGCTCGTTGAGGCGGAGATCCGTGGTGATCACGGCCGGGAGCTCGGCTTCGATCGTTTCCAGGCCAGCATCGACCTCACGGGTCACCGTGGCCTTGCCATCGGCGATCTCGACCTTGCTGGCGAACGTGGCCTGCGGCCGATCCCACAGGGCGGCGAGCATCTGGCCGGTCTGGTTGGCATCGTCATCGATGGCCTGCTTGCCCAGGATCACCAGGCCCGGCTGCTCCTTCTCGACGAGCTTGAGGAAGGTGCGCGCGGCGGTCAGCGGCGAGACGGCGTCAGCGGTCTGCACATGGATGGCGCGGTTGGCGCCCATGGCCAGGCCATTGCGCAGGTGGGCCGTGAGGTCGGCCGGACCGATGCCGACGACGATGACTTCTTCAGCAATGCCCTTCTCACGAAGGCGCAGGGCCTCTTCCAGGGCGATATCGTCGAACGGGTTGGCGGAAAGCTTCACGCCATCGGTGACGACGCCGGTGCCATCGGGCTTGACCTGAATGCGGACGTTGTAGTCCACGACGCGCTTGTAGCCGACCAGGATCTTCATGCTTGGTTCCTGTGTGAATGCCCGTTCACGCGAACGGACGACAAAATTGGCCTGTCATTCTAGCGAAAACGTTAGGGCTAGGGCCGCGATACGCCGGCCCGTTACGTCCGTGCTGCGCTGCCGCATGGCTCCGCGCAAGGGTTCACGGTGTCGCAAAGCCCTGGGGAAACTGCGTCTGCCATCGCCATGCGTCCTCGCACATGCGCTCGAGGCCGAGCTCTGCTTGCCAGCCCAGCAAGCGTGTTGCGAGGGCGGGGTCAGCAAAGCAGGCGGCGACATCACCGGGCCGCCGGGGGACGATTTGGTACGGAATGCTGCGGCCGCTAGCCTTCTCGAATGCCCGGATGGCCTCCAGCACGCTGTAGCCACGGCCCGTGCCGAGGTTTACGGTGAAACCACCGTGGTCGACGAGGCGGGCCATGGCATCGACATGCGCGCGGGCAAGGTCCACCACGTGGATATAGTCGCGAACGCCCGTGCCATCCGGCGTGGGGTAGTCGCCGCCGAATACCTGCACGCTGGGCAGCCTCCCGATAGCCACCTGGCTCACATACGGCAAAAGATTGTTGGGGCGCCCCGCGGGATCTTCGCCGAGCATGCCCGAGGGATGGGCGCCCGCAGGATTGAAATAGCGCAGGATGCCAGCGCGGAACGCCGGATCCGACGCCACCACGTCCGCGATCAGCTCTTCCATGACCAGCTTCGTGCGGCCATACGGATTCGTTACCGATAGCGGTGCGCCTTCATCCACGGGGCACGTCTCCGGCAAGCCGTACACGGTTGCCGACGAACTGAACACAAGGCGTTGCACACCATGTTTGCGCATGGCTTGCAACAAGACGATGGTGCCCGAGATATTGTTCTCGAAATAATCGAGCGGGCGCTCCGTGGATTCGCCCACCGATTTCAGCGCGGCGAAATGCATGACGACATCGGGCTGGAAGGCCTCGAATGCCCGGTCAAGCGCGGCGCTATCGCGGACGTCCGCTTCGACGAACGGGATGTCGCGGCCCGTGATGCGGCTCGCATGCTCGACGGCGCGGCGCGATGAATTGCACAGGTTGTCGAGTACCAGTACATCGTGGCCACGCTCGACGAGTTCGACCGTGGTATGCGAGCCAATGTAACCGGCACCGCCGCAGACGAGGATTTTCATGCCGTGGATCCTTCAGGTGGGCATCTTGGGGACGCGGGAGGCGTAGGTAAAGCTTGCCATGGGCTCTTCGCCGAGTAACTCGTGGGCCTCACGGATGCGTAGCCCACGGCTGCTCACGCCGGCGGCTACCACGCGCTCAATGGCATGAGCGAGCGTGCCGTCAACCTGGCCGGCTTCCGCCTCGAATTCCCACTCACCCAGGTCCATCTCATACAGCGGCCGCAGCCCGTCCGCTCGGATCCAGAACATGCTGCCGGCGATGAACCGCTCAGCATGGCCGGGCGAGATGTCCATCCGGGAAAGCAAACCTGACACGGCCGTGCCGTTAGCTCCGGCGAATTCATCCAACCGCACCGCATGACTGTCGGGCGCGATCGCACCGAGCGTTGCATCGGCGGCGAACGCCTCCAGCAGCCTTTGGGCTCGGCCAGGGGCGAGCAGGGTATTGAACAGGTCGCGTCGCCAGACCTCACCGTCGGCACGGTGCTCGGTTTTCTTCGTGTGCAGCTTCAGGATGACCTGTGTGCCATCGAGCAGCAGTCCCGCAGCTGCCTGCAAGAAGGGCAGGATGTCACGGCCGCGGTTGGCATATGCGTGGATCTCTGCGGAAAGGCCAAGGCGCGCGCAGGCTTCACGTACGGCCTTTTCGCGCTCGCGGGCAGTGGTGATGACCACGCGCCAACTGATGCCGGATGCCGATAGGGCCGCAGCGATATCGTCGAGCAGGTCGACATGCCAGGCATGCACCAGCGCGACTGGGCGCGGCGCCACCGGCACGGGTGCCAGCGCCGCGCGGGTGGCTTCGAGCCAGGCATGGCCGCGCGCGGCATCAGGTTCCAGCACCGCACCCTCTGCCCACTCGTTCCATGCATTGACGAAGACGAGCGGCTGCCGTGGCGCGCGTTCGCGGGCCGTGATGACGGCGCGACGCAACCAGTCCATGTAGCCAGCTGGCGACGCATGCACGAAACAGCGGCCTCGGCCGCTACGCCGCGCCTCGTTATCCCAGCCGGGGTTCACGGCGGGGTAGAGCAGGTAATCCGGCGATTTGCCCTGCTGCGCTAGGTCGCGCCAGTCGAGGATCTCGCCTGCATAATCGGGATTGAGCAATGTGCGCGAGGCGGTCACATTGCGCGCCGTGGTGTTGTTCGGCGGGAAGGCAACGGCGGCGTCGAAGCCAATGCGGCGCGGATCGACGTTGTCAAAGCTCTGCACGTACGCCAGCCAGATGTCGCCGATGCCGTTCTCCTGGCACCAGAGCCGCCATCGTGCTGCCGTGGCGGCGGCATCCGGCAACAAGCCGGGGCGGTAGACGAGCAGCAGCGGCTTGCCGTCGACGCGCAGGTAGCGACGATCACGCAGGTAAGGTGCGATGTGCGCGATGAAGGCAAGATCGTCCTCCGCGCTGTGCCGCTGCGCGATCAACACATCCTCTTCGCGGCCATCCCAGCGTCGTGACCAGTTTTCGTTTGCCCAGCACAAGCACAGCGGCAGGTCGAGGGAAGGATCGGCGAGCCAGCCGCGCAGCGGTGCCTCCATGAGGGTCTTGCCAGCGAACCAGTAGAAATACGAGCAGAACGCAGCGATTCCGTAGGTACGGGCAAGCTCCGCCTGGGCACGCATGGTTTCCGGTAGCCGCAAGTCATAGAAGCCCAGGTCGCCAGGAAGACGTGGTTGCACGTGTCCTTCGAACTGCGGAAGCGCACGCGATACGTTACGCCACTCAGTGAAGCCCGTGCCCCACCACGCATCGTTCTCCGCGAAGGGATGGAATTGCGGAAGGTAGAAGGCGACGACGGCCGCTGGGGCATCCTTCAACGGGGCGGCTTCGACCGCTGGCCGGTAGCCGACGAGCCGATGGCCAGCGTGATCGTACGGGCGCCGCGTCGTGGCGGTGGCCGGGCGGCCGGTGGGGCCGTCGGGCACGAGCCCAGGTAGCGTGGTGAGGAACCGCTGGCGCAGGCGGTCGCGGGTTGCCGTGGGCAAAGGGGCAAGGCGGAACCCCAGCCGAAGGCCGCGGAACACAAGTGAACGAAAAGTGCCGGCGATGGCCATGACTCAGCCTCCCGGAACAGTGCGCGGCGGGAGCGCATCGCGCAAGGCAGCGCGCGCGGCATCGGCGCCAAAATGCGTCGCGACATGGGCCATGGATCGATCTGACAGCACCGTCCACAGCGCTTCATCCGTGGCGAGGCGCTGGTACGCCGCGGCCATCGCATCGGGGCCCTCGGCGACCATGGCATCCACGCCGTTGGTCAGGTGCATGCCTTCGACGGCTACGGGCGTGGCGATGACAGGAAGCCCGTGGCTCATTGCCATGTTGATCTTGCCTTTCACGCCCGCACCAAATCGCAGCGGCGCGATGGAAGCGAGGCAACTGGCCATCAAGGGGGCAAGGTCGGGTACGCGGCCCATCATGTCGAGGCCGGCGCGGGTGAGCGCTATACGCGCATCGTCGGGCACGTCGCCGGCGACGAGTATGCGGATATCCGGGTCGACGCGGCGCATGGCAGGAAGAATTTCAGTGGCCATCCAGTGCATGGCGTCGGCATTCGGCGGGTGGCCGTAACCACCGACGAACAAGATGTCACGGCGCCCAGCGAAGCCGGCCGTGCGCCCGAACACTTCGTGGATGTTTGAAAGCAGGCTGACGCGTGCATCCGGCAGGATGCCCGCGAGCAATTCGCGTTCGTATTCGCTGACCACGAAGGTAGTATCAGCGGCGGCGATCAGGCGAAGCTCGTGTTTGCGTGTCGAGTGGGAGTGCCTCGCCAGCGCGCTACTACCCGCTTGCATCGCGGCGCGCTCCTCGCGGAGGAAATGCAGGTCCACTGTGTCGAAAATGAAGGCCGCACCGGGCGCATGTTTGCGGACGAAAGACTCGTATTGGGTCGCGACCATGTGGCGCGAAAGGATCACGGCGGTAAGTTCAGCGCCGCGTGCGGCAAGCCATTCCGGGACGCTCCCCACCCATGGAGCCGCCGCCACTTCGATCCCAAAGGCCCCGAGTGTTGAGACTTCCTTATCGGACGCGACGCCATCATCGGGCGCAAATACCACGTGCCAGCCATCGGCGACAAGGATACGCATCATCGAAATGAGGCGAAGCGATCCGGAATCGCGCGAGGCGTCCGGTGTGGATACATCCACCACCAGTACGGTGGCGCCGCGGCGCTGGCGATCGATCGTGGCGAGCGATGTGCCGGGCGCGGGCTGAAGCGCAAGCGCCGGAGCCCATTTCTCGGCAAGCTTGTGGCGATTGACGGCCTGGAAGCGCTTCATGCCACTATCCACCTCATCCGCCGAACTGATGCCCTCGGCGTGCACGACGATGCTTGCCGGCACATAGCGAACGCTATAACCGGCGGCGCGCACGGCGAAGGCGAGATCGGTATCTTCGTAGTAGCCCGGCGCGTAACGCAGGTCGAACGCGCCGACCGCCGCGAATAGCGCGGCGGGGATGGCGAGCGATGCGCCCGACACGTAATCGACCGTACGTGTATAGCGGTAAGCTGGGTTCTTGCGTGATTCGAACCGGCCGATGTTCCAGGCCGACGCGTCGGAGAATACCCATGCCCCGGCTTCCTGGAGCCGTCCGTCGGGATAGACGAGCTGGCTCCCGGCGATGCCCGTGTCGGGGTACAGCTCGAAAGCCTGGAGCAGCGCGTCGATGCACCCAGGCGTTACCTGTGTATCGTTATTGAGGAAGACGAGCATGGCACCGCCCGCGGCTGCCGCGCCGGCATTGCATGAGCCCACGAAGCCCAGGTTCCGTTCGTTCTTCAGCAGGCGCAGCCCGCTCACCTCGGACAATACCGTCGCCGTGTTATCGGGCGACGCGTCATCGACAACGATCACCTCGTACGGCACGCCCGGGGGGGCCAGGCTTAGCGAGCGAAGGCAGGCCAGCGTATATTCCACTTTCCCATAAACCGGGATGATGATAGATACCCGCGGTTGGCTCGACGTGGCCAGCGCCAGATGCGCATACGGAGCATCCAGCGGCAGCAACTGCAGGGAGTCATCCTCGGCTGGCCTCGGCGTGAGGCCCTGGCCGATGCGAGCCAACGTCCCTCGCCATCCCCGGAGCGCAATGCTTGTGCGCATGCGCTGGGCAAGTGATCTCAATCGTCGATAACGCCAGGATAGATGGTCGGACACGATGCTTCAGAGGCCCTGGTAATTCGGCCCAGACCCACCCTCAGGCGTGACCCAGGTAATAATCTGGTACGGATCCTTGATATCGCAGGTCTTGCAATGCACGCAGTTCGCCGCATTGATCTGCAAGCGCCGCCCACCGTCATCCTCAACCATCTCATACACGCCCGCCGGGCAGAACCGCTGGCACGGATTCCCGTACTCGGTGGTGCAACGGTCCACGCAGATAGACGTATCAGCCACCTTCAGGTGAACCGGCTGGTCTTCATCATGCTCCGTGGCGGCGAAATACACCGACGCCAGGCGGTCACGCGGCGCGAGCGTGCGCTCCACATAATCCTTCTTCGGCGCCTCGTACTGGCCAAGCTTGTCCAGCGACGACCAGTCAGCGTGGTTCTTCAGCGTCCACGGCGACTTGCCGAATGTGATGGTTTCCCACGCCGCATTGAGCAGGCCGAACCACAACCCCTTGTTGAAGCCCGGGCGGATGTTGCGCACGGACTTCAGCTCGGCGACGACCGCCGAGCCGCGCAGCTTCGCGTCCCAGCCGGCCGGGTTGAGTTGCGTGGCGACCAGGTGCTCGGCAGCGAGCATGCCCGAGGCGATAGCCTGGTGCGTGCCCTTGATCTTCGGCACGTTCACGAGGCCGGCGGAATCGCCGATGAGGATCGCGCCGGGCATTTCCACCTTAGGAAGGGACTGGAAGCCGCCCTCGATGATGGCGCGCGCACCGGCGGAAACGATGTTGCCGCCTTCGAGCAGGCCCTTCACGTTCGGGTGGTGCTTGAACTGCTGGAACGCCTCGAACGGCGAGAAGTTCGGATCCGGGTAATCCAGGCCGACGACGAAGCCGACGGCGACGCGGTCGTTATCCAGGTGGTACAGGAAGCTGCCGCCGTAGGTGTCGTTCGCCAACGGCCAGCCGGTGGTGTGGACCACCTTGCCCGGTTCGCCGCGGCCGGCAGGGAGCTGCCACAGTTCCTTGATGCCGATGCCGTAGGTCTGCGGGTCGCTTTCCGCATCCAGGTCGAACGTCTTGATCAGTGCCTTGCTGATGTGGCCCCGGCAGCCCTCGGCGAGCACGGTCACCTTCGCGCGGATGTCGATGCCTTCGGTGTAGCCCGGCTTGTGCGTGCCATCACGCGCGATGCCCATGTCGCCGATGCGCACGCCATTCACGGCGCCGCTTTCGTCGAACAGGGCCTCGGCGGCGGCATAGCCCGGGAACACGTCGACGCCCAGCGCCTCGGCCTGTGGTGCCAGCCAGGCGCACAGGGCGCCCAGGCTGACGATCACGTTGCCATGGTTGTTCATCTGCGGTGGGGCCACCGGGGCCTTGATGCCCGACTGGTGATCCTTCAGCCACCAGAACTCGTCCTTCGTCACCGGCACGCACACCGGCGGCGGCGCCTTGCGCCAATCCGGCAGCAGGCGATCCAGCGGGGCGGTCTCGATGACGGCGCCCGAGAGGATCTGTGCACCGATGGTCGAGGCCTTCTCGATCACGCAGACCGAGATCTCCGGATTGAGCTGTTTCGTACGCATCGCGAACGCGAGGCCGGCGGGGCCTGCCCCGACGACGACGAGATCGTATTCCATGGTTTCGCGTTCGCTCATCGCTGGCTCTCGAATCTGGCTGGCAGGATCAATCACGTATTGTCACGTTTCCCCCCAACCCGGGCAAATCGCCGTTTGAAACGGACCCCGCCGGGGTTGCAAGACATTCACATGGGAGGTTTATAGTCGTCTCCACGCGCCAGGAGATTCCATGAATACGATGTTGCCTGTCTCCGCCACGGACATGCGCCGGGCCACCCTTTTGCAGATCATGCACTGGCTGGCGATCGGCCGGGCACAACCGCAGGCCCTTTCAGATGTGTACCAGGACGCGATCGAGCGGCTTAATCCGGTCCTGAACGCCTATACCGACGTGAGCGTGTCGCTCATCCAGGAGCAGGCCCTGGCGGCCGACCGCCGCCGCCGCGATGGCGTGATGGGCCGCCTGGACGGCCTGCCCATCGCCATCAAGGACAATTTCGACGTCGCCGGCGTGCCCACGAAGGCGGGTATGCGGCGGCGCACCGTGGTGCCTGGCCAGGATGCCCATGCGATTGCCCGGTTGCGTGCGTCCGGCGCAGTGCTGCTGGGCAAGACCAACATGGATGAAGGGGCGTTGGGCCTTACCACCAACAATCCGTTCCATGGCGCAACGCACAATCCGCATCGCCTCGGCTACACCGCCGGTGGTTCGTCGGGTGGCGCGGCCGCCGCCGTCGCCGCTGGCATGGCCGTGGCTGCGATCGGTTCCGACACGCTCGGCTCGGTCCGCGTGCCAGCCAGCTACTGCGGCGTGTATGCGCTGAAACCGACCCACGGTGAGATTTCCGCCCGGGGCCTGGTGCCCGCGGCGCGAAGGCTCGACGCCGTGGGCCTGCTGGCGCGCGGCGTGGATGACCTGACCGTGCTGCTGCAGACCCTGGCGGGCTACGACGCCGACGATGCCCGCTCGCGCCGCCGTCGCGTCGCGTTCCAGCCGCCGGACTGGGAGCCGGGCAACCTGCGCACCGGTTTCCTGCCGGACCTCGCCGCCGTGGGTGTCGAGAGCGACGTCATCGATGTGTTCAACAACGCGCTTTCCCAGCTCAAGGGCGAACTGGGCGAGCGCCGCGCGGTGGATTTCTCCGACTGGGATTTCGCCCGCACCCGTCGCGCCGGCCTCCTGCTCATGGAAGCGGAGATGCTCAACACCTTTGCCGAGGAACTGGCCGACGAGGCGTATCCGGTATCGCCGGCCTTCCGCCAGATGGTGGATTTCGCGGCGAAGAAGTCGGCCGCCGACTATGTCGCCGCCGATCTCGTGCTGGATGCGGCCACGCTGAAGATGCGCCGCCTGTTCGCCCAGGTCGATGTGCTGGTCATGCCCACGACCTCGCAGGGTGCGTTCCCGCTCGACCAGCCGGCACCGGCATCGCAGGCCGACCTCTGCAGCTTCGCCAGCCTGGCGGGTTGCCCGGCGGTGAGCATTCCGATGGGGACATTGCCGAACGGGATGCCCATCGGCATGCAGCTCGTGGGCGCGCGCGGTTCGGATCTGCGGCTGCTGGAGCTTGCAGCGGTCTGCGCGTCGTCGCTCGATGCCGAGCCGGCGTATCCGGTGGAACCGAAACCCGCCTGACCTCGTAGGAGCCCACCCTGTGGGCGACATCTTTCGCGATAGGCCACAGGACCCCTGACTCTCTCGCGAACGGCGTCGCCCACAGGGTGGGCTCCTACGGCGTTGGGGCTGACTGGTAGGTCCAGCTCACGACATCGCGGGAGAGCTTGTCCATCGCCCGCCCGAACGCCTGCACCACCTGCGGTACTTCCTTCCCATCCACCGGCTCGCGCACCTCGAAACGCTGGCTGGCGACGATCTGGTGGCGGCGGGAGTTGGCGAGCATGGCGTCGAAGCGGATCACCACTTCCGGGCTGCCGTTGGCGTAATCGGTCTGGAACGACGCGAGTGTTCCGCCAAGCTCGTAATCCGCGGCAAGGTTGCTGTCATCCGTGCTGAGCGCGGTGACGCGGCCACTGTCGCGGAACGCGTCCGCGAGGCGGTCACGGAAGATGTGCGGCGCACTGTCGTTCCAGCGCGCGGCCGCATACACCGTGATCGTGTTACTCGCCGGTACCACGGCGATGCGTGAGTTATCGATGGAGCGCGGCGCGTTCGGCGTGGCGATGCGCAGCGCCCAGGGCACGGGCGTCGTCGCCATGGGCCGGCCGCCGGGCGCGGCCGGCAGCGTATAGACGCTCGGTTGTTCGGCCTTGGGCAGGATGGAGCAGCCCGCCACGGCGGCGAGCACGAAGGGAAGGGCGAACCGTAGGCGGCTCATGGGGTGAACTCCTTGGTCTTCTCGCGTCCGAACAGGTAGCCGCTCGGGTTTTCATCCAGGCGCCGGGTGATCGAGCGCAGCGATCCCAGCGTGTCGCGCAGTTCGCGCAAGGCAGGCGCCAGGTCGCCAAGGCTGGCGGCGCCACCGTTGAGGGCATCGCTGTTGTCGTTGATGAGCCGGTCGATCGAGGCCATGGAATGCTCGAGGGAGGCCATGGCACGCTGCGCGCTCTCCAGCGTCGCCTTGCCCTGTCCCTGCACCAGCCCATTGGCGTTCTGCACCAGGCTCTTGCTTTCCGCCAGCGTCTCGTTCGCCTGCTTCGTGGCGAGATCGAGCTGCTTGATCAGCGAACGGATGTCTTCACGCTCATCGGCGATGACGCCGGTCGTCTTGTCGAGGTGATCCAGGGTGCGCTCGATCCGGTGCACGTTCTCGGGCGATAGCAACTCGCTGGCATGCGCCGCCGCCTGGTTGATGTTGGTGATGAGGTCTTCGCTGTTGGAGAGCAGCTTGGCCAGCTGGGAGGTATCCGCATTGATGATGGGCACCTCGCCGTCGTGGCCGACGAGCAACTGGCTGCCGGGCGAGCCACCCGTGAGCTGGATGATCGCCGTGCCGGTCACGCCGGTCAGCGCGAGCTTCGCGTGCGTGTCCTTGCGCAGCGGCGTATCGCCGTTCACCCGGATCCGGGCGAGCACGCGGCGCGGGTCATTCGGGTCCAGCCTCAACTGGGTCACGTCGCCCAGGCGGATGCCGTTGTACTGGACCGCCGAGCCGCGCGAGAGACCGGTGACTGCTTCGCTGAACACCACGTCGTAGTAGTTCCATTCCTGGTCGGAGTGCGCCTTCGCCAGCCAGACCCCGAAGAGCAGGCCGCCAACGACGACGATCACGGTGAACAGGCCGATAAGGATGTGGTGCGCTCGGGTTTCCATGGTTCAGTCCTTGCCTTGGCTGGCGGCGAAGGTGGCCGCGCGGCCGCGCGGTCCGTTGAAGTACGCCTGCACCCAGGGATCATCGGTGCGGGCGACTTCGCTAATCGGGCCCACGGCCAGGACGCGGCGCTGGGAAAGCACGGCTACGCGGTCGCAGGTGGAATACAAGGTGTCCAGGTCGTGCGTCACGAGGAACACGGTGAGCCCCAGCGCATCGCGCAGGGTGACGATGAGGCTGTCGAACGCGGCGGCGCTGATCGGATCGAGGCCGGCGGTCGGCTCGTCGAGGAACAAAATCTCGGGGTCCAGCGCGAGCGCGCGGGCGAGGGCGGCGCGCTTGATCATGCCGCCGGAAAGTTCCGAGGGCCATTTGCGCCCGGCTTCCACCGGCAGGCCGGAGAGCGCGAGCTTCACGCCGGCGAGGCGGGTGGCATCGATGCGGTCGAGCTTCGCGTGTTCCACCAGCGGCAGGGCAACGTTCTCGGCCACGGTCAGCGAGGAGAACAGGGCGCCGCTCTGGAACAGGACGCCGAAGCGCCGTTCCACCAGCGAGCGACGGTCCTCCGGTAGCGAGAGCAGGTTCTCGCCGAACACGCGGACCTCGCCGGCCACCGGGCGCACCAGGCCGATGATGGTTCGCAGCAATACCGACTTGCCGGTGCCGGAGCCGCCGACGATGCCGATGATCTCGCCGCGGCGCACGTCGAGGTCGAGGTTCTCGTGCACGGTCTGCGTGCCGAACCGGTTGGTGAGTCCGCGTACTTCAATTACGGTATCGTCGCTCACCAACCCATCTCCATATAGAAGAGGGCGGCGACCGCATCGAGCAGGATCACCACGAAGATGGATTGCACCACGGCGGAGGTGGTGTGCTCGCCGACCGACTGTGCGCTGCCGGATACCTTGAACCCTTCCATGCAGCCGATCACCGCGATCATGAAGGCGAACACCGGTGCCTTGGCGATGCCGACGAGGAACTGCCGGAGCTGCATGTCCTCCTGGAACATGTTGAGGAACATCGAGGGCGACATCTTTAACGTGGCGATGCAGACCACGCCGCCGCCGACGATGCCGGCGATCATGGCGATAAAGGTGAGCAGCGGCAGGGCGATCAGCAGGGCGAGGACGCGCGGAAGCACCAGCAGCTCCACCGGGTCGAGACCCAGGGTGCGGATCGCGTCGATCTCCTCGCGGGCCTTCATGGAACCGATCTGCGCCGTGAAGGCGCTGGCGGTACGGCCGGCGAGCAGGATGGCGGTGAGCAGCACGCCGAACTCGCGCAGGAACGCGAAGCCGACCAGGTCCACCGTGAACACGCTCGCACCATAAGCGGCGAGCGCGGTCGAGCCGAGGAAGGCGACCACCGCGCCCACCATGAAGGAGAGCAGGGCGAGGATCGGCACGGCATCCAGGCCGGTCTGCTCCAGGTGGGAAATGAGCGAGGTGACCCGCCAGCGTCGGGGGCGCCAGCCCGTGCTCGCGAAACCCTGCAGCGTGATGCCGATGAAGGCGAGCAGCTTGAGCGTCTGCTTCCAGAACGATTCGACCCCCCGGCCGATACGCTCGAGCAGGACCACGAAGCCGGCATCGCGCTTGCGCGGCACGCCCTTGCAGTACGTGTCGATCGCGTCGCCGACGGTCTTCAACAGTGCCCGGCGGGCGGCGGGGAGGGCTTCGTCCTGGGCCAGGGCCTGGGTGCGCCGGCTGCCAAGCAGCTCGGCGATGACGAACGCGCCGGAGGTGTCCATGGCATGGACGTCGTGGAGGTCCACGGCGACCTCGCTACCGATCGACCCGGCCATTTCGTTGGCGCGCTGCTGCAGCGCCTCGTAATAAGGGAGGGTCCAGTCCCCCCGGAGCACGAGCCGATCGCCGCCGGTATCGCGGGTAAGGGTGACCGTGCCGGGCAGGGTGGGAGTGGCCATGGGTCGGAAGGCTAGCAGGAAGATGTTGCGGCGCGCTTGGACTTGGCGCTTGCTGCCGGGATAATAACTGGCTAGCCCCAAGCCCTATCCCCCTGAAGGTAAGACCATGACCGACAAGACCGAACTCAACGCCACCCACCGCGAGCTCGGCGCCCGCATGGTCGATTTCGGTGGCTGGGACATGCCCATCGCCTACGGCTCGCAGATCGAGGAACACCACGCCGTCCGCAAGGACGCCGGCATGTTCGATGTCTCGCACATGACCGTGGTGGACCTGACTGGCCCGAACACCCGCGACTTCCTGCGCAAGCTGGTCGCCAACAACGTGGACAAGCTGGCGAAGTCGGGCAAGGCGCTCTACACCTGCATGCTCGACGAGAATGGCGGCGTCATCGACGACCTGATCGTCTATTTCCTGCGCGAGGATTTCTTCCGCCTGGTGGTGAACGCCGCTACCCGCGTGAAGGACCTGGCGTGGATCGAAAAGCAGGCGGCTGCCTTCGGCGTCAGCGTCCGCGAACGCCCCGAGTTCGGCATGATCGCCGTGCAGGGCCCGAACGCCCGCGAGAAGCTGATCGGCCTCCTGCCGGCCGACGTGCAGGAGAAGGCACGCAAGCTCGGCAAGTTCGCCGCGATCGAAACCGAGGGTCCGGATGGCATGCCGCTGTTCCTCGCCCGCACCGGCTACACCGGTGAAGACGGCTTCGAGGTCGTCGTGCCGAACACCCGCGTCGTGGAGCTGTGGAAGCACCTGCATGCCGCGGGTGTCGCCCCGGCCGGCCTGGGTGCGCGCGACACCCTGCGCCTCGAAGCCGGCATGAACCTTTACGGCCAGGACATGGACGAGACGGTGTCGCCGTGGGAAGCCGCGCTGGCCTGGACCATTTCGCTGGACGAGGGCCGTGACTTCATCGGCCGCGCCGCGCTGGAGCAGCACAAGGCCGATGGCGTGAAGCGCGTCATGGTCGGCCTGGTCATGGACGACAAGGGCGTGCTCCGCCACGGTCAGAAAGTTCTCACTGCCAACGGCGAGGGCGAGATCCTCTCCGGCGGCTTCGCCCCCACGCTCGGCAAGTCCATTGCCTTTGCCCGCATCCCTGCAGGCGAGCCGGGTGACGTCCGCGTCGACATCCGTGGGAAGGAAGTGCCGGTCCGCGTGGTGAAGTTCCCGTTCGTGCGCGATGGCCAGCCGATGCCGGGTATCGCGGACTAAAACGCACCCCTATAAAGATGTGCTTGACGAGGGCGGCCGCGGGCCGCCCTCGTCATTTGTGGCGCCGGTTACTTCGGTTGGAGCGTAATCGTGATGTTGCGGTTGGCGCCCATGCGGTCCTTGTAATACTCGCCGCGCTCGATCGTGTAGAAGGTATCGAGGTAATCGTGATCGTCCTTCAGCCAGCTGCCGCTGCCCATGGTCTTCATCACGGCCTCGCCGATCCGCGAGACCAGCGACACGGCAGCCTTCGATCGCTTCGTGATGCTTTCCAGGGCCTTTTCGATCTGCTCCGTCGGCGTGCCCGGGGTCACCTCGGGTGCGATCAGGGTGGCGATATCACCCACGGAATCGACGACCCCTCGGGCGAGGTGGTTGAAGTCGAGATCGCCGTCGAGTTCCCAGAACTCGATGTTCACGTACTTCGAGGCGAACTCGTTCCAGTTCACGATATCCATGTGCGGGTTGCGGCTTTGGTTCGCCTCGGTCAGGAAGGGCAGCTGGCGGATCGATACCTTCGGCATGGCGTCGTGCCCGACACCGCTCACGATGGCGATGACCTCGGCCTTGCCCTTCGGGCACGATTCGCGGATGTCCTTCGCAGTGATCCGCTGGATGATGGTCAGTTCTTCGTTACCCGGGCCGGCAACGGTATGAGTCGTATTCATGTCAGATCCTTCTGGGTGGGGGTGGTGCATGGGCGGCCGGTTGGCGGTCAGCCGACGGTGTAGGGCTCGATGGTGACGGTGGCGTTGTTTGCCGCGCCGACGTACCCGGCATAGCGCTTGCCGCGTTCGATCAGATAGTAGGAATCGACATAGTCGATGTCGTTCTTGAACCACTTCGGATCCATCGCGCCGAGCACCAGTTCCCCGATCTTGCCTACCGCGGCGTAGGGCGAGGTCGTCGGGGATGCGGCAAGGCCCTTCTGGACGCCCGTCACCAGGGTGCTGGCGAGCTTGCCGAAATCGGTGCCGTCGTCATCTTCGAACAGCTGGATATTCACGTGGTCGGCGCCCCACTCCGACCAGTCGACCAGGTCCATGTTGGGCGAGTAGTCCCGCTTGTCGTGGTCGAGCCACGGCATGTCCAGCACCTTCACCAGCGGTTTGCCGTTCACGCCAACGCCCGAGACGACCGCGAAAATCTCCGCGCCGCCCATGATGTTCTTTTCCTTGTCGTTTTCGAGCCGGATCTTGCGCAGTACGCTGAATTCGCGGCGGGTATTCGTCGTCATGTTGTCCTTCCTTTGTGGGTCACAGGCACGGCCCCGGTTGGGCCGCCACCGACACGTTAGACGGAGGAAGCCACCGTTCCTGTCGCCCTTCGCCTACGCGCTCTGTCGGTTATCAGCGGCATTTGCATCGGCTTGCCGCTGATAGCCATGGGGTGCCGCCTGTCACGGATGGCATGCTTCCGTGCCGCGCCGGGATCGGTACAATGTTCCGGTCTCCACCGCCCACTCCCTTACGAGGCCTACCCCATGAGCAACGAAATCCCAGGCGACCTGCATTTCCTCAAGTCCCACGAGTGGGTGCGCATCAACGACGACGGCACCGCCACGGTCGGCATTTCCGACCACGCGCAGGGCGCGCTGGGCGATCTGGTGTACGTCGAGTTGCCGGAAGTGGGTAGCACCGTCGAGGCAGGCGAAGGCAAGGGTGTCGCCGTCGTCGAATCGGTGAAGGCCGCGTCCGATATTTATTCCCCCCTCTCGGGTGAAGTCGTGGCGGTGAACGAGGCGCTCTCGGATGCTCCCGAGACGATCAACTCGGAACCCTACGAGGGTGGCTGGATCTTCAAGATCAAGTACAGCGACCGGAACGAAGTCGACGAACTTTTGACGCCCGACGCTTACGCCGAACTGATCGAAAACGAAGACCACTGACGGTCGCTCGGATCGCTTCAACCTGGTGCCGGTCGTCCTCGACCGGCATTTTTTTGTCCGCGGCACCCCTTTTGGGAAATTTTTTTTTCGCCGCCAGTCGAGTTCCGTTCATCCCCAAAACCACCCCCGGCGGGTCACCGCGCGACACCGCGCGCGACCATGCGGGCGCGCTCTCGCGACCGATACGCGAAACGCAGAACGGTTCACGAAATGCCTTTATTTAAGATGTTTTGTTAATAACGCGAATCGCGAATATGCAATCGCGAGCAAACGAAAAATCGAATCGGAGAGGTCGATAATCCTCCCCGCGGTTATGTCCCGGCGACCTCCGGGCCCGCGCGATGTATCCGCAACGTCTTCAATTTAGAGCCAAAATTTATTGACAGCGGATTTGTTCAGGAATAGCTTTTGCGTCAATTGACGGGGAACCCGGAAATGGAAACACCAGAATTCATCCGGCCGTATGTGGAGCACGGTTCGAAAGCGGGAGCGGTACGCAAGATCACGGTATCGATTCCGCTGCACATCCTCCGCCTGCTATCCGATGAAAGAACCCGCCGACAGGTGAACAATTTAAGGCACGCGACGAACAGCGATCTGCTGGTTGAAGCGTTCCTACATGCTTTTACTGGGCAACCACTGCCAACTGATGAGGAGCTGAGACGAACCATGGCCACTGCCAAGAAAGCCACTGCCAAGAAGTCGGCCGCCAAGAAGGCGACCAAGAAGTCCACCGTGAAGCGCACGGCTGCCCGCAAGGCACCGGCGAAGAAGACTGCCGCCCGCAAGGCCGCAGTGAAGAAGACCGCCCGCAAGGCTGCGGTCAAGAAGACCGCCCGCAAGTCGGCGGTGAAGAAGGCTTCGACCCGTAAGGTCGCTGCCAAGAAGGCCGTCAAGAAGGCCGTCCGCAAGGCTGCGCCGAAGAAGGCTGCAGTCAAGAAGACCGCCCGCAAGGCTGCCGTCAAGAAGACTGCCCGTAAGGCTGCACCGCGTAAGGCTGCCAGCAAGAAGGTCGCCGCTGCCAAGGTCGTTCGCGCGACCAAGGCTGCCAAGGCCCCCAAGGCTGTGAAGGCCCCGCGCGCTCCGAAGGCCCCCAAGGTCTAAGCAAGCAAGCGTCACCTTCTAATAAGAAAGCTGTTTGCGAATTAGCTCCCCGCGGTGCCCAGCGCGGGGAGCCACTTCGAAACTTGACCCCGGCCTGGCCGGGGTTATTCATTTAAGGGGCCTGGTTCGCGTCCCGGAAAAGCTCCTAGGCCCGCAGGCTGGATTCACGCGCTCATTACGGTTACCTTTCAGGCCACGCGCTGCGTGGGACGGGGGGTCCCGCGCGTCAAGCCATCAGGGGGCGCGCGTTCATTCCGGAGTCCTGTCCCGCCGCCATGGATACCCGTCATCGAATCCCGGTGCGCCACCGCATGCGCGGTGCCGTCAATCCCGTCACGCTCGCCGTCCTCGCCATCGTGGTGGTGCTGGGCGTGGCCGCTTACTTCCTCATTATCAAGCCGTACCACGACGCCAACGTCGACCTGACCCAGCAGAACGCCGCCACGGCGACCAAGCCGGGTGCGGTCCGCGAGGCGCCGCCGGCCAACGTCGACGCGCTGAGCGTGGACCAGCTGCTCGCCGAAGCGCGCACTGCCATGAACGACCAGCGCCTGGTGGCGCCGGCCGGGAATAATGCGTTCGAGTTCTATATGAAGGTGCTGCAGAAGCAGCCGGGCAACGCCGTCGCGGCGGATGCGCTGCGCGAGACGTTCTCGTACGGCGCGGCCGCCACCGAACAGACGATCAACGCGCGCGACTTCAATGAGGCCCAGCGCGAAATCGACCTGCTGGCCAAGGCGGATCCGGCGAACTACACGCTGACCATCCTTCGCTCCAAGCTCGATGCCCAGCGCAAGACGCTCGATCGCGAACAGCAGCAGGCCCAGGATGCGCAGAAGGCGCAGCTGGCCCAGCAGAACGCGGCAGCGGCCGCGAAGCTGCAGGCCGAGCAGCAGGCCGCGACCGCGGCGGCCGCCGAAGCCCAGCGCCAGCAGGCGGCGCGTGAGCAGGCCGCGCGCGTGGCGCAGCAGCAACCGGTGGCACCGGCGCCGGTGACCCGTCCGGCCGCTCCGGCGCGCGCGGAAGGCGAAGCGATCACTGATGCCGTCCTGGTCCGCCAGGTGAACCCGCGTTACCCGACGGCAGCGATGCGCGCTAACCAGGAAGGCTGGGTGGACGTGGAGCTGACGGTGGGTGCGGATGGCGCGGTGAGCAATGTGAACGTCGTCGACGCCCAGCCGAAGCGCATCTTCGACCGCTCCGCGATCGATGCGGTGAGCAAGTGGGAATTCAAGCCAGCCATGCGCAATGGCGAGCCCATGACGGTCACCCTCCGCCGACGGTTGCAGTTCAACCTCGGTCGCTGAACGAGAACAAGGCCCCTCGCGGGGCCTTTTCTTTTCCACCTGATGACCTTGTGGGAGCGCGCTTGCGCGCGATGGGTGCTCGCGGCAAGTCCCATCGCGCGCAAGCGCGCTCCCACAACGGTGAGGGGGGCATCACTTCT